>CBFGOP010000053.1:0-15552 GCA_965650415.1 uncultured Prosthecobacter sp. | reverse complement strand
ACCACCATGGCCGTACCAAAACGCCGTCAATCCAAAAGCCGCCAGAAAATGCGTCGTGGCGCAAACCGCTGGAAAGCTCCGAACTTCAGCTCTTGCTCCGACTGCGGTGCAACGGTCCCTTCCCATATCGCATGCCCTTCCTGCGGAACCTATCGCGGTCGCAAGGTCATCGAAGTGGAAGCCCTGTAATCGTACATTCACGATGCTTGAAACAAACCCGCGCCGGATCTCTGGCGAGGGTTTTTTCTTCGTACTTCCCTTACTCCTTTTCTCCGCTAAATAACGCATCAACATGAAGGTAGCACTCGACGCCATGGGTGGTGATCACGCCCCGCAAATCAACATCGTGGGCGCTGCCCAAGCCTTGAAAACACTGAAAAACCTCACCCACCTCTATTTGGTCGGTGATGAAGATAGCCTCAAGGCCGAGGCCGCCAAACATAAACTCGATCTCTACGACCCTCGCGTCAGCATCATCCACGCCCCTGAGGTCATCGGCATGGCGGAACCGGGTGCGAAAACCGTTCGTAAGAAAAAACAATCCTCCATCAACGTTGCGATGGAACTGGTCAAAAGCGGTCAAGCCGATGCGTTCGTGTCCGCTGGCAACACCGGCGCCGCCGTCGCTTCCGCCACGATCAAACTTCGTTGCCTCAAAGGCATCGAACGCGCGGGCATCGCCTCTCCACTTCCGAACGAGCATGGCATCTGCAACATCCTCGATGCCGGCGCGAATCCAGAAGCGAAACCCGAACACCTCATCGGCTACGCGATCATGGGAACCGCATACGCCAAATACGTGCTCGGTGTGCAAGAACCCAAGGTCGGACTCATGTCAAATGGCGAAGAAGACGAAAAGGGAACCACTTTCACGAAGGAAACCTTCAAGCTGCTCAAGGAAACTCCGGGCATCAACTTCCTCGGAAACGTCGAAGGACATGACCTCTTCGAAACCAAACTTGATGTCGTTCTTTGCGATGGTTTCGTGGGAAACATTGTCCTCAAAAGCGTCGAAGCCACCGCCAAAGCGGTTTCCAAATGGCTGAAAAAAGAAATCAAGGAAACCCCGCTGCGCATGGCTGGCGCGATTCTCGCTCAAGGTGCTTTCAAAGCCCTCAAGGCCAAGAGCAGCTACGAAACCTACGGCGGAAGCCCACTGCTCGGCGTCAACGGGGTGGTCATCATCGCCCACGGTTCCTCCACCGGCGTCGCGGTCAAAAACGCAATTCGAGTCGCTCTTGAAACCGTTGAACATCAGATCAACCCCCGCATCGAGGAAGCCATGAACTCCTTGCACGCTGCGGAGTAGTTCCCTGCCGATTTCGCGTGATCTCTCCGCGATCTCCGCTTAGGAATCATCCATGTCTCATCGCGTAAAAACCGTCGCTTCCATCACTGTTGAAAAATTTTTCGCCTCGTACGCGGACAGTTTGAAACTCGAGTTGCTCGGAGATCGCCTCGGCTTCGACCGCACCATCAGCGAACCTGCCGTAAACCGACCCGGTCTTGCGCTGGCAGGTTTCTTCTCCTACTTCGCAAAAAAACGCGTTCAGGTTCTCGGTAACCTGGAAATGTCCTACCTCCGGAAACTTCCCGAGGAGATGCGTATCGATCGCTTCCGGCGGATGTGCGAACGTGAGATTCCCTGTCTCGTGGTTTCACGCGGAGCCATTCTCGGACCCGAACTGATGGCGGTTGCCAGAGAACATTCGATTCCTGTTTTCGGAACTTCACAAATCACGATGAAGTTTCTGAATGCCGCAACGATCAGCCTCGAGCACGAGTTCGCTCCAACCGTCACCCTCCACGGCTGCATGGTCGACATGCGCGGTATCGGCGTTCTGATTGTCGGTAAAAGCGGCTCTGGAAAATCCGAAACCGCCATCGGTCTCCTCGAACGCGGCGGTTCTCTCGTCGCCGATGACATGGTGCGCATCAAGCACGTCGGCGGCGAACTCATCGCTACAGCACCGGACCTTTCCCGCGGTTACATGGAAATCCGCGGCATCGGCATCATCAACGTTGCCAACCTTTACGGCTTAGCCTCGATCCGGCCCGACAAACGCCTCGACCTCGTCGTCACTCTCAAACCCGCATCCGATCTAAACGAGGTGGATCGGGTCGGCCTGGAATCGCGATCCTACGAGCTCCTCGGTCAACAGGTTGCCCATGTGGAAGTTCCCGTCGGTCCCGGTCGCGACACAGCCCGCATGGTCGCCATCGCCGCCCTGGACCAACAACTCCGCCGCCTCGGTTACAATATGGCGGATGAATTCAACCAGAAGCTGCTGAACCACATGTCGGCAAACAAGGGCACGCTCTGATACTTCAATCGATCACTTTATCAAACCATTCCACCTGGCTCATGGAATACCACAATTCCTTGCCAAAGCGGTTGTCAAAATGCAGGTCAAAACCGATAACCTGATAGATGAGGATGATCCCCCAGAAGATCGATTGGTAACTTTTCTTCGAGCTTTTGTGACGCAGGCGTTTCTGAGCAATATAGGCACCCGGCCATCCACCTGCGAGCTCACCAAGCTGCATGATGGTTTGCGGAACACGCCAGCCATGATGGATCGCTTGTCTTTTGTCGTAGGCGTAAAGCTGGTAGATCACGACCGATAGAACGATCATTTGCAGGATGGGAATCCACCATACCACCGAAAGGGAAAACGACCCCACCACCGGCCAGACCAGCAAGGCGGCGAGTAAAAGCCACCCCGTCAGTTTTACTTTTCCATTTACCAGACATGCAGTGACCCCCTTCGCACAAGGTCGCCCCTGAACATCGGTTCCGAGCGTAAAGGGAAATTCAACCCCTACTGCGGGAACAATATCCGTCCCCTTGAATTCCCGCAGATGAACAAAAAAACGCTCTCCCTCACATTCCAACCAACCAAATCCCCGGGCGCTATTCCAAATCACGATTTTCCCGGTCCTGACCACAGGACTGTCGACGCCGATTTTTACCATGATGGGAGCCACAACATTATTTCCTACGATAGTGCTCGTTCAAGCAATCCAAATTCTCCGAATCCTCTGGAAAAATCATCGCCACATAGAGACCTCACGCAACGAACCCAGAACCCAATCCGCACCCGCTTTTTCTAACTGTTCAGCTGTGAAGTGTCCGGTGGCCACGGCAAGACACCTGGCACCGATCGCATGGGCGCAGGCGATGTCTTTCGGTGTGTCGCCGATGATCAGGGTTTGCTCAGGAGTGAATTTTTTCCCAGTCACGGCAAATGCCCTCTCCAAAGCAATGTGTCCCAACAAATTCCTGTCCGCGCGATCCGATCCATAGGCTCCGAAAGGAAAATGGTGGTGCAGTCCGTAGTGGCGCAGTTTGATCTCCGCGCCCAGTTCCGTATTTCCCGTGAGCAATCCGAGCTGGGCATGGCGATGCAAGGCCAGCTCCTCGAGCCATTCCATCACTCCATCCAAAACCCTTCCCTCGGCGAGATCGGACTCCAAACTCGCCTTGAGGTGCTGATGGTAAATTTCAAAAAACCGGTGGGTTCGTTCCTCGCTGGGCTCAACCTCGAAATGAAGATACAGGTTGGAAATGATCCCAAGATCGGTCGATCCGGCAAGATCCAGCGGAGGACCATCGCTACCGAAAACCTCGACCGCTGTTTTCCTGAGCGCATTCATGCCTTTCCCGCCCGTATCCACCAGCGTCCCATCGATATCAAACAGCAGCAACCATGGCTCTTTGCCAGATCTCAAGTTCTCAAACAACTCGGCAAAGTCTCCGCGCATGGTGTGATCCGTAGATAAAAACAGTCCCTATCGTTTGTAGGGACTGTGAGGTTCAGGATTCTTCGGATTCAATCTCCGGGGAATCATCAGTCAAATCGACAAACTCCTCTTCCTCATCATCGTGATCGTCCTCTTCAATCAATTCACCGTGGAACAGCTGGAAGTGACGTTTTCTCTGATGGGCAGGCAGGGGTGACAAGATCATTGCAACCGCACGTCCACCAAGACGCGGAGGTTGGTCAACCGCGGCCATGGTTTTCAAGTCTTCGATGATGCGGTTCAGCATCACGAAACCGAGCTCCTTATGGGCGTTTTCACGTCCTTTGAACTGCAAAACAAAGCGCACCTTGTGATTTGTATCCAGGAAAGTCTCCGCACGGCCCAGCTTGATATTGTAGTCGTGCTCTCCCGTGCCAACACGGAATTTCACTTCCTTCATCTTGGTCGCGGATTTCGATTTGCCCTTCTTGAGCTTCGCCTGGGTGTATTTGTATTTCCCGTAATCGATGATCTTGCAGACCGGCGGATCGGCTTGTCCGGCAATTTCGACCAAATCCAAGCCGACGGCTTGGGCCTTTGCGAGAGCCTCTCTTGATGACATGACTCCGAGTTGTTCGCCATTGGCGTTTACAACGCGGACCTTGGGTGCGCGGATCCGGTCGTTGACTCGTGTCATATCACGAGAACGACCCCTGTTATTGTTGTTATTTTGTGGCTTAGATATGGCTTTGTCCTCCAGATGGGTTGATGCGATGTACCGCCAAATCACTGCGCCGGAGCGCCGAACCTGGGCGGAACAAAGAAAACTGACGCGTATGACTGAAACGGAAGATCATGCAAAATTTACACTCGTCACACACTTCACGTGTGCGGCGGTATTAAAATGAATATGGCGTTTCAAAACTGTCATTACGGAAAAAACTGCAGCCGGATACCCGTAGGAACAAGGCTTACAGCTCTGTAGATAGCCCGCTTCCTTCACTCTGTGCAAGTAGGAATTTCACCCCTCAAAACTTTGTATCCATGAACAGAAACCGGAAATTCCCTGAAAACTCAATCGCTATTGACCACCCTAGCCCTGTCCACCATCTTTCCCGCATGTTGTCCCTGCGCCCTATGGCCCTGCTAACTTGGTTGAGCTTGATGCTCTCCATCGCATCCGTTTCGTGCTTCCAGCCCGCACCGCAACCGCCACGAGGCCAGCCGGTGATTCAGGATCCGGCGCTGATTGCCAGCATTCCGCGTACGCCGCCGCCGCCGGTTTACGCAGAAAGCGTGCTGGTCATGGATATGGCTACCCTTCGCAGTTTGTACGCAAAAAATGCGGATCAAAAACGTGCGGTCGCATCCACACAGAAAATCATCACCGCCATGTGCGTATTGGACGCGGGAAATCTCGATAAGCCTGTCACCATCACTTCCTATGACGGTTTGTGCGAGCCCACGAAGCTCTATCTCAAGCCGGGAGAGAGATACACCCGCCGCGAGCTGCTGCGGGTGCTCATGGTCAAAAGTGCCAACGATGTGAGTCGTGCCCTCGCACGCGATGTCGGTGGCAGTGTCGAGGGATTCGCCAGACTGATGAATCAGAAATGCCGCCAGCTCGGAATGAGAAATTCCTATTTCGTCAATCCGCACGGACTGACCGAACCGGGACAATATTCCACAGCCCGCGACATGGCGATCGCGGCCCGTTCCGCCTATCAGAGTCCGACCATTCGAGCCATGGCGGACACGGAATTCTTCATGTTCCGCTACAATGATGGACGCACCCGAAAAATCGAAAACACCAATAAGCTCCTGAAAAAAGTCAGCTACATCAACGGCCTCAAAACCGGAACCACCAATGCATCGGGTCGCTGCCTGATATCCACAGGTGAACTCAACGGACGTGCCGTCATCTGCGTGGTGCTCAAATCGAATTCCCAGCACATCTGGTCGGATTCGGAAAAACTCATGCGCTGGGCTCTCGAGGTTCCTGCCACGGAGTAGGTGTTTGGTTCAATAAGTTCATCATTCCGACGACTCATGGATCCTCGCCGACAACTCGAAAGCCTGGCTGAGAAAAATTCACTGAGAACGCTAACGACCCTGAACTTTACGGACAAAAATCTGCGTGTCGTCAAGAACGGCAGAGAGCTATGGAACTTCGCATCGAATGACTACTTGGGACTTTCCAATCATCCGGAAATTTCCAGGGCGTTTATCGAAGGCATCCATCTTTATGGAAGCGGATCAGCCGCCTCCCGCCTGGTAACCGGAACTTCCGTTGCCCATACGACTCTTGAAGAATCGCTCGCAGTAGCAAAACACACCGAGGCGGCCCTTAGTTTCAGCTCGGGTTACTCGACCGCGATTTCCACCTTGCCCATAATCGTTGGCAAAGGGGATTTCGTCATCCTGGACCGACTCGCCCATGCTTCGCTGATTGATGCGGCTCGAATGTCGGATGCAACCCTGCGGGTTTTCCAACACAATGACGTTGATCACCTCGAGTCCCTTTTGCAACGGATCCGTAGCAACCACAAGAACGTGAAAATTCTCGTCGTGACCGAATCGGTTTTCTCAATGGACGGTGATATCTGTCCACTGAAGCAACTGGTGGAGTCGTGTGAAAAACACCAGGCGCAGCTGCTCCTCGATGAAGCTCACTCCATCGGTGTTCTTGGCAGTACCGGAATGGGACTTGCGGAAGAACTTGGACTTCAGAATCGGATCGATTTTCAAATGGGAACTCTGAGCAAAGCCGTCGGCTTGTCCGGAGGATATATGGCCACTTCAAGAGATTGGGTGGATCTTTTCGTGAACCGCTCCAGACCGTTCATTTACACCACCGCACCACCACCTGCGCTGGCCCATGCGGCAACCACAGCCATCCGACTGATTCGTTCCTCAGAAGGAGAGATGCTGCGACAACGTCTTTTTGAGAACATCCATCTTCTCTGTGAAAACCATCCAAGCGCGATTCTGCCAATCATCACGGGAGATGATGCTTCCGCAGTCGTTGCGGCAGCTGCGCTCAGCGATCTCGGTTATCTGATTCCGGCCATTCGTTTTCCGACTGTCCCCAAAGACAAGGCAAGAATCCGCGTCACGATTTCAGCCAACCATCCTGCTGAAGTGATTGGTCAGTTAAAACAGGATTTGAAACGGATTTTTCCGCAGGAGCAAAGCGTGTGATTTACTGCCCGGCAGCTTTCTTTTTCTCTGCCTGAATGCGCTCGAGCTCTTCTTTGCCTTTCGCCAGTTCTTCCTTGGTTATCACTTTTTCAATCGATTCAATCACGGCTTTGGCATTCTCCTTTTCACCGGACTCTGAAGCCAGGCTGGCAAGTGCCCATGCCAAAGAACGGTTCACATTCATCGCCGCACCGGCAGCATTGAATCGCGCAAGAGCCAACATCGCGCTGGCATTGCCTTGCTGTGCAGCAAGGGTGTAAAGTTTCGCAGCATTCTCGAAATTCTGTGGAACTCCAGCACCTCTCTCATGCAAGGCACCTAGGTTATTTTGAGCAGCAGCCAATCCGGATTGAGCCGCGCGACCGAACCATGAAAGCGCTGCGGAAATATCCGCCACACCCATGCGTCCCGACAGATAGAAAAGCCCGAGTTCGTTCTGTGCGAGCGGCATTCCTGCATTCGCAGCCGTCAGCAAGTGACCATAAGCTTTGGCGAGGTCGGGCTTCTCCTCACCCAAAATCAATGTTGCCAAAACCATGTGTGCTTGCGCGTTTCCTGCCTTGGCCGCTTTTTCAAGCAGTTCCGTCGCGCGAACTGTGCTCTTCTTAACCGTTTCTCCACCCTCCATATAGTAAGCTGAAGCCCTCACCATGCACTCTGAGTGTCCTGCTTCAGCACCCTTGTTGAAATATTCCAAGGCGGCTTTCGGGTTCTTTTTGATACCGGCCTCGTAATCACCAAGCGCAAGCCAACCCGCGTGGTTGCCTGCTTCAATCGCTTTGTTCAGCCATTCGATGCCTTTTTTCTCATCCTTGGTGACCCCTTCGCCTTTAAGCAAACGAATACCCACCGCAACCATCGCACTCGGGTCATTCTTGTTGGCGGCTTGCAAAAAGTAATCATATGCCAGTTTTTTATCTGCCAGCGATGTTTGACCGAACTGGCCGTCATACAGACGACCCAACAAGGTCATCGAAGGCACATCTCCAGCGTTTGCTGATTTCTGCCACCACTTCACCGCTGTCTCTGGTGCGGGTTCCGGAGTCAAACGTCCCATCAAAAACGCTTCTCCCAGTATACGTCCGGAAACTGTCGGATCCGTGGTCGCTGCTTTCTCAAGAATTTCACGTCCCTCCTGCGCTTGATCGCCTTGACCCGAGCTCAACAAAAGCGCTGCCAGGCGGTAAACGGAATCTGGATGGCTTTTCTCTGCGCCTTTGCGGTAATTTTCGAGGGCCTTCTCACGGGATTGCTCCAAACCTTGACCGTTTTCGTATGCAAATCCGATCAGGTAAAGTGCTTCACCGTCGCCACCCGATGCCAAAGGCTTGGCCAACTCGATGGCTTTATCGAATTCTCCTTTTTGAAAAGCTTCATAGGCTTTTGCCGCAGGACCTTTGATACTTGGCACCCCCTGCACCGAGATTTGGTTGGCTTGACCTTCAGCCACATCAAGGGAAATGGCGGAATAGGAGCTGATGGTTCCAAGCAAAAACAGAGCGAATGCGAAATGGGCTTTCATAGAGAGCCAATTACAAACCGATTTTCAGATAATGCAAGACCCCAGCATTCACAAAATCGGGTTATTTCATGAGATTGCCAAATGCTTATACCTCGCTGACCCGGTCCACCAAACCCAAACAACGTTCTCCCGGCATCACAGTCAGTTCCATCTGGTTCATCACATATCCGAAAGAAATGCCATTTGCCGGATCACCAAACCCATGACTTCCGCCAGCTCCCGGGTGCCCGAACGCCTGATTGGAGGCACCGTAGACTTTGCGTTTTTTCCGACCGTCACCATCCACCGGGTCTTTCTGACAGCCACTGGTGAATGCAGTTTCCCTCAGAAGAACTCTGTCTTCTCCAGCGATTTGCAATCGAGCCAGCGCGTTGCGCACACCAACTCCAAGCGGGCTATCGATCGCGCCGATCGCGCATTGATAAAACTTTGCCAATCCCGACGCGCTACCCAGACCACCCATTCCTGGTAAGGCCGCTTGCCAAGCGTGTGGCTCATTCATCTCGGCAATCGCATGCAGGCCTCTCGGAGAGGAAAACGCCCTTCGCGTCAGACTGCCACTCGTATTGAAAGCTGCGTAAAAGCCCTCTTCAAAAACAGAGGCTTTCGCCCTTCCCGGAACCAAAGTCGCAACTCTGCTCCACTCGCTTTCAGGCAAACCAATCCAGAAATCGATGCCCATCGGCCTGGCAATCTCTTCATTCCAAACATTCCCCAGACTTTTTCCTTCAAGTCTTCTGACACATTCATCTAACAAAAAACCATAGGTTCTGGGATGATATCCCTGTCCGGCTCCCGGGATCCATTCTGGAGTGGTGTTCTCGATTGCATGAATCACTGCGGAATGGTCATACACATCCGCTTGAGAGGAAAGAGCCGCGAGACCGCACTGATGCGACATCATTTCCGCAAAGCTCGCGGCATCGAGGGGAAAGCCCGACCATACCTCGCTCACCAGACAATTCTCGTCCAATCCGTGTTTGGAAAGCGCATACAACAAGGTTGCCGCAGCAGGACCTTTGGTCGCGGAGTAAACCGGAGCAATGGTTCGTGTTCCCCATCTTTCGGACTTCTCCTTGCGAGTGTAACCACCGGAAAAAGAAACCACTTCCTCCCCATCTTTCCAGACGCTCAAACCAGCACCAAGCTCACCACGCGCCGCGAAGTTTTCCTCAAAATATTTTCTAAGTTCTGCGTGATCCATTTTCCTAGCGTAGCCAGCCAGCCACATCCTTGGCAAAATAAGTCAGGATCATGTCCGCACCGGCGCGACGGATCCCCAACAAACTCTCCATCACCACGGCTTTCTCATCCAACCAACCACTCGCGCAAGCCGCCTTGATCATCAGATATTCGCCACTGACCTGATAAGCGGCGATCGGCAATGTGGTCTCATCACGCAATCGCGCGATCACATCCAAATACGCGCCCGCCGGCTTCACCATCATGATGTCGGCACCCTCCTGCTCATCCATCATCAGCTCCCGCAACGCTTCACGTACATTCGCAGGATCCATCTGATAGGTTTTTTTATCACCTTCCTTGGGAGCGGAATCAAGTGCTCCGCGGAACGGTCCGTAAAAGGCGGATGCGTATTTCGCCGTGTAAGACATGATGCCCACATCGGTGAACCCGGCTTCATCCAGCGCCAAGCGGATCGCACCAACCCTTCCGTCCATCATGTCCGACGGAGCAACGATGTCCGCACCGGCTCGCGCATGACTCAGTGCCTGCTGACACAGGACATCCACCGTTTCATCATTCAAAACCTTGAGTTTCCCGTCGCAGCCGCGCACCACAAGCCCGTCATGCCCATCGGAATTGTAAGGATCGAGCGCCACATCCGTGATCACGCACATCTCAGGGTAGTGCTTCTTGATCTCACGGATCACACGCGGAATCAGACCCATGTCGTTTGCGCATTCGCTGGCTTGGGCGTTTTTCAACGCGTCATCGATTTTCGGAAATAAAACCACAGCGCGAATGCCCAAGGCGTGCGCCTCGTTGATTTCCTTTATCAATCCTGCCACGGACCAACGCGTGCAGCCGGGCATCGAATCGATCGCAACATCTTCAGAATCCTCATGCAAAAAAACCGGTAAAATCAGATTCTCCACCGAAAGACGTGTTTCACGAACCAAACCACGTATTGCTGCCGTGCGCCGATTTCTTCTCGCTCTAGCCATGAGTTCCATGACGCTACCCTTCTCTATCCGCCCAGCGTTGGCAAGTCAGTGTCGATACCCTTTCGAAGATTCAGCCCAGTTGCCGGATCGCAACCGCATTCGCCGCTGCGTAATCCCGGGCATGACTCAAGCTCACCTGGACTTCGGAAATTCCGTTCGCGCTCAAAAATTCAGCCGCTTTCCCGAAAAATTTTATGCTCGGCGCACCGGTTATTTCCCGGGAAACCTCGATCTCCAGCCATCCGGCCTTACCTCCGATTCCGGTACCGAGTGCCTTGGAAACCGCCTCTTTCGCTGCAAATCGAGCAGCATAATGCATCCCCGGCCGCTTCTGCTGATTGCAATACTTCTGCTCTTCCTCAGTAAAAAGTTTACTGAGAAACACATCACCCTGCCTTTCGATCGCCGACTCGATACGATCAATCTCCACCACATCAATTCCAATACCGTAAATCATCATAAGCCGGAAACGTATCCCTTCATTCCCGAAAGCATCTCGGATACAGCCGATCTCATGCCGACCGTCATGGATCGAGACACAATGCTATGCCCGATATTCAACTCGCTTAAAAACGGCACTTTGAGCAATTCCGGCAGGTTAAGGTAATTGATCCCGTGCCCTGCGTTCACCTGTAAACCCAGCTCATGTCCTGATCTCGCGGCCGTCAGCAAACGGTCCACCTCTTCGGTTTTGTTCATCGCGTTGGCAAACGCCCCGGTGTGCAACTCGATCATGTCCGCTTCCACCCGCGCAGCTGCCTCGACATGCTGAACGATCGGATCAATGAACAAACTTACCTTGATTCCGCTTTCCTTGAGTCGTTTTACCGCCTCCCGAACCGTTCCATAGAGCGCCACGACATCCAGACCACCTTCGGTCGTCACCTCCTCACGGGTCTCCGGAACAAGACACGCGAAATCCGGTTTCAGCCTGAGTGCCAGATCCAACATTTCTTCGGTAATGCCCAATTCCAGATTCAGAGGGATGTCCACTTCATCACGGATACGAAACACATCCGCATCCTGCATGTGCCGCCGGTCACCACGGACATGAACGGTGATCGAATCCGCACCCCCAGCCTTGGCTTCACTCGCCGCCAGCACCACACACGGTTCGGCATTCGGTGAATGCGGCTGTAGCGCATATCTCGCCTGACGCAGAGTTGCGACATGATCAATATTAACTCCCAACAAAAGACTCATACGCGAAAACTAAGCTCCGCTTTTTGCACCCGCAAGGAAACTTGCATCCGGATCGGCAATCAAAAAAAGTTTCTGCCTATCCACCATACGATCAGTATCGTAGCGAGGATCGTCGCTCCCCAGCGCCCCGGATTCAGTTTGAAAACTGGTGGGCGATTCATCACCCAGGCAATCGCCTCCAAACCCAAGCCGATCAAAGCAATTGGCAGCAAAATCATGCCGACCGGATTAAAAAGAAAGGCATCGAGGAACCGGCCATGCAAAAGGGCATAGGTTCCGCGTGTCATTCCGCAACCCGGACATTCCAGTCCGGTGATTTTCCTAAAATAACAACCAGGCATCCAACCCGCGCCGGCCGTTTCACGTAAAGCATAGCCAGCGACCGCCAGAGCCAGAACAATCAGGCTAACTAACAATGCACGATCCTTGCGCATCAGAGATAGGGCTTAGATGCCGCCTGCAATGACACCCAACACGCCAAGCAGAATATAGATCACGATGATGATCAATACCGAGCCTGCGGAGAGGTTCACCCATAATCTGGCAGATTTGGATGCGGCTTCCGCACCCGCGATATCTCCGGATGCGACCAACCCATCCACCTTGGTGGCGTAGATGATGGCCACGATACCAAACGGCAAACAGCAAAGCAGAGTCACTACGATAGATTGCCACAAGTAGTTGGGAATTTTTGGACGCATGGTAGGGTTGTGAGCATTTGGCTGAGTCATCGGTGCGCGGAATTGGGGTGGACTCGCAACTGCTCCGCCAAATTCAGGAACCTGGTTTAACGGAAGCCAATCCGCCATGCCCTCTCTCCAGATCAGATCGGCGCTCTTGACCTCACCGCTCTGAACTTTCGCCGCAAGCTCTTGCTGAGTTACTGGCCCAGATTGATTACCGTTTGATGTATAAAACCATGTCATGATCCCACGATCATTATCATTGGATGACTTCCGTCAAGGTCGCGGTCAGTAAAATCAGGGTCAGGGATTGAGGATAACGATCACCATCAAGGCGACGAATCCGAGAATCACCAAGCCGGTCATCGAAAAACTGACAATCATCCAGATTTTTGCACTCCTGGATGCGTCCTCCGCAGCCAAGTAGTTTTGCTGCATGAAATACGGCTCCACTTTATTGGAATAGACCATGGCGATGACCGCAAAGATCAGGCCCAACGGAAAACAGAAGACCATCATCTGCAAACAACCGATCACCAGAGCCACGATCGAATGCACTTGGTAGCTGGGTATTCTCGGAGGAATGAATCGGACGTCCGCAGGTGGAGGTTGCGCCGACATGACATTTCCCACTCCCGATTGCGGTGACATGGACAGAGCTGGCGGCTGGGAGATTTTTTGAGAGAGCGACGAGCAAGCCACCTGCGCCATCGGTATCCAATCCGGTATTCCTTCTTTCCAAACCAGATCCGTTGCGAGAATTTCTCCGCTTCTGCACTTGCTGGAAAAATCCTGCTCGCTGATTGGCCCCAGTTGCTGCCCATTCTTTGAATAGTACCACTGCATTGTTTTCAAATATTGGGCGTTAATTCCTGTTAGAGACCAAACATCAATCGGTCGCTGGAAAATCATCCATGATCAGGGAAACCAATCGCATGCCGTCGCGCGTCAGGCTGGCGTAATCTCCGTTTCCTGTAATCAACCCCCGGGTCAGGTAGGACTGGTTGATTTGTGCCGGCCGTATATGACTCACCAGCGGGCCGCTCACCATCCGCTCGCTTGGCGTGAAGGATATCACATGCCCTGTTGCTGAAAAACCGAGCTCCCAGGATTTCGCGACCGGCGCTCCCTCTAACTTCAACCAAGGATATCTGGTCAAAAATCCCGGCTGCTTGTTATCAGCAGGCACCACCACTTTGAACTGCACCGGCTGGCTCAATACGAATTCACTGAAGTTCAGACCCGGATTTTCCCGATGCGCCAGAAAGAACCCAGCTATATCGACACCCGCCAAATTCATTCCGTTGAAATTTCCGTGATGATTCGGACTGGCGAAGTTGTGATTATGCCAATCCTGATATCTGAGACTCATGAGCATTCCCAACTCCAGGTGCAAATGGGCTCGTGTCCGGTTGATTCCGGCTCCCGTGTATCCCATCCTACCGAGAACCGAACCCGTCTTCACCGCAGCACCCGCTTCAACCGTGATCTCAGCCATATGGGCATACACCGAATACAATTTGGAATTTTCCCAGTCATGTTCGACGACCACATAACAACCGTAATTGCTTCTTCCGGCTATCCGGCTTGTGTGAACCACCTTGCCATCGGATATGCTCATGACCAGATCTAGGGGATTTCCCGCCTTGTCGCGTTTGATCGGAGCGATATCGATGCCTTCATGAAATTTGGTGAGAATGACCTTGTTGTTCAATCGCACCGGCGTTCTGACGAACCCAAACGATCCGCCTTCCCAAGGTTTGGTAACTTCACCCTCAAAGGTTCGATCCACATACATATAAAAGCGATCCAGCTGACCACTGAAAAGATGGTGATTCTCCGTTGGAAGAACCAACTCGAGTCCCCTTAGCTCGAGACTCAAGCCCATGCACAATAAAAAAAGAAAACCGCCTCTCATTTGAGCTATTCTTCCTTCTTGTCAGAAATTCTGGGAACCAACTTGTCCAGCTCTCGAACCTCTTCCAATGTCAGACCTTTCCATATCACCATCATTCCATCGGTGACGGGCTTATCAATCATCAAGCCATCCACCATTCTTCCGAAAGCCTGACAAACCACATACTTACCCTGGTTCGCGGTCGTAAGATTGGTCAACCGTCTGCCCGCACTGCCTTTGAGTTTGATCAGAATACCATAGGAAGCCTGATCATCCGATGGAAATGGATCAAATGCTTCAAAATCACTGGATGTGATATCTGGAACTTTTCTGAAATATCTCTCTTTCCCCAGAAATTCATAAGGAAAAATCACTTTCGGATTATCGCCAGCCTCCGTCTCGATGTGAAAACTCACCTGAGCCAAATTTTTATCACCACCCGCACGCACAGCTGGTGCCCATAGCAGCAATGCAACCGATAAGGTCAAAATGGAAACTTTCATCGCGGTTATCCAACCACACATTCTCTGACATGAAAACAAAATGGCAGATTATTTTTCCAGCACTTTGAAAACCGAAAAGGCGGAAGACCGTGAGATCTTCCGCCTTTTACAGGTTAAATCCGGCTCAGCAGGCGGATGCACTCTGAAGTGTCATCCTGCCTGCCTGCGGAAATTAATTACTTCTTCTTGGCAGCTTTTTTAGCGGCTTTTTTGGCTGGTGCTTTTTTCACAGCAGCTTTTTTGGCTGGTGCTTTCTTAGCAGGAGCTTTTTTAGCGGCTTTTTTCGCAGGAGCTTTTTTCGCTGCTTTTTTGGCAACTACTTTTTTCACTGCCTTCTTAGCTACTTTTTTTGCGCTTTTCGCAACCTTCTTCGCAGCCTTTTTCTTGGCTGGTGCTTTTTTCACAGCAGCCTTTTTGGCTGGTGCTTTTTTAGCGGCTTTTTTGGCTGGTGCCTTTTTGGCCGCCTTTTTTGCTACTTTCTTAGGAGCAGCTTTTTTCACTGCTGGCTTTTTGGTAGCTGCTTTTTTCACTGCTTTCTTTGCTGTTTTTTTCGCTGGCATAGTTTTATGTCGTTGGAGTTCGCGTTCGATGTTTGTTTTCTCTTCCGGTGTTA
>CBFGOP010000052.1:0-15611 GCA_965650415.1 uncultured Prosthecobacter sp. | reverse complement strand
GCGCCACCTTGCCAAGGTGGATGTCGTGAGTTCGAATCTCATCGCCCGCTCCATTCTTCGCTTCAGTTCCTGAAGCTACGAATGGCAAGCCATTTAACAGACGAAGGAAGCGAAGAATGCCCCAGCAGCCGACAGCTGCATGATGGAACGCCCCTAGGCGCACGTTGCATGGACGTAGTGCAACGTAGTCAGTGCCTTTCGTAGCTCGCAGAGCGAAGTAGGGCTGGCTTGAATGACCCTGCTGACCTGATTGACAGGGGTGATCCGAATCAGATCTTCATGAGATCTTCTTCTTTTGCTGCGGCCAGTTCGTCGACTTTCTTGGTAAACTTGTTGGTAAGGTCCTGAACCTGTTTCTCGTAAGTTTTTAGGCCATCCTCGGTGAGGATGTTGTCGGCTTTCATCTTTTTCGCTTCGTCCAAGCCGTTTTTTCGGGCCGAACGAAGTCGGACTTTGGCCTCCTCGGCGAGTTGTTTGATGAGTTTGACCATGTCACGACGGCGCTCTTCGGAAAGTTCCGGAATGGGCACGCGGATGGAGCGGTCTGCCGCGGCGGGGTTGAGGCCGAGCTTGGATTCACGGATCGCTTTCTCGATATCGCGTGTGGTTGTAGGATCAAAGGGCTGGACGTTGAGCATCCGTGGCTCGGGGGTGTTGATCATCGCAAGGGTTTTGAGTTTCTGGACTCCACCATAGGCGTGCACATAGACATCAAGGTTATCAATGAGAGATGGAGAGGCTTTGCCTGTGCGGACACCGTGGAAGTCCTGGATCAGGTGATCGATTCCCGACTGCATGTCGGCTTCAACGTCTTTGAGGGTCTGGATGGGATCGAGCATAAGAAGTGGGAAAGTTTGCTAGTTTACAGTTCGAAGAGAGAGAAGTGCCGAGTGATCAGTAATCAGCGGAGAGTCACTCTTTTAGGGTTTAAAGTTTAAAATTTCTATTCGCCGTGGACGAGGGTTCCGATGGGTTGGGAGCGGAGGGCGTGGGAGAGATTGCCGGCCGGACCGAGGTCGAAGATGATGATGGGGATCTGGTTGTCCATGCAGAGGCTGAAGGCAGTGGCGTCCATAACGCTGAGGCGATTGGCGAGACAATGTTGGAAGGTGACGGAATCGAAACGTTTGGCGTCGGGGTTCTTGCGTGGATCTGAGCAGTATACGCCATCGACTTGGGTGGCTTTGAGAATGACATCGGCGCCCATTTCGCTGGCGCGGAGGGCGGCGGTAGTATCGGTGGAGAAGAAGGGGCTGCCAGTCCCTGCGGCGAAGATAATGACGGTGCCTTTGTCGAGCTGGTGCTCGGCTTTGCGGCGGATAAAAGGCTCGGCCACGTTTTTCATCTCGATAGCGGACATGACCGTGCATTTCACGCCGATGTGGGAGAGGGCACCTTCGAGGGCGAGAGCGTTCATGACGGTGGCGAGCATGCCGACGTAATCGGCGGTGGCGCGATCCATTCCGCGTGCGGAGGCGGAGGCGCCGCGCCAGAAATTTCCGCCACCGACCACGATGCCGAGTTCCAGGCCGGAATCGACCGCTTCCTTGATCTCTGCGGCGATGCGCTGGACGATTTCCGGGGAGATGTTGTCCGTGGAGCCGGGTTCCCGCAGGGCTTCACCACTGAGTTTGAGGATGGCGCGTTTGAAGGGACGAGGATCTTTCGGAGCGGAGTTTGGCATATCGGTTGGCAGGAGAATGAACGAGTTCCGTCCATCGTCCAATCCCGAAGATGCGCGAAGTGAGATTTTTTTCCAATGGTCGTATGAGCGAGTCGGCAGGAGAAAATAAAAAAAGCAGCGAAGGGTTGCTTCGCTGCTTGGTGAGAAGGGTTGATCCGAGAGAATTACCGACGACGGCGGCGGAGTAGTGCGATCACGCCGAAAGCGGCGAGGAGGGAAGTGGAGGGCTCGGGGATGGCTGCCAAGCGGAATGCATTTTGTGCTGTATACTCAGTTCCGGCTCCGTCTGGATCGAAGTTGGACTGAACGGTACCGAAAAGAAGTGTTCCAGTACTGCTCAGAACCTGAACATTGGCAGGCCCCCCAGTAGGACTGTCAGCCGTGAACACGTTTCCGTCAGGATTGGTAATAGCTTTCCAAACCAGTAACTGATTCGATTCAGCCAGGGTGGTTCCATTGCCAATCACAACGTATAGATTATTTCCAACAAAACCGTCACCAACACCTAAGGTTCCGGTGTTGATAGAGCCCTGAAAATATCCCGGAGCGGAGGCACCGAAGAACCCGATTGTTTGCGATGCACCACCTGCTTGATTAAATGAACTGAGTACGTTCGATATAGATACAGGTTCGGTTGCAAAAGTACCAATGGCTATAACACCCGATGTCAAACCAGTAGAGCCGCTTTCTGGTAGAATCGCAGTGAGTGTGGTTTGTTGTAAGTTAAAAATTGATATGGTTGCAGCATCAGATTGGGATGCAATTAGCATTAAGCCCACAAATGCGGATATCGTAAGTTTTTTCATAAAGAGGATATGCTAGATGGTGGGATAATCAAAGGAGCAATGTCACCTGTGCCGCGGCGCTGGATGATCATACCACTTGTGAGTGTTTTCGATGAAGCATCTTGTCCTGCGTCGTTTTTCCATCCAGCACTTACTGGAGGAAATGCTGAGCCGTTTGTGTAATAAAACTTTTCGTAACCAGATTTATCGGATTTCTGCATCCACAAAATATCTGCATCTCCCAAATTGCCTCTTTTCAGAGTATTCTGTAAATTGCTTAACGCAAGAGTTGTTCCAGCGGGGAAAATAGTGGCAACATAATTAAAGTAACCTGATTGAGCGAAAACTTGAGTAGATTTTTTGTCAATCTCGCCGGATACTGTGATGGTGAGATCAGTGGGATCTCTGCGTTGTATGAGTATCGCACATGTTGTATCGATGTATTGATCTCCTGCGGCTGCTCCGGACGCGTTTTTCCAGCCAGCGGTTACAGGAGGGAATGCTGATCCGTTGGTGTAATAAAACTTTTCAAATCCTCCGTTTCCAATTGGAAGCCATATGATATCGGCGGTTCCTAGTGTGCCTGCTTTGAAACCAGCTTGGTTTGTAGCGCCAAAGAGTGATGACAACGTGGGTAATTTCCTCAGCTCATACTTATCACCAACCACAACGCCATATTGCGATAAGTTTTCAGGTGTTGCTATCTGGTTAGAACTCAACCCTGCACCGCTTCCCCAACTAGAAATAATTTGTGTCGCTCCAGTCTGGGCTCCGCTGGTTATTTTGAGAAGATATTTGCTACCTGAAGTCAATGCCGTCGAATAGTCGCTAACATTAGAATCTCCAATAAACGTGGAGCTAATACTCGTTACACTACCGGAGACCGTGACTGGTGTGTGTAAAACGACACCCAGTAGATTGTAAGTATTGTTTCCTTTGATTGTCTCAGTCACATATCCCACAGGCGTGGTATAAGCAGGTTCGGCGTAACTGAGTTGCGCACAGGTGCAGGACGCTAGGGTGGCGAATGCGAGGGATTTCAGGTTTTGCATATGGCGGGAGTTGGGTTTGCCAGGATTGCGAGGTTTTTGGATTTAAATTCCCTTAAGAAAAGTTGTATAAACCAACATGTCGGGGTAAGAGATGACAAGGATATTTCTGGAAGCTTTATGGAATTACCTGTCCTAAAAGTAGCTAGGTTAGAGAGCGATTGCGTCTGAGGAAACTGATGGTTCCGAGCACAAACAGCGCAGCCAAAGCGATGAGGCAGGATGTGGACATGGTGCCTTTGAGTCCTTTTACGGCAATACCCTCGTAGGTGACCCAGATTACGGCAGAGGTGACGAGGCCGGTGGCGCCGAGCATGAGGGTGTTCCAGATGACTCTGCGGGAGCCTGTGGGGAATTCCGCACCAAGTGTGGGTTTGGAATTCATGAGGAGGAAGAAGGTGTAGTAAGCGATGGGAATCAGGGATCCTGCGATGGTTGAAGCGGGGATGGCGAGGGCGGCTTTGGACGCACCGCTCCAGATGAGGGGGTTGAAGAAACCGATGATGCCCGGAAGAGCTGCGCCGATGAGGTGGGCGGTTTTATTGTCGGGTTGGCCGATGGCTTCGGTGAGGCAGAAACCGTTGATCAGCATGAGCATGATGATGGTCGACAGAGCCATACCGAGGACTCCGAAGCCGAAGATTTTCTGTGCGAGTAATTTACCGGTGAAGGGCTCCAAGGCGGAGGCCAACTGGGCAACATCACGGCTGGCAAGCATGGCGGCAACGTCGCGATCTTCCGGGGTCAACAATGCTGCGGCAGCTTCCGGGGTTTCCGCGCGTTTTTCTGTGACCATTTTCTTGAGAATCGGCTTCAGAGCATCGTCGTATGACTTTTGCATGGCCGGGTTGATCTCGCCGCTGGCAAGAATGACGTCGTTGGTTTTGCCGTGGAACTGAGAGGCGGATGAAATCACGAGGCAACCGGTGGCAATGACGAAGGGGATGATGAGACCGAGAGAAAGGTCAAAGATTGCCAGTCCGCGATGTTTTTTCCCCCAGTTGCGTTTGAGGATGGAGTAGGGGAGCAGGAAGGTCATGTTGATACCGACAGCGGTTCCGAAGGCTGCGATGATTCTTCCGGCGTGGTCTGCGGTGACGATCTGGGTCCAGTGGGAGGAATTTTCCCCGGTTTTTGCGATGGCGTCTGCGAAAGCAGGGGTGGGGTTATTGAAATAGGAGAAATCCGGAATGTGACCCTTGAGGATAGAGGAGAAATCGACCGCTCCTTTGAAAATCAGTGTGATCGTGACTCCGACGAAGGAGAGCACGATGAGTCCGACCATGATTTTGAGAATGCGCTCAAACCAGAGGATTCCTTTTCCGCCACGATTGTAGGCGGAGACAATGATAAAGGAGACGACCAGCAGCACGCCGCCGATGAGGTAGGCATTGGTTTTGGCTCCTTCGAGATCTGCGGTGACGGGCGCCAGGTTTTGTTGGATCGCGGCAGTTGCGAGAGAAAACTGGGGAAGGCAGAAGACCATGTTGGCGATGGCTGCACCGATGATCCATGCCCAAGCGAGGAAAGGTGAGATGCGGCGGATGACCAGCCCGAAGGGTCTTTCACCAGTGGAGAGGGTGACATAGGTGATGGCCGACAGCATGATGACTCCGCAGATCATCGCGAGAGGCTGGAGCCAGAGCATGTGTGGACCGAAGAGGATGCCGAGGTAGAGGGCACCAGCAAGAGAGCCGCCGCCGAGAGTGATGGCACCTTGCAGCCAGCCCGGGCCGGAAAGTTTCGAGTAAATCAGCGCTTTTCCAAGCGGACCCTTGGTTTGGGCAATCTCTAACAGTTCGGCTTCGGTTTTTGAGAGTTGGTTTTTCATGAGGGGATGATGAGGTGTTTATGAAGAATGCTCGCGGATGATTGAAGCACTTTCTTCATTTTCTTCCAACAGATTGATGGAGATTTCCAAAATTAGGCTTGCCGAAGCAAACGCTGCTGGCTGGAGTGTGCCCCGAGTTAACCAAAATCCCATAATGTCAAATTCCCCCGTAAACATGTCTCAAGATAAATCCGGTTGGTGGTCCAAGTTGTTGCCGTATCAGCGGTTGGTGTTTATCGTCGCGACTCTGGCTTGGCTGTTTGACTGCCTGGATCAGCAACTTTTCAATTTGGCGCGCAGTCCGGCGATGAAATCGCTCCTGGGTGCGAATCAGGAAATCCTGTTGTTCGGAAAATTTCCGATTCAGGCAGGTGCATTATCCACCTCGATTTTCGTCTTGGGATGGGCAACAGGTGGGATGATATTCGGATCTTTGGGTGATCGCTATGGTCGCGCCAAGATGTTGTCGGTGACTGTTTTGCTCTATTCGATCGCGACGGGTTTGTCGGCCTTGTCCGCGAGTTTTACGGATTTTGCGGTTTATCGTTTTATCACCGGTCTTGGAGTGGGCGGGGTTTTCGGTTTGGCTGTGGCCTTGGTGGCAGATACGGTTCCGGGAGAGGTCAGGCCCAAGGCTCTGGGGGTTTTGCAATCGTTTTCCGCAGTGGGCAACTGTGCGGCGGGCTTTATCGGACTGGCGATCGCTCTCACGGCGCTCGGTGAAAATGAGAATTACTGGAAATGGTTGTTTGTGATCGGTGCCTTGCCGGCGTTTTTGGTGGCAACGATTCAGTTGCGGATGAAAGAGCCGGAGTCCTGGACGCAGTCGCGGGATAAAGCGCGGGCTGAGGGCAAGCGTTCGGGATCTTATCGGGATTTGTTCAGCCACAAAGTATGGCGCAGGCATGCGTTGCTAGGCATGGTTTTGTCCTGTGCCGGTGTGATCGGTCTGTGGGGAATTGGCGTCTTTTCGTCGGATTTGGTGGGAGACATTGTATCTCACAACCTGGCGCAAGCGGGGGCGTCTGTGGAGGAAGTGAACAAAGGCAAGCAGCTCTGGATGTCGCTCAACCTTCTCGCTTTCAACGTGGGAGCGTTCGCGGGAATGTTGGTGTTCACCCGGTTCGCGGTGAACTTGGGTCGCAAAAAATCGTTCATGATTTTCTTCATTGGATCGCTCGCTGTCACGGTTTTCGTGTTCCAGATGATCGGCAAGATCAACGGGCGCTGGGATATTTTGTGGATGGCTCCGCTGATGGGCTTTTTCCATCTCTCGGTCTTCGCCGGATTTTCAATTTATCTTCCAGAATTGTTCCCGACCCGCCTGCGTGCAACGGGGGTTTCCTTCTGTTACAACGTCGGACGCTACTTTGCAGCTCTCGGTCCTTTCACGCTTGGGGCATTGGCAGCTGGTTTTGGTAAAGAAGCCCAGGCTGTAGCGGAAAAGAGTGCGCCGGAGGGGATTACCGAGCTTGCGCTGGGGGCATTGAAAACGGTGGCGAAAATCGATGCGTTCCGTGATGCGGCTTCGTGGATGTGCCTGATCTTCCTGCTCGGCATTATTGTCTTGCCGTTTTTGCCTGAGACCAAAGGCAAGCCGCTTCCTGAGGATTAAGCAAAAGCCCTTTTGAGTTGTCTCATGCTCTCGGCGGCGAGTTCGTTGGGGCTGATGGTGGTATCGAATACTTCCACCGAGATCCATCGTTCGTAGCCGCCAAGCATGAGTTCTTTCGCAATTGCCGGAAAATCGACTTCACCCATGCCCGGACCACGGAGGTTGGGATCGTTGGCGTGGAAATGAGCCATCCATGGCAAGGAGTTGCGGACGATTTGGAGGATGGGTAGCGAGTCGGCAGCCATGGCTTTCACGTCGAGATGGAGTCGGATGTTGGGAGAATCGATCTTTTTGAGAAGCGCGATGGTTTCGGCTGCGGTGTTGAGGAAATTGGTTTCCGATGGGCCGAGGAATTCGAGGGCGATGGTGACATCGAGTTCGGCAAGGTGGGGAGAGAGGTTTTGGAAAAAATCGATGGTGCGTTGGGTGGCGTCGGCTCGTGACCAGGAGGGGAGAATGGAACGTTGCTGCGGGCTACCCCAGGCCATGATGGTTCCTCCCATGGCCGCACAGATTTCCGCCAGTTTGCGGGCGTAGTCGAACGTGCGCTGATGGATGATCGGATCGGGATGGGTCAGGTGATAGCCTTCGGTTTTGGCAAGCAGCCAGTGGAACCCGACCATTTCCAATCCGTGATCGCTGACGATGCGACCGAGAGATTCAGCCTCTTTCAGTAAAAGGGTTTCAGGCTTGCCGAGGGTAAAGGGAGCGACTTCAAGTCCAGCGTAACCATGAAGCGCGGCCTGGGCGCAGGTGCCGGCGAAGTCGTGATCACGAAAAGTTTCGTTACAAATGGCGAAGCGCATGGGGTGGAAAACTCTAAATTTTAAACTTCAGACCGGAAATTCAGGTCTTTGATTTTGGCTGCGCGCAAATGCTTGAATACTTGAAATTCAGAGTTTTCTCGCTAGCGTTTCGGCGAGTTTTTCCAGGAGTTCGGGAGCATTGGCGATGGCGTGTTCCAAGGTGATACCGTCTTTCAGGATGGAATCGATTCCCTGAAAATGGGGAGCGAGGATTTCGGGATCGGACACTTTCCCGGCCAAGGCGTAAACGGGGCGATGATGTTTTTTGGCGAGCCGGGCAACGCCGATGGGGGTCTTGCCTTCCAAGGTCTGGGAATCGAGTGAGCCTTCGGCGGTGATCACGATGTCGGCGGAGGCGACATGGCTTTCCGCGTTGAGTGTGGAAGCGATGCAGTCGAAGCCGGATTCGAGTGTGGCTTTGCAGAAAGTCATGAGGCCGAAACCCAGTCCGCCAGCGGCTCCGGCACCGGGAGTGTTGGTGAAATCGTTCTGAAAATGATTCGAGGCGATGACGGAAACGTGGTGGAGAGAGTTTTCTAGGAAATCGATTTCATCCGGCTTCACCCCTTTTTGCGGGCCGTAGATATGAGTGGCGCCACGTATTCCGAGCAGGGGGTTTTCGACATCGCATGCGACGCGGATAGGTGGCAGCGAAGGGAGTTCTGAGGAATCGATTTTGGAAATTTCCGGAAAATTCCTGGGGATGGGTTGGATGATATTGCCAGAGGCATCGAGAAACCGGCAACCGAGGGCGGCAGCGAGGCCCAGACCTGCATCATTGGTCGCGCTTCCGCCAAGCCCGATGAGAATTTCGGTGGCACCGGCATCTATGGCCGCGCGGATCAGTTGGCCAACCCCGTAGGTGGATGATCCCTGAGGATCCCTTTCGTTTTGGGAAACTCTCCACAGGCCATTGGCTTGAGAGGACTCGATGATCGCGGTTCTTCGCAATGCATTTTCCGAGAGAAGCCACGAGGCTGTGATATTGCGACCGAGCGCATCCTGCACTTCAGATTGCCTGAGAATGAATTGGCCTGATTCCGAGAAGGCATCGAGCAGTCCTTCGCCACCATCCGCGAGGGGAAGGAGGGTGCAATGAGCCTCTGGATAAACCCGGAGGATGCCGCGTTCGATGGCTTCGGCGGCTTGTTTGGCAGAGAGGGAACCTTTGAATTTGTCTGGAGCGATAAGAAATTGCATGGGGATGGATGAGATCGATATCTGAGATCTCGTTTCAAATCACCGTCTTTCTGTCGAAATACCCAACAAATTTTTGACAAGCGCCGATTTGCTGTATAAAGAACCCGCCCCGCGTGGTGGAAAAACACCTGCGACGATCACCACAATCCACCTTTTTAGATATGGCCAAGAAGACAACACTCAAAGCAGCACCGCGCCTCCGTAGCGGTTCAGGAAAACTCAAGCAGATGCGCCGTGAAGGCTGGCTTCCATCCGTGGTTTACGGTCGTGGTGTGCAAGCCGAGAACCTGAAGGTTGATGCAAAAACCTTCGCTGAACTGCTCGCTCACAGTTCTTCCGACAGCATTCTGATCAACCTGGATGTCGAAGGTGAAGGCGTCCGTTCCGTTTTCCTCAAAACCATCCAGCACGACCCTATCACCGGTCTTGCCCTCCATGTCGATTTCCTCGCAGTGGACGACAAAACCGAGATCACCGCGGTGATTCCTATCCATCTCAACGGTGAGTCCAAAGGCGTGAAAGGTGGCGGTGTGCTTGAGCAATACGCTCACACTCTTGAAATCACCTGCTTGCCAGACGCACTTCCTGACACGATCGAAAAAGACATTTCCGATCTCGATGTGGGTGAAAACCTTCACATCGGCGACCTCACCCTGCCAGCAGGCGTGAAAGCCACTCATGCGGCAGACGTCGTGGTTGCTCACGTTGGCAAGCCAGCTGCTCTTGTTTCCGAGGAAGCTACCGCGACTGCTTGATCCGAGGCAACCGTTCGATATTTGAAAAACGCCCGAGGGAAACCTTGGGCGTTTTTTTATTTGCGGGCAGTGCGGGGATGGGTTGTTTTGCGCTATGGAGATTTCAATGATCGTCGGGTTGGGAAACCCGGGCAGACAATATGAGGACACCCGTCACAATGTGGGCTTCATGTTGTTGGATCGGTTGGCGATGGCCGACGGGGCGGTTTTTAAATCCGAACCGAAATTTCAGGCGCATATTGCGAAGTTGAGCGACGGCCTGGTTTTGGTGAAACCGCAAACCTTCATGAATCTCAGCGGCCGATCGGTCCGGCAGATCCTGTCGTTTTACAAATGGGAATCGGAGCGGATTCTGGTGGTGTATGACGACGTCGCCCTGCCTCTCGGGCACCTGAGATTTCGGGAAAAAGGCTCTGCGGGAGGTCACAATGGGATCAAATCGCTGATTGAACATCTTGGCGGGGACGGGTTTCCGCGTCTCAAACTGGGAATCGGGGCACCGCACCCTGGGGAAATGACCGGACACGTTTTGGGAAAATTTCGACTCGAAGAACGCGAGGAACTGGAAAACATGCTTGCCACAGCCCGTGAAGCCGTGCAGTTTTCGCGCTCCCAAGGCATCGCCTTGGCATCGAACCGTTTCAATACTCCGCGGGTCAAACCACCACAAAATCAAACCACCGAACACACACAAGATGAGCCGTAAATACGAAGGCCTGATAGCATTGGCGACCAAGAATCAAGAAGGCACCATGGACGAACTCGTTTCCTCGATCACCAAAGATATCGAGGCAAGCGGAGCAAAAATCGAAAAGATCGACAATCTCGGTCGCAAGGAATTTGCCTACACTCCCCGCAAGATCAACGGTGCGCATTATGTTTCCTATACCTTTACCGCAGCACCGGATTGCATCGTGAAGATCCAGGAAAAACTCGCATTGAATGTTTCGATCTATCTGAATCAGTTCAATCGCGTTGCCTGATCGGGTTTCATGATTGCTGCCCCCCTGGCAGGCCGCCTGTCTCTAACTGAATTTTATCTCCCTACTCCTATGGCCAATTTGAACAAAGTGATGTTGCTTGGAAACCTGACACGTGATCCCGAACTCCGCCACACCCCGAAAGGATCCGCGGTTGCGGATCTCGGGATTGCGGTGAACCGCAAGGTTCAGGATGGCAACGGTGGTTGGAAGGATGAAACCACGTTTGTGGATGTGACTGTTTGGGGCGCGAGCGCGGAAAACGCACAGAAATATCTGACCAAGGGTCGCGGAGTGTTCATCGAAGGACGTCTGCAAATGGATGTCTGGGATGACAAGGCTACCGGCCAGAAGCGCAGCAAACTCAAAGTCGTCGCGGACAACCTTCAGTTTTTGCCGGACGGCAAAGGCGGCGCGCGTCCTCCGCACGATGGCAATTACAGCAGCGGTCAAGAGCACTCACGCCAAGGCGGGTCTGCCGCACCGATGGATGATTATTCCGAAGAGGATGACATTCCATTTTGAGAAATTTCAAATTTCAAGTTTCAAGAAGAACAGCCCCGATAAGTCGGGGCTGTTTTTTTGCTGAATCAGCCGCGAATTAGGGGGTTGTATCGAAAGACTTTCTTTTGTGAGATGACGGCGTAGTGGGTCGTGTGCTGAAAGTCTTGTTGGCGGTGATCATGGTCTCTGTGATCGGTGGGAGCGCATGGTGGGCGTGGTATGGAAAAGACAGCCAATGGGCCAAGAGATGGATCAGCCAACCTCAACCGCGGGTTCCGGATCGCGAGCGCTATGAGTTTTTGGTAAATGAGTTGGCAAGATGGCGTGATGAACTCGCTGGGCATTATCGCAGGGCACAGAACGACGAGCAGAGAAAAGCAATCGAGCAGGATGCGCGGGTGATTGTGGAATTGATCATGCCGGAGATGATGCGTTGCTGGTTGGGAACCGACTACGATTTCAATGGGATTTCCGAAAAGCCGGGGGAAGGACCGATTGCCTGTGGCTACTTTGTTTCCACACTGATCCGCGATGCGGGATTCGAAATCAATCGATACAAGCTGGCTCAGCAGCCTTCTCAAAACATCATCCGCACTTTCGTGAATGAGAAAAACTGCGAACTGCGGGTGAGTCAGGATTATCGGAAGTATGTGGATTGGATCGAGAAACGCGTGCCCGGCATCTACATCGTGGGTTTGGACACGCATGTCGGCTTCATCGTGGTGGAGAGCGATGGAATGAAATTTTTACACTCCTCCGGAATCGATCGCACGGGAGTGGTGGAGGAAACGAGAGAGGACGCTCTAGCCTTGAAATGGTCGCGTTGGCGCATGCTGGGGTGTTTTTCCGGTGAACCGGAGGTGATGAGGAAATGGCTGTTAGGAGAATCGATTCCGGTGCATGGATCGTAAAGTTTTCCTCCGGGATTGATTGTTGGTGACGGGTAGATAAAAGAGAGCATGAGCGACGAATGGATCATCGATCTCCACAGTGATGCGCATTTCATGCAGCAGGCTCTGCGGGAGGCGCAGAAGGCTTACCATGCCGAAGAGGTGCCGGTTGGCGCGGTGGTGGTGCATGAGGGGAAAATCATCGCGCGGGCATGGAATCAGGTGGAGACCCTCAAGGACGCGACGGCGCATGCGGAAATGTTGGCGCTGACAGCGGCGCAACAGGCTTTGGGCGACTGGCGTTTGGAAAAATGCACGCTCTACGTGACTAAAGAACCTTGCCCGATGTGTGCGGGAGCGATTGTGCACTGTCGACCCGAGCGGGTCGTATTTGGATGCGGAGATCCCAAAGCAGGAGCTGCTGGAGGATGGATCAATCTGTTGGACTCCAATCCACCGCTGAATCATCGCTGTGACGTCGTGGCAGGAGTCATGGGCGAGGAATCCTTGGCCTTGCTTCAGGCATTTTTTAGACAGGCTAGGCAGAGAAAAAAAATGGATGAATCATGAGAGAGAATTCGTAATGGAGGTGTATCGGGCGACCGAAACACCAAAATACCCAGATTCACTTCATGAAAATCCCGTTGCTCATCAGCCTGTTTGCCACCGTTCAGCTTCCAGCCGCCACGTTTCTCGTTGAAACCGAACAATTCGCCGACAAGGGCGGATGGGGGATCGACACCCAGTTCATTGAATCGGTTGGTTCTTCCTATTTGATCGCCCACGGCTTGGGAAAACCCGTGGCGGATGCGACCACGGAGGTGGAGCTTTCCGAGGCGGGGGATTATCGCGTTTGGGTGAGAACCATCGACTGGACCAAGCGCCTGCAGCGTCCCGACAGTGCGGGCAGGTTCAAACTGGTCATCAACGGTGAGGAGCTTGCGACCGAGCTCGGGAAAGACGACACCCAATGGACCTGGCAGTTGGCTGGAAAAGTTTCGCTGAAAGCAGGCAAAGCCAAGTTGGCACTGAAAGATCTGACCGGTTTCAATGGACGCGCGGATGCGGTTCTTTTCAGCAGCGATGCGAATTTCACCCCTCCGGCCGATGCGACCTTTGAAGAGCGCACGACTTGGAAAATTCCCGGAGTGCCGAGCGCGTTGGAAGATGCGGGAGAGTATGATCTGGTGGTGGTCGGTGGAGGTTATGGCGGACTCGGTGCAGCGATTTCCGCCGCGCGCATGGGCGCGAAAGTCGCCCTGATCCACAACCGCAAGGTCATGGGTGGCAACGGTTCCTCAGAGATCCGTGTCTGGGCGAAGGGCGAATATCCGCCGAGCGAGTATCCCTTGGATCAGATCATTCGTGAATTCGAGGACAAGGCCATCGCTTCCCCGGCACCCGCTGAGGAATTCGTGGATCACAAGAAAGACGAGGTCGTGAAAGCCGAGAAAAACATCACCTTGTTCATCAGTCACCACGCTTACGGGGTGGAAATGGCGGAGGGCAAAATCGCCGGAGTGAAAGCGGTCGATGTCGAGGCTGGAAAACTCAAGCGCATCAAAGGCAAGTATTTCGTGGATTGTACCGGCCATGGTTTCATCGGCATGTGGGCCAAGGCGGATATCAAATATACCGAAAAAGGACGTCTGGGCATGAGCAACATGTGGATGTGGGAAAACCGCGACAAAGCCATCTCTTTCCCTGAGCAGGCATGGATGCATCGTTTCACCGACAAGCAGTTTCCCTACCCGAGCCTACGCCATGGTTTCGGCCACGCGGAATGGTTCTGGGAAAGTGGATTTGACAAGCATCCCATCGACGACAAGGAGCTGATCCGCGATCACAACCTGTTGGTTTCCTACAGCGCATGGAGCTCGATGAAAAACCACGGTGCCTATGCGGAGCGGGATCCCAACAAACATGCGAATGCCGAGCTGACCTGGTTGGCTTATGTCGGCGGAACCCGCGAAACCGTTCAGATTCTTGGCGATGTGATTCTCACCGGAGAGGAAATCCGCAGCAAGAAAGCTTACGATGATGCCACTTTCCTGACCACCTGGTCGATCGACCTTCATTATCCCCTGGAGAAATACAAGGATGTGATTCCGGGCAATCCTTTCATCGCCCGCGCCGTGCATGGTCCCGGAGTCGACAGGAAGGTCGGTTACAAAGTTCCTTATCGCACCCTCTACTCGCGCAACATCCCCAACCTGTTCATGGCCGGACGCAACATCAGCGTCGAGCGCGACGCGCTTGGAACGATTCGCGTGATGAAAACCATCGGCATGATGGGCGTGGTCGTCGGACGCGCCGCAGCCTTGGCAACCATTCACAACTGCACTCCACGCGACATCTATGAAAAACATCTCGATGAAGTGAAAGGCTTGTGGAAAATGGAAGGCAGCAAGCGTTTTGAAAATCTCGACGCGTTGAAAAAACACCTTGATGCCAAACCCGATACCTCAAAGCCATCGAACTGATGGCAAGCGTCGCCTCAAGCGCTGGTCGCTTGCGGTTTATCGCTTGGGATTGATTCTCGCGGCGCTCATTTGTCTGTGGGCACTGCCGGAAGACCGCAAGGAGTTGGATCCCGAAACGATCCTGCCCATCGCCAGGCAGGTGTTTCCGGAGGTGGCGGAAGTGGCCGATCCCAATGACGGCATGTATGCGCTGAATTCCGGCGATGGAGTTCTGTTAGGTTGGGCGACATCGACCTTTCCGCAGGCGGAAAAAATCCAGGGATACTCCGGACCATCCGAACTGCTGGTGATTTTTGATGCGGAGAGAAAGGTCAGGAGTGTGCATCTGCTCTCCAGTTCAGATACCGATGGGCACGTGGACAAGGTGAAACGCGATGGCGGGTTCTGGTCGCAGTGGACGGGAGTGTCAGAAGCTTCTCTGGGCGCCATGGATCAACCGCTGGTGGTTTCTGGTGCAACCCTGACCAGTGAGGCGATGGCCCGTGGGGTGGCGGCGCGGTTCGGTGCCGAGGGCATGGATCAGTGGTTTCCTGCGGATCTGGCTCTGGATGATGTGAAGAAATGGTATCCGGAGGCGGATCGGATCACGGCCGATCCGGTCAAGGGGATGTATGAAATCCTGCGTCAGGACAAACAGCTCGGTCTGGTTTTACGCAGCAGCCGGATGGGAGTATCGGCCCGCGGATTCAATGGGATCTCGGATGTGATCGTGGCGTTGGATACGGAGAATGATGTGGTTCTGGGAATCGGATTTCTGGGAAGTCGCGATAACGAGCCCTATGTGGGCGATGTGAAGAACGAGGTGAAATACGCGGATGGTTTTGCCGGGAAGCGCGTGGATGAAATCCTGGCGGTTGATATGAGAAACTCGCCCTTGTTGTTTACCAGCGGTGCGAGCTACACGAACCATGCGGTGGTCGAGAGCGTCAGGGAAATGTTGCGCAGGCATCTGTTAGAAGAAAAAAGCCGCGGATTATCATGGAAGTCTGGGTTGGCGCTGGTTTGGATCGCACTGGGAGTTTTTGTCGG
>CBFGOP010000051.1:0-15634 GCA_965650415.1 uncultured Prosthecobacter sp. | reverse complement strand
GCTTCGTCTAATCGCATCCGAAACCTCCATCTAGCTTGCGTTCTATTTGCTTGTATTGAATTTCATATGTATTGCGGCTAGTTCTGTTTTTTTGAAAAAGTAATCGAAAAAGAGACTAATCCAACTTCCCAGACAAACTGCACAATGTCACCATGAGTTACGATGCCATGGGTCGCCAGATCTCGCAGTCGAACGGAGTCGCCACCAGCACCTTTGCTTACAATTCCGGCAACCTTCAAATCGATGCCGAGACGATTGCCTACGATTTCAATGCAGATAACACCATCGACTTCGCCCGAGTCATCGACCGCTCTCAGGACCATCTTGGTCGCGACATCGGCTATTCCCTGAAAACTGAAAACTCGGAACTGGAAACTTCTTCTTCCTACGGTTTCAGCACCTTGCACGGACGTCTTACCAGTGTGACAGGGCCAAGCAATGATGCTCACATCTACGCGTATCTACCCAACTCCAACCTCATCACCAGCGTGACCAGCGCCTCCCATGTCGTGGCCAACGTCTGGGAAGCCAACCGAAATGTCCTGGTGTCCAAAGAAAACAAGGTTGGCAGCACGGTGGTTTCGAAGTATGAGTATAGCGTGAATCACCTCGGTCAGCGCACCAATGTTTCCCAAACCGGGAGTGCCTTTGCTGCGTCTCGTTCGATTGCCTGGGGCTACAACTCCAAGGGTGAAGTTGTCAAAGCCGACCACAGCGATACCGCTCAATCCCGCGCCTACCAATATGACGGCATCGGCAATCGCCTCAGTGGCGGCGGATTGAATCCGCCAAGCCAAACAACCTACACCGCAACCGCGTTGAATCAATACAGCGCCATCGGCTCCATCAGTCCCTCATATGATGACGACGGCAACGCAACCGCCTATCCGCTCCCTGCAAACGTCAGTGCCAACAGCTCACTCGTTTGGGATGGTGAAAACCGCCTCATTCAGGCTCAGGTCAGCGGCGGCAATACCGTGAGCTATGTGTATGATTCCCAGTCTCGCCGTATCGCCGAGACCGTTGGCTCCGCCGCCACCGTTTACATTTACGACGGCTGGAACCCAATCGCCGAATACTGGAGAGCCGGTTTGCAACCGGCTACATTAACCAAAACATACCTTTGGGGTATGGACTTATCCGGCAGCATGCAAGGTGCAGGTGGAGTTGGCGGACTCCTCGCCGTAAATGATGGCTCTGGTATCTACTATCCGACCTATGACGGAAACGGAAACGTCAGCGAGTATTTGGATTCCTCCGGAAATATCGAAGCACATTATGAATATGATCCGTTCGGAAAAACAACCGTCACAGGCGGCTCAAAAGCCAGCGACTTTGCTCATCGCTTCTCAACCAAACCTTTGGATTCAACCACCGGACTTTTCTACTACGGTTACAGGTTCTACGACCCGGAAACAGGCAGATGGCCATCCAGGGATCCGATTGAGGAAGAGGGTGGAGTGAACCTGTATGCGTTCGTGGTAAATAATGGAGTCAATGCTTGGGACTATGCAGGATTAACGCCCTCACCTGGAGAATTGCTAGCTTTAGGAGGCTCAATTAGAAGATATGCTGATAATCGGATTATCAAGTGGCTTGGGTGGGGTGGAATCCTTCTACAAGCAGCCTTTTTCTTAGAAGATGCCTATGAAATTTTTATTGCAGATATACCAGAATGTTTTTGTTCATCACTAGCTCCAGGGGTATGGATAGGAGAAAGAGAATCTTCTACGCGGTCTTTACTTGGAAATGCTGCTGGAGTCCTAACTGGAGTGATTGGTGGAGCTACTGGGCCGGTAGCCTCCAAAGCAATAAATTTAATAATAAGCCCTGTAGTTAATTATATAGTTAATAAATTTACTCCCGATCCATTTGTAAGAAAAATTGCCAAAACAAGCTCTCCACCTCCTGTTTTACAGGATTGTAAGGATCCTCTGGGTCTTTCATATGAAAGGTGAACTATGTCATTTAATATAATTAGATTTACAATTATAATTTGTATACTAGCTGCTGTAATAATTCCTTTGGTAGCACCAAGTTTTCCAAGAGAAATTTTGTTTTTATTTTCAATAATAGGAGTCATTTCATTAGTAATATTAGTCGCGCTTTTAATATCTAGAGAGTAAATAACACAAATCGCTGGAATTATAAATAAGCTGCGAGGCATGAATGGCAGTAAACGATGGCTAGCCGAGTGGCGGGATGGGCAGGAGAAGCGCGCGATTTATCATTGCGTATCGCGCGTGGTGGATCGTCGCTTTGAATCACACATTCCCAGACAAACTGCACACATCCCACTGACTGAAGGGATAGCCGGATTGATAAGGGGGATAATCGGGACAGTTACGGCAGTAGTGTGAACTTAAATGTAATTATGCGCCGCAGCACTTCTTGAACTTTTTGCCACTTCCACAAAGGTAGGGTTGGTTTCGTCCGACGGAAAGAACCGGTTCAGGCGGCAGGTAGGATGAAATCAAATCTTGGATTTCCGCATCACGGTTGAGACGCGCGATGTCAGCAATCCCATACAAACAATATGTTTTTAGTCTTGTGCGAGGGATAGGAAAGGCTGAGAGCGCAACTGGAGTTGCGCGGTCCATTAGCTCAAAGCTGTGGACATGTATAGAGCAACCTTCTTCCGACATCATCAAGGCACAGACAAACGACCTCTGCCACACGCGCATGGCTGGTGAACGATAGAAAGAGATCCCTAAAGAGCGGGGATGGTTGAAAATAAGTCCGAAATTTCGGCGATTCCATGGCTTTTTCCCCTGTTCAAAGCCCATTCCTACGCTTGCTTCCTTCCGGCTCCCAGTGTATCCACGCCCTCCCAGCCCGTAATGGGCGTAGCCCAATTTCTCATGATCAAGTGGATTCTCCAAAAAATCGTCGGCAGTAAAAACACCCGTGAACTGCGCCGCATCAAGCCAACGGTGGTTCGTATCAACGAAATCGAGGAGGCCCTGCAGCGCGAGCCGGAGGAAAAACTCCGCGAAATGACCGCCAACTGGAAGTCCCACCTCGCCCGCTACCACGAGCTCGATATTCCCGCCCGCCCCTTGATCGAGCGCATGTCTGCCGACGAGCTCGGCGCTGTCGCAGCCCAACTCGAGAAACGTTTTTCAGAACTGCGCCAGGAGTTTCCTTCACTCCCCGCCAGCATCCGCTCAACTCCCGAAGCGATCGAGGAAGCCAAGAACGCTTTCCATGAGATTGAGCCGGATTTCCGCAAGGCCCGCGCCAAGTATCTCGAGCAGATCCTTCCCGAAGTTTACGCCGTGGTGAAAAACGGCGCCCGCCGCATGTGTGGAACCACCATCCAGGTCAACGATCACCCGATCGAGTGGCAGATGATCCATTTCGATGTCCAGCTCGTCGGTGGTATTGCCCTGCACCGCGGAATGATCGCGGAAATGCAAACGGGTGAGGGAAAAACCCTGGTGGCGACGTTGCCGGTTTTCCTCAACGCACTCACCGGCCTCGGCGTGCACGTGGTCACGGTCAACGACTACCTCGCCAAACGTGACTCCGACTGGATGGGCTCGCTCTTCCGTTACCTCGGACTGACCGTCGGTTGCATCCAGAACCAAATGCCGCCGTGGGAAAGACGCGAGCAATACGCTTGCGACATCACTTACGGAACCAACGCCGAATTCGGTTTCGACTACCTCCGCGACAACGGTATGGCGACCTCCAGAGAAGATCAGGTCCAGCGCGGGCATTACTTCGCCATCATCGACGAGGTCGACTCCATCCTCATCGACGAAGCACGAACCCCGCTGATCATTTCCGGCCCGACCGCCCAGTCATCGCACCAGTTCGACAGATACAAACCTTTGGTCGACTCGCTGGTGAAAAAACAAACCATCCTGTGCAACGACCTCGCTGCCCAAGCGAAGAAACTGGCGGATGCCGGCGATATGGATGGTGCAGGACGCCTGCTTTTCAAAATCAAACTCGGCCAACCGCGCAACCGCATGCTGATGCGTTTCATGGAAGAGCCGGAAAACCGCCGCCTGATTGAGAAAACCGAACTCTCGCTCTATCAGGACACGCGCAAGAAGGAACTCTTCGAAATCAAGGAAGAGCTCTACTTCACCATCGATGAAAAGAGCAACGATGCGGACCTGATGGAGATGGGACGCGAGTTCCTCTCTCCCGGAGATCCGGAGTCCTTCACGCTTCCCGACCTCGGCACGATTTTCGCCGACATCGACAACGACCTCAATCTCTCCGAGCAGGAAAAAATCGCCTCTAAGGAAAAAGCCCAGCAGTTGATGGATGCCCAAGCGGAAAAAATCCACAACATCTCCCAGCTGCTCAAAGCCTATTGCGTCTATGAAAAAGACGTTCAATACGTGGTCAAGGATGGCAAGGTCATCATCGTCGACGACAACACCGGACGTGAAATGCCGGGTCGCCGTTGGTCGGACGGACTCCACCAAGCGGTCGAAGCCAAAGAAGGCGTCGCCATCGAAAAGGAGACCCAGACTTTCGCCACGATCACCATTCAGAACTATTTCCGTCTCTACGAAAAACTCGCGGGCATGACCGGAACCGCGGAAACCGAAGCGGCCGAGTTCCACGATATCTATCGCCTCGATGTGCTTCCCATCCCGACCAATCGCCCCAACCAGCGTGTGGACGAAAACGATCAGGTCTTCAAAACACGCCGTGAAAAATTCAACGCGGTGATCGAGAAAATCAAGGAAGCCCACGAGAAAGGCCAGCCGGTCCTGGTCGGAACCGCATCGGTTGAAGCCTCGCAAACCCTCGCCCGCATGCTCCAGCGTGCGAAGATTCCGCACTCGGTGTTGAACGCGAAATTCCACGAGCAGGAAGCCGAGATCATTTCCCAAGCAGGCCAGCGCGGAGCGGTCACCGTTTCCACCAACATGGCGGGACGCGGCACCGACATCAAACTGGGAGCCGGCGTTTCCGAACTCGGCGGTTTGTTCGTGATGGGCACGGAACGTTACGAATCCCGCCGCGTCGACCGCCAGCTTCGCGGACGTTGCGCCCGCCAAGGCGACCCGGGTCGCTCACAGTTCTTCATCTCCTTCGAAGACGACCTGATGCGCAACTTCGCCGCTGCCGAGCGCATGACCGCGATGATGGAACGCTTCGGGATGAAAGACGGCGAAGCCCTCGAACATTCCTGGCTCAACCGCTCTGTCGAGACCGCGCAGAAACGCGTGGAGCAACGCAATTACACCTGGCGCAAACGCGTGCTCGATTTCGACGACGTGATGAACCGCCAGCGCGAGGTCGTTTATGGCTACCGCAACGAAGTTCTCACCACCGAGACTCCACGCGATCTCGTGAACGAAATCATCGAGGAAACCATCCCTGCGAAAGTCGCGGTTTATCTGGAAGATCGCGATCACAACTCGCCCGACTACACCGAACTGTTAGGTTGGGTGAACGCCACCTTGCCGATCAGCGTCACGCTGGAGGAACTGAATGAATACAAGACCACGGAGGAAATTTCCGAATATCTCGTCAAGAAGGTCAAGCAGACCTACGAGATCAAGGTCCGCAACCTCCCGTTCGAAGTGCTCGATCAGGAAGAGCGCCGCATGGTCTTGGTCGCGATCGACAAGCAATGGCAGGCGCATCTCTACAGTATGGATGCCCTGCGCGAGGGCGTCAGCCTCCGTGCCCAAGGCCAGAAGGATCCTTTAGTGGAATACAAAAACGAGGCCTACACCTTGTTTGTTAGATTGATGGACTCGATCAAACAGGAAGCCCTGGCCAACCTGTTCCGTTCCGCTGCGAACCTTGAAGCCTTCCTGCGCCAGCTGCACAGCCAGCCGACCCAACTTCAAAGCAACGAAACCCAGATCACCCGCGCCAACATGGCATCCAGCGGAAGTTTGGAAAACGTCGATCCCGCACAGCTGTCTTCCGGCGGCGGCGAGCTCAAGCTCAACCTGCCCAAGCGCAAGCCCACCTTCGCCATCGAGACCACCGGCCGCAACGCCCCTTGCCCCTGCGGCTCCGGGAAGAAGTTCAAGCAATGCTGTGGGAAAACGGCGTAAGCGAACTTTCCAAGCATTGATGGACCGCGCGAGTCCACTTTGTCCTTCGCAGCCTCGGCGTAGTAGGATCGCGCATCTTGGATAAAAAAAGCGCGACTGGAGTCGCGCGCTCCGGTTAGAACAAGCTCTGGTTCCGAGGGGATCCAGAGCGAATTTGGTGTGAGTACGGATGCATTTTTGGTGGAGTCAGAAAATGTGCATTTTTTAGACAGGCTCCCTGTGAGGAAATGCATTTCTAGCAGAATCACATTCGCTAGGGTGTGGATTAAACCATTCGAAACATGGCGTTCATCGGTAATATCTACAAAACCCTGCGTTTATCCACGATCTCAGTGGCCAGTGCCATGCATGTTCTTTTTGCGGCTGAAATCAAAGCCGATCCAGCAAAAGCGGAAGCCTTTTTTCAGCGCTACTGCACCGATTGCCATGGTGAAAAAAAGAGCAAAGGCAAAATCACTCTCCACGATTTTCCTTTCGACTCCACCGACAGCAAGAACCTCAAGCTGATAGAAAACGTCCTTGATACCCTCAAGACAAACGACATGCCTCCCGATGACGAGGAACAGCCCTCCGACCAAGAGCGCGAGGCGATGGTTGCATGGCTGGATCAATCTCTCCGCTCGCAGACCGAAAAATCCGCCGCGCCCGTGATCGCCGCTTCCACCACCCGCAGGCTCACCAATGTCGAATACGAGCAAACCATGCGCGAGCTCTTCGGCCTGCCACTGCAAGTCAAAGAACTCCTGCCCGAAGATCCGCAGAAACCCTACCATTTTAACAACAACGCCGACTTCATGCTCATCGGCCCCGAGCAGGTCGAGCGTTACCTCGAGGCCGCGCGTCAATCACTCTCACACGTGATCGTCGATCCCGCACCGCCCAAAACCCTGAAACAACGTTTCACCTGGAAAGCCGAAGTTTTACAGAACGGCATGGCGATCAACGAAGTCGGGATCTGGGGAAACCGTCGCGACTCTCCGGCCAACGGCTTCACCATTTCCAATCCGCCAACCTCCGGTGAGTTCATCCTGCGCTTCAAAGCATCCGCCATTCTAACAGAAAACGCCCAGGAGCTTCCGCTCCGGTTTGTCATGGGCTACAGCCTCGCGGAAAACAGCTCCACCCTGCGCATGGCACCGATCGGAACGGTCAGGCTCAAAAACTCTCCCAAGGATCCACAGGAATTCGAGCTTCGCGGTCGCTTCGAAAACTTTCCGATTCGTCCCGCCACTCCGCATAAGAACAAAATGCTTCCTCCCAGCCTGACCATTACTCCGCAAAATCTCTACGACGACGGCACGCTCAACGACAACATCGACTTCCAGAAATCGCGTAACGCAAAGATGCCACGTGCCATCATCGAATGGGCGGAAATCGAAGGCCCCATTACCCAGCCTTGGCCGCCCGCCCATCACACCCGTATCCTGTTCGACTCACCTCTGCGCGAGTCCAACACCGACGCCTACGTGCGCGAAGTTCTCACCCGCTTCCTCAACCGCGCGTTCCGCCGCCCTGTTACCAGAGATGAGGTCCAGCGCTTCGTTTCCATCTATGAAATTATTAGAAAAGAAACGCCAAGCTTTGAGCATGCCATGCGTGAAACCTTGGCCATGGCTCTCGTCTCTCCCCAGTTTCTCTTCCACACGGTGGCCGATGGCGAAGCCGTGAGCCCGTCCTACGAACTCGCATCCCGTCTCTCCTACTTCCTCTGGAAAAGCATGCCGGATGAAGAGCTGCTCAGCCTCGCCGCACGTGGCCAGCTCAACGATCCGAAAGTCGTTGAAAAACAAGTCCTGCGCATGCTGGATGACAAACGCTCGGAAACATTCATCCGGGATTTCACCATGCAGTGGCTTAGCCTTGCCAAGAGCCTGACGGTTCCCATCAACGTCGAACTTTTTCCGCGTTTCCTTCAATACGTTGCCTTCGGAGAACGCAAAAATACCGAGGAGCCCTACCGCCCCACCATCCGTGAATACATGCTCCAGGAAAGCATCGCATTCGTCGGCGTAATGATCCGCAAAAACCTCAATCCGCTCAACGTGGTCGATTCCAATTTCGCGATGCTCAACCAACGCCTCGCCGCCCACTACGGCGTGCCGAATGTGCATGGCGATGAGATCCGCGCCGTTGCGATCAAGCCCGAACATCAGCTCGGCGGACTACTGACAAACGGTTCAGTCCTCGTCGGAAACGGCACGGGCACCGCACCACACCCGATCTATCGTGCGGTTTGGCTGCGCGAGGCCATTCTCGGCGAATATGTCGCGCCACCGCCTGCCGAAGTTCCGGCTCTAACAGATACCGCCGGTGAGTCCGCGGAAAAAGCCCTTTCCATCAAAGTCCTGTTGGAAAAACACCGCACCGTGGAATCGTGCAACGATTGCCACGCCCGTCTCGATCCATGGGGAATCCCTTTCGAGCACTACAACGCCATTGGCCAGTTCCAACCCAAGGTCCCAAAAGACGGCATTCGCATCAAAGCGCTGTCACCCGGCAGCAAGATGGATTTGGCGCAATACAATGAATATCTCAAATCCATCAACGTCGTCGATGTGGATGCCACCACCCGCCTGCCCAAAGGGCCGGAAGTCAACGGCCTCAAAGGGCTCAAAAACTACCTGATCAAGGAACGTTCGGAAGATATCAACCGCAACATCATTCGCCGACTGATGACCTACGGCATCGGCCGCGAACTCTCCGTCCACGATCGCCCCGCCATCGAGGCCATCCAGAATTCCGCCAGATCTAACAAATCCGGCATGCGCGACATCATCGTCAGCATTTGCCAAAGCGAACTTTTCCAAGCGACCTCCAATATAAAAACCAAATAGCCAAAATTCTTCCAATCCTATGAAACCGAAATCCTGGCATCTCAGCCGTCGCGAACTTCTCAAAGGAGGCGGCATCGCTCTTGCACTGCCTTTTCTCAATTCCATGAGCCGTGCCGCAGGCATCTCCGCCACAGGTGCCACAGCAACCCTGCCCAAGCGCATGTGCGTCAGCTACTTTGCCTACGGTGCCTATATGCCCGAAGCTCCAAACGGTATACCGACCGCCGGCAAAGAACACGATCCCTGGAGCTGGTGGCCCACCTCCACTCCCGGTGAACTGACTTTCAACCAATCATCCCAGCCTTTCGCGCCTCTCAAAAACCACATCAGTTATCTGCGCGGGCTTGATCACAAAGGCGGTTGGAAAATGGGCGGCCACAGCAGCGGTGATGTTTTCGCCACCGGCGCTGACATGAGCGAAACCCAAAAAACGAACAGCATTTCCGTTGATCAGGTCGCCGCCAACGCCCTCGGCCACCAAACCCGTCATGCCTCGCTCGTCCTTGGCACCGAAGGCGGCACCGGCAGCTACGGCATGAGCAAAACCCTCTCGCACCGCGGCCCGGGCCGCCCCATTCCGTCCATGCATCGACCCCAGGAAATTTTCAATCAGATGTTCTCTCCCTATGGTGGAAAATCCGTTGAAGAAGTCCGCGCCAATCTCAAAAGCAAATCGAGCATCCTCGATCTGATGATGGACAATTCACGCAGTCTCAACAGCAAGCTCGGAAAAGAAGACGCCGCCAAAATGGAGGAATATCTCGATTCCGTTCGATCGCTCGAACAGCGCGTTGAACGCACCAGCCAGTGGACACACACGCCACTGCCAAACGTAGATACGAAAGGACTGAACCTCGAAGTCGCTTACAACCAGCCGCTCGAATATATCCGCTGCATGTATGATCTCATCTTCCTCGCATTCCAGACGGACTCCACACGTTTCGCCACACTCATGTTGGAGAGCGAGCACTCGTCCACCAGCGAGATGTGGAACTACGCCAACTACGCTCTCGGCTACAAAGGAGCCACCCACGACATCGCGCACAAACGCCCGGCCGATTTCTCCGGCCAATGGGACCGCTGGCGCGCGGAACAACATGCCTACTTTCTCGAAAGGCTGCGCAAAACTCCGGAAGGCGACGGCTCCATGCTGGATCGCACACTCGTCCTCTGGGGCTCCGCTCACCCCCACGCCTCGCACGCCAACCAGAACTACCCGCTCCTGCTCGCAGGCGGCAACCACCTCGGGTTCAAACATGGAAAACTCCACGCCTTTGAGGACAAAAACAAAGTCCCCATGGCAAATCTCTATGTCTCCATGCTGCAGGCAATCGGGGTCGAAACCAACACCTTCGCCGACAGCACAGGGCCCATCACCGCCATCACCGCCTGATTTCGGAAAAATAGCAGCACATTCTGACACCCCGGCGATAGCACTGCTGGACCGCGCGAGTCCAATCTGTCCTTCGCAGCCTCGGCGTAGTAGGATCGCGCATCGTGGATATGAAAAAGCGCGACCACCGACTGTGTCGGGGCGAGACTGGAGTCGCGCGGTCCAAATCAGAGCTAGAGAAATTACTGCTCCCTGCGGTAGCGCTGCACGCCTTCCGCGACTCCACGGGCGACGGCGTCGCGGAACCATGCGGTTTTCATGCGGCTGCGTTCGTTCGAGTTGCTGACAAAACCGCCTTCGACGAGAATGGCAGGCATCTTGGTGTTACGAATGACGTAGTAGCGCGCGTATTTCACACCGCGATCAACGACTCTTACGCGACTCATCATGCCGCGATGAACGGCTTGCGCCAGGCTTTTGCTGTTGGCGTTGTGATAAAAGGTTTCGATTCCGCTGACGTGCTGTTTCCACGTGTAGTTGTAATGCACGCTGATGAAAATGGCGTTGCGGTATTTGTTCGCCATCTGCATGCGGCCGGGTAGCGAGACGAAAGAATCGCTGCGGCGGGTCAGGATCGTGTTGAACCCCATTTTTTTGAGATGGGCTTCGAGACGGATGGAAGTGTCCAGAGCCAGATGTTTTTCGTAAACCTGACCCCACTGGCCGCCTTTATCATGCCCGCCATGTCCCGGATCGATGATGACCGTCCGGAAATTATAGCCACTCGCCACTAGGGAAAACCCCAGCCCGAGCATAGCGATGATGAATGCTTTCTTCATGAGAGCTTGCCCAAGATTATTAAGATTTGTTTACCAAATTAGGCCCGCTGTAAAGGCTTTCTGAAAAAAACCTGATCATTCGGTAGGCATGGTTTCAGGTCTGTCGGAGATATTGCGAATTTTGGCCCGTGCTTTGATCGCCGCATTGGGATCGTAAAGAATGCTGTTGAGGATTTGCACGGAGCCGTCTCCGTAGGCCATCATGACCGGATCGCCCTTTGCAGGAGCTTGGTGAATGTCACGTTGAACCAGTTTTCCATCGGTATCCACTTGGCAGTGAACCCACATGCTCGGGGTGCTCAGAAACATCACGTGCATACGTTGTTGGCCATCGAGAGTGACCATGGGTTTGCGCAGTTTGAGGTAATCGCCCAGCAACTGGGTTCTCATGGGAATTCCCGATTTACCGTCGAGGATTTGCGCATAAACTTGGTTTTTCTGGCCGTTGAAAAAAGTCAGTATCCTCAACTCCCTGGAGATCATTCCCTGTCTGTCGCTTTTCACCCCGACTTTCTGGGTCCAGTAGGTCCGTCCGGGATTCAAATTGAACAGAACGCGATTGGTCGAAGCTCCGTTGAAACGTTTCTGTGGATCCCGGATAACGGCGGAAACGGAAAAGTTCCCTTGGCTGTTGAGAATGAAATACTGCGTCAGATCGACCGTTTTGGCGAGGGATTCACCGGCACGGATGTGCATGGCTCCGAACAGGTTTCTTTGCAAGATGGGAACCAGATCGCCCTGGTTGTTGTTCAAAACAAAGGTGAGCCAGGGAAGTTCCGCCGTTCCTGCGAGGGTGAGTTCCTGGCCGGTATGGTTGGTGATGGTGATTTCCGCGATGACGGGCTCGCCGGCGATGTAATCTCTCTTGTTGAGCCGGATCGAGGTCGCCAACTGCGCTTGAGCCGCGAAAGAGAGGCCGATCAGGAGAACCAATGCGGGGAAAAAACTGGAAGAGCTTCGGAACATGGAGACAACACCATAACGATGTGAGCGCCGCCGTCAATCTAACGAACGACGCGGTTCGGGGATTTCACTGGGGGCGTTCGCCGAGCGGACGGACCCACATGTTGCGGAACTCGATAGGATCGCCGTGAAACTGGAGCTTGATCGGGCCTTTTTCCGGATGGGTCGCCGGATATTGGGCGAGTTTGCGGTAGGTTGAAACTCCGAGGAAAGCCTCGGCATTTTGGACGACCACACCGTTGTGGATTACCGTGACCTTGGCGGGAGTCTGGACTTTTCCATCCACGTAGACGGGCGGGACAAAGGTGATGTCGTAGCTGTTCCACTCACCTTGGGGTGAGGTGGCATTGGCGAGCGGTGGCTGTTGGCCGTAGAGCGATGCGGCCATGCCATCCGGATAGGTTTTGTTGTTGTGGCTCTGGAGGATCTGCACTTCGTAAAGCCCCATGATGAAAACTCCGCTGTTGCCGCCACCCTGACCATTGACTTTGCGGTCGGCTGGCAGACGCCATTCGAAATGTAGCTGGATCGCACCGAACTCCTCCTTGGTATGGATGTCCTTTCCTTTTGCGACCATTACGCCATCGCGTACTTCCCACGGGGCGGGGCCGTCCTTGATCTTCCAAGCATCGAGGTTTTTCCCATCAAAAAGCACGATCGCATCGGATGGCGGCGGAATCACCACGGCACCGGCGTTCTGAACGACGGGAGGTTGCGGACGGTCGGGATCGTGAACGTGAAATTTGGTGCCCGGAATGATCGGCGTGTCTTTGAAGCCGACGATTTTCTGCTCCTCCGCCTGTCCAAGACCCATCAGCGCCAACGAGCCACCCAACAACAACCATGTCTGAAATTTCATGGTCATAAAACCGACATCTCACTACGGATCTTTCAAGACTCTTTTTCAAGTTCGGTCGAAAGCGTGTTGCCCAAACCTGTATCCGCGGATAGCTTGCCGCACGCCATGGCCACCTTTACCGCCACATCGACTCACAACGACCAATTTCCCTTCGAGTTGGTTCGGCCGGATCTGGAAAAAATTGAAATCGCGATCCGCGCGCAGGTCCGGGATTTCGATTCCGCCGTCGAGCCCTACATCACCTACATCTGCAACACTTCCGGAAAACGTATCCGCCCGGCGCTGGCGATCCTCGTGGGCGGTGCGGTAGGGGAAGTTTCCGAGGATCATCGCAAAATCGGGGTGATTCTGGAACTCATCCACATGGCGACCTTGGTTCACGACGACATCATCGATGGCGCCATCGCCCGACGCTCCATGCCGACGGCAAACGCGAAATGGGGCAACGCTCTCGCCGTTCTGCTCGGCGATGCGCTTTTCTCTCACGCCCTGACCTTGGCTACGGATTTCAACTCCATCGATATCTGCCGAAAAGTCGGACAAGCCGCCCGTGAGGTGTGCCAGGGCGAGATCATCCAGACCCAGCGCCGTTTCGATCTCAGCCTTTCCAAGCAGGATTATTTCCAAGTCATCGAAATGAAAACCGGCGCCCTGTTTGCGGCAGCGACGGGTCTTGCCGCCGCCGTGTCCGGTTTGAGCGCTGAGCAGGAAGCCTCGCTCGCGTCCTACGGGATGAAACTCGGAACGGCTTACCAGATTTATGACGACTGCCTGGATCTGGTCGGTTCCGAGGAAATTGTCGGCAAAACCCTGCGCACGGATCTTGCGAAAGGAAAACTCACCCTGCCGATCCTGAATCTGTTAGAATCCTCATCCGAGCAACAGCGCGCCGATCTGAACGCCCGCATTCTCGCCCAAGAGGAATTCGATCTCCAGACGCTGAACGGCATTTCCGGTTATCAGGATGCCCTTGAGCGCGCCATCGATACCGCGATCGAACTGCTCGAAGGTTGCCGTAAGGATGTCTCTTTCCTGAAATCCTCGGAATACAAGGACGCATTACTACAGATCACGTACTTCCTCGAGTCTTTGCTGAAAAACTGCCGGGGTTAGCAAACGGTGCGCTAAGCCGACATCAGATCCTTGCTGGTGTAATGCACAAAGTGATCCCAGCTCTCGTCGCTGAGCCCGTTTTCCAACAATCCGTAAAGCGGACGCCAGCGCGGAGCGATGGGTTTTTTCGCAGGATGCATGCCGGCCTCGTGCGGCATTTTGTTGGATTTGCGGGTGTTGCACTTCACACATGAGGCCACGATGTTTTCCCATGTGGTTTTCCCGCCTTTGTCGCGGGGAATGACGTGATCCAGATTCAGTTTCTGCTCCGGCAAAACCTGACGGCAATATTGGCAGGTGAACCGGTCTCTAACAAAAACATTGCGTCGCGTGAATTTCACTTCCAAACGCGGGAGCCGGTCATAAATCGCGAGCACGATGATTTTCGGGACTTTGAGAGCGAGTCGTACGCTGTGGATCATTTCCTCATCGGCGCTGCGACCCGAATACACAATCCACGACCGCAGATCGTGGGTGGAATATTTTTCCTCACCATCGACTTGAACGACCTGCGCGTGACCGAGGCAGAGGAGGTGGACGGCACGACGAGCCGAGCAAGTGTGAACCGGCTGCCAATATCGGTTCAGCACCAGCACAGGTAATTCAAGAGGCGTGCTCATATCCTTTCCCAGCAAAACGCTGCCTAAGCTACCAAAGCTTTTTAATGAGGCAATGGAAAAGAAATCACGGTTCGGAAACTTTAAACTCCAAACTCTAATGAAGAGCTGGGATATATTCGGGTAATATCCACCATCTCAGCGCAATAATATCACTTGGCGGAACTTCCGCGTATCATTAGGGTTAGCTCGCAATATTCCATCGCCATCACCATACTTTATGAGCTGCCAACTTTTTCTCTCCGCATTCGCCGCCTTGTTGCTTGCCGCTTGCACATTCTTCACCGGAACCGGCTCAGCCATCCCGAAAACCGCCTCTGAAAAACAAATGCTCGGACTCATCGAAAAATTCGATCGCTGGGACTACAACGGTAACGGTAAGCTCAGTATTGAGGAAATCGACGACGGCATCTCTAGCCTCAAAGGTACGTCGCGGGCTGTCACATTAACCGCTGAGGAGGTCGTGAAATTCTACGATAAAAATGGTGATAACGCCGTATCCCTCAGGGAAGCGCAGGCAGGATACCGACGCACGACCCAGAACGGTGCCGACGCGCTCCAGTGAGAATAACGCTCAATTTTACAAACCCCTCGTTTTTACCGCGAGCCACGCGTCTTTCATTTCGCTCAGGTTTGCTTGTTCCAGAGTTTTCCCAGCGGCATTGAGGTCCTGCTCCATCGCGGCGAAACGTTGTTCGAATTTTTTGTTCGCGGCTGCCATGAGGACTTCGGGATCAATGTCGCGGTATCTTGCCAGGTTGACGACGGCGAAAAATAAATCGCCGAGTTCTTCTTCAACCGCATCGGGGCCCTCGGATTTCACGGCATCTTCGAGCTCGCGCAGCTCTTCGTGGATTTTCGCGATGACATCGGATTCCTCCGGCCAGTCGAACCCGACCTTGGCCGCTTTTTTCAGCAACTTCCCGCCACGCACCAGAGCCGGCAAACCTTTGCCAACCCCATGAAGATAGGAAACCTCTTTCTCCCCTTTCTCACCGCGCTTGATCTCATCCCAACGCTTGAGAACCTCATCGG
>CBFGOP010000050.1:0-15671 GCA_965650415.1 uncultured Prosthecobacter sp. | reverse complement strand
GAGCCGGTGTGTTGTTTGTTGAGATCGTTGCGGACGATGTCGGTTTTCAGATCCGCGATCTTCGCGCGACGCATGTTTTCACGGATCGCGATGAACTCCATCTCGGGAGTGATGATGCCGTTGTCCGCATACCATTTCTGGGTAACGGGATGGCTTTTCGCGCGCAGCGGCTTGCGTCGCTCGGCGGTCAGGCCGGGGAACTCGACGAAACGGTTCGCGCGCTCGGATTTCGATGCGAACTCCACATGTTTTTCCGTGAGGTAACCGTTGTCCTGAGGTTTGACCTCGCGACCCTCGTAAGCCTCGACATCGCCGCGTTTCAAAATCCAATCGCGGCGCAGCGCAGGGAGACCTTCTTCGGACGTTCCTTTGAAATCCGGATCGCCCCACGGACCCGAGCAATCATAAACACGCACGGGCTCGTTTTTCTCCACCCGACCGTTGAATGACTTCGTATCGCTGAGAGCGATCTCGCGCATCGGCACCATGACCTCGGGATGAATTTCACCTTGGACATAAATCCGGGTTGATGCCGGCAAGGGCGCGCGGGATTCATCGTGTGTCGATGCGGCAGTGGTTTCTTCGGGGCTGATCATGGTCGTGTCTGAATTCGTGGTTAAAATAATCGCGAATCCCAACGCCCTCGGAAAACAAGAACACCATGTGGCATCCCCGACTCCCTCCGGCGGTATGACCCGCATCAGGTTCGAAGGGTTTTTTCCGCGCATCGGAAAGTCTCAGCTCCCTGTCCGGAAAGCCCCCCTGTCGTCCGGGCAGGTTCAAACAACCCGTGCCACTTGTCAAGAATGCGAACTGCCGGAGGATTGAAGAGACTTAACCACGAAAAACACGAAGCTCACGAAAGCGGTCCTGATTATCTCAAAGGAACAAACAATCCCAGCTCTGCGTCCCTCTCCGACCTCTGCGCCTCCGCGGTGAAATTTTGTGCACTTCTCTATGCTTGCCCCGCCCGCCTCTTCCCGCTACTCCAAGCGCTCACATGAGCGAAGTTTCCCAAGCACCCCAGTCCACCGAGGCAGAACTGATTGCGGTCCGCCGCGAAAAACTCGCCAAGCTCCGCGAACTTGGGGTCGACCCCTTCGGCGCCCGCTTCGAGATCACCATCTCCCCCGCCGCCCTGCGTGCGGATTTCTCCGAGGGCAAACAAGTCACCACCGCCGGCCGCATCGTCGCCCTGCGCGATATGGGAAAATCCGTCTTTTTCAGCGTCGGCGATGCCGAGGGTTCGATCCAAGGTTATCTCGGGATGAAAGAACTCGATGAAACCCAGACCGCAATCTGGAAATGTCTGGACCGCGGTGACTGGATCGGGATTTCCGGCGAAACCTTCCTCACCCGCACCGGCGAGCCGACCATCAAAGTTTCTTCCTTCACCGTGCTGTCGAAATCCCTGCGCCCGATGCCGGACAAATTCCACGGCCTCGCGGATCGGGAAACGAAATACCGCAAGCGCCACCTCGACCTCATGGGCAACCCCGAGAGCGCGACCCTTTTCATCACCCGCTCCAAGATGATCGCGGAGATCCGCAGTTTCCTGCACGCTCGGGATTTCCTCGAAGTGGAAACCCCCATGCTCCAATCCGTCGCCGGCGGCGCGGCGGCACGTCCGTTCGAGACCTACCACAACGCCCTCAGCATGCCGCTCACCCTGCGCATCGCTCCCGAGCTTTTCCTCAAGCGTCTCCTGGTCGGTGGTTTCACCAAAGTGTTCGAACTGAACCGCAACTTCCGTAACGAAGGTATCTCACGCCGACACAATCCCGAGTTCACGATGTTGGAAGCTTATTGGGCATTTTCCGATTTCGAGGAAATGGCGAACCTGGTCGAGGAAATGACCTGCCACCTCGCGGAGAAATTCTGCGGCGGATTGAAAATCGAGCACAAGGACGAGGAGGGAAATGTCACCCGCACGATCGATCTGACAAGACCTTGGAAACGCGCGAACTATCACGACCTCATCAAGGAAGTCGCGGGCAACGATTTCTTCGACATCACTCCAGAGCAACGCCGCGCGAAATGCGAGGAACTCGGCGTGCAAATCTCGGAAAACATGGAGGACTACGAAGTCATCCAACAGGTCTTCGAGAAAAAAGTCGAAGAGCATACCTTCAATCCCTGCTTCGTGACGCGCGTTGCAAGCGAGCTCATCCCGCTCGCCAAAGTCACCCCCGGCGGGAAAACCGTGGAAGTTTACGAACTGATCATCAACGGACAGGAAATTTCACCCGGCTATTCCGAGCTCAACGATCCCGACGTTCAAAAAGACCGCCTCGAACACCAAGCCGGCGGCGAGGAAGAACAAAAGGTCGATTACGATTTCATCGAAACCCTCGAACACGGCATGCCACCGGCAGGTGGTATCGGTATTGGCATCGATCGCTTGGTCATGATGCTCACCGGCGCACCAACGATCCGTGATGTGGTGCTTTTCCCACTGCTGAAGAAGAAGGATTGAGCGTAAAACCCTGCGATTACAGAGATCTGCCCATCAAAACTTGGTGCTCAAGCCTAGGAAGTAGGAAACATCCTCCGCATCGCTGGTGAAGCCGGTGCGGACTCCACCATCAAGCTGGATCGTTTCAGTGAGTGCGTAGGTCAGCCCTGTGTTGAAATAACCTTCGGTTCCCGGGTCGGAACCTTCACCGAAGACTCCAACCAACTCCACGAAAAATCCCAGATTTTCCGTTAGATCGCGACCCGCCGCTGCGGATGTCAGAAACTCGAAATGATGTCCCTCGCTCGCATCGTCCGCAACCAGATCGACCTCAGCCTGCAAGCCGAAGCCCCAGCCGGCAGGTCCTTCGAATCCGTATGGCAAAATCAATCCACCCTCGAATTCCGAAGTCGTGATCCCGCTAGATCCTGTCGGAAGTTGCACAAACGGCATGACCGCCAACGCGGTGTCTCCCCCGTCGTTGCCCCAGAAATTGTGTTTCATGCGAACCTGCATGTCCCCATAGCCCTCGGCTCCGCCCTCGACATGCTCATACGCCGGGATCACCCACTGCAGATCCGTGTTGTGTCCCAAACCGTATTTCCAGTTCATCTCTCCGAGGCCATAAGACCTCTCGCCCCCATCCTTCGTCACTCTCAACATTTCCATCTCCATCTGGAAATGCCCGCGATCCACTGTGTAGGGACTCTCGGTCGTGTCCGGCCGATCCGTGCTCAGGGGTCTCAAACCCTCTGCTGCTTCTGCGTATGAAAATCCAGTTCCCGCGGTCACGAGAACCGCACCTATGATTGCAATTTGGTATTTCGACATGCATCGATTAGCTTCAAATAGAAAAATTAGGCAAGGCTAATTTTAGAAAATTAAGACGGTCAATGATACCTGCCATTTCCTGCTTTGCCTGTATCCGATGGAGCAGGTATCCTCTGAAAAATGAGCAATCTGGGATTTTCCTCCGTCACCAATCAGGTAGTGAAACACCTCGAAGAGCGTTTGCGCAGTGGATTCTGGGTGGGTCTGATGCCGGGGCGGGATCGCCTGGTAGCAGAGCTGGGAGTGAGCGGAAAAACCGTCGAAATTGCGCTGAATCGACTCGAAGGGCTGGGCCTGTTGGCACCGGCCGAAGTCGGAAAGCGCCGACGCATCCTCGTGCGCCCCAAGTCCGGCAAGCGTGTATTGAGGGTCGCCATCATCCCTTATGAATCGGTGGATCGTTCCGCCTCCTACCTCATCGACATCCAGCACAGTCTGATAGAAGCCGGCCATGCCGTGGAGTTCACAACCTCATCGGTTTTGGAGCTCGGGCAAAGCATGAAAAGCCTGCCGGGTTTTGTCAAAAAACAGAAAGCGGACGCATGGATCCTGTTAGGAGCACCGCTTGAGATGTTGCAGTGGTTTGAAGAGAAACACATTCCTGCGTTTGCCATCTTTGGTAGGCGGCGCAGCGTGAATTTGGCAGGTGCGGGTCCGGACAAGATACCAGTCATGCGCGAGTTGGTTGGAAAACTGTACGAGCTCGGCCACCGGCGCATGACCTTTCTGGTGCGCGAGGAACGCCGGAAGCCCTATCCAGGTACCATGGAGCAAGCTTTCCTCGATGAGCTTGCCGCACGGGGCATCAAAACCAGCGCCTACAACCTGCCTGATTGGGATAACACAGCGGTTGGTTTCCGGCAGTGTCTGGACAATTTGTTCCAAATCACTCCGCCCACCGTAGTGATCCTTGACGAGGCCTATCAATTTCTCGTCGCACGCCAATATCTGGCTCGACACGGTCTCGTCGCTCCACAACACCTCTCACTGATTTGTTGTGATCCCGATCCCTGGTTTGATTGGTATTGGCCCAGTGCCGCGCACATCTCCTGGGACGCCGCTCCCATCGTTCGGCGGGTGGTGCGCTGGGTGGGAAGTATCGCCGCAGGTAAAGACGATCGCAAACAAATCGACGTCAAAGCCGTTTTCGTAGAAGGAGGCACGATGGGCAAGGTGCCCAAAATCCAGCGACGCATGCGCAAGCCAGAGGGAGAAATCATTCTTTCCAAATCAGCGGAAAACAAATTCTGAGCGCTCGAATGCGTGTGTTGGTATCAGTCTCCGAAAATCTTTTTCAACGTCTCGACCGCACCGCACCATGCGCTGATTTTGTCACATGCCCGTCTCTGGATTCGATCAGGTTGCTGATCTCAGCGGACGTGTTTGCAGGACAGGCGGCGAGGCAGAACAAAAGGTCGACTGCGATTTCATCGAAACCCTCGAACACGGTATTCCACCAGCAGGTGGAATCGGAATCGATCGCTTGGTGATGATGTTGTGCTTCTCCCGCTATTGAAGAAGAAGGATTGGGGATTTCTGCGGCGAGTGTACAAGCCGTATTGGATAATCTCTAGGTCTAATCCATCCCCATGAACTTGATCGCTGACATTAAAAATCGCCGCCTTTTATTTGCCAAAGGCTTTTTATTCCTGGTTCTGGGGCTGTTCGCTATCGCAGCGATATTATTCGAAAATCCAAACTTGCGTACTGCAGCCCTTCTTCTCACAGCGATCTGGGCATTTTGTAGGTTCTACTATTTTCTCTTCTATGTCCTTGAGAACTATGCCGGTAGAACGCAGAAATATTCGGGATTCTTCGATGCCATCGTTTACATTTTCAAATCAAAAAAAGACGCCGACACAACGATGCCGCCAGATGATCAACCATGAAATTTATACGGGCGTAGTGTAACGCGGTGCAACAAACGTGGAAGAAACTCAGCGAACCTTCATGCGGCTGGTCATTCCCAATAACTTGAGCCGACCCGCTCCATAAGATCCTGAGCTGAGGTGGCGGAGCCGGTCCATGTTCTTTCCGCAACGATGGGGACTCTGGGGGCGGGGCGTCCATAATCAGGAAACCCGGGACCTGTTCCGAAAAGAAGTCCCTCCTGGGCCTTTTCCTCAATGTCCCACGAGCAAACCTGCGCTCCTATGATTTTTTGTGGATAATCGGATGGATCAAACTTTTTCCAGTATTGGAATGGGTGAGGACTGCGGCCCGCTCCGAACATATAAGGCGACCAGCGGGCAAGATCCTCCGGCGTTGTCATCGAGGTCTTGTCTGCAACATAAAGGGGACTCCATGATGTATTGAGAAGCGTGTAACCAGCCTTCAAATAATCAACGGGCATTTTTCCCGCCTTTTTGACATCGAACGGACATACAAGGACGTCACGGTCAACCAGCGGCTCGGCGGTAGGTGAAAACCCTTCCCACACAAGAACCTGCCTGCCCCGGGATTTCAGAAACCGACTCATCCGGTTGATGAAATAGTGAAAGAGTTGATCTCCCTCCTTGAATTGCTCGGATTCCATCCGCACCAAACAACTCGAACAACGGGTGCCCGAGTAACTGACCTCGTCGGCGCCAAGATGCCAGTATTCGCCGGGTATCATCTCCATGACTTCGGAAAAGAGCTTCTCGAGCGACTGGTAGCTGGTCTCCTGACCTATGCAAATTTTTCCTGTACCAACATCGCAGCCGAGACCCGCTATCCCTTTAAGCAGGGCAGCGGCATGCCCGGGGACATCAATCTCGGGAACAATCGCCACGTGGTAGCGCTTGGCGACCTCCACCAATCTGGCAATTTCAGCTTTCGTATAGTGGCGGCCTTCGGTCGGCAGCTTGGGGAAGAGTTCGCTGGGAAGAGTGTAGCTCTCGTGGTCGCTAAAATGAATCTGGTAACGGTTGATTTTGAACGATGCCAGACGTTTGACCATCTTGATATGAAAGTCGATCGAGTGAAAATTCCTAGCGTTGTCGATCATCATCCCGCGATAAGCAAACTCGGGGCTATCAGTAATCGTACAGTGAGGGATGGATTTGCCAGAGCCAGCGTGCAGCAGTTGCAACAGCGTTCGTGCCCCCCAAAAAAGCCCGTCTGGACTGGACGCCGTGATCGATACATTTTTATCGATTCGTAGTTCGTAGCCTTCCTCTCCGAGGTTTGGTTCTTTGCGCAGTGACAGTTCAATCTTTTGAATGCTTGCGTCGGGTTGTGCTCCCTCGGGAGCTGCCTTAAAGCCAATCCCGGTGAGATCGCTGAGGAGTACGTCCGCAATTTCTTTGATATCCCCCTCCGGAGCATAAACCAAATTGAGTGCCCCCGACGGAGTGAAGGTTCCTTCTTTAAGTTCAACCTTTCGGGGATAAGGAACCAAAGGGAGATCTCCAGCTTCTGCAAAAATGGCACTAGCAATAATGACCGTGACGATCGCACATTGAATGTGGCGCCAATACGCCGAAGCGGTTGATTTCATAGGAACGATGTTACGGAGTATTCTGTAAAAACTTGCAAGCTTGGCCTTACTTTTCCTCATACCCCCATGGCTTCGGCTAACGGCAAATGATTGAGATGTTGATAAAGAAAAGGACTATTCTTACTTGTCAAAGAATCTATCCATAGATCGCCCTCAACGCCTCGACCACGCCATTCCCATGCGCGGCTTTTGCGACGTAGCCATTTCTGGCTTCGATAATTTCGCGAATTTCATCGACCGCATTCGCAGGACACGCGGCTTGGCCGGAATGTTCTTGGGAAAGCATTTCGACATCGTTGTGGCTGTCCCCCATCGCGAAAACCTGCGGGATACCCAAGCGATAGATTCGCATCATTTCGGATAGCGTGGTTCCTTTCTGATAATTCATGTGACCGAAGCGAAGATAAATCGAATTCCGCTGCCAACTCAGATCCGGCACCTCGTTCACCATGGGAGCGATGCGATCCACGATCCATTCCATTTCCTCCTCGGTGCGCGAGATGAGTCCCGCGGGATCTCCATCCAGTTCGATGTATTGCGCGCCGGTGTGTTCCTCGACGATTTTTCGGATCTGCTTCAGCGTGCCGCCTGCTTGTTTGAAAAGGCGGTGGATGTCTTTTTCACAGCGCATATTCCATTCCTGATACGGCTGGAAGCGACCGAAAGCATTCGGGAAAAAAATCTCGCGTTCCCTGGCAATCACCCAATCCGGAAGAAACGGAAATTTGCTTTCTAACAAACCTTCCACCACGTGCGGCATCGAACGTCCGGTGTTGATTCCCCATACCGCATTGCGGGTCTCGCGAAGATTTCGGATCACATCGAAAAACTCCACCGGAACGGGATCCTGATCGGCCGGGTGATGCAGCGTGCCATCGAAATCAAACGACAACAGCAACTCGGGTTTCTCACAGGCATCCAAAGTTCTCACGCGCGCAAGCTACAACAAACCAATGTTCACGCAACAGCAGGAATCGATACGGGTGATTTAGGCAGGGTTCTCTCGCCGAGAGAACCGCATGGAATGACTGGGTCGTTGAAAATTCAAAAGCCGCATCGCTTCGCGGAGGCGGTCTGCGGCGAGACCGCCCTACCTTTTCACTTCAGCACATTGCAGCGCTTCGCCCATGCTTGCCAGAGTTCCATGAATTCCACGAGCTTGGCGGGTTCTTTTTCCGCGAGATCGGCCAGTTCGCCGGGGTCATCTTTCAAGTGATAAAGATGCCACGTGTTTTTGCCTCCGCTAACCGCTTTCCAATCGCCACGACGCACGGCTTTTCTTCCGTAATGCTCCCAATATAACACCCGCTCGGATTTTATGCTGTCCGATTTGAATGAAGGAATGAGACTCATTCCCTCATACGGCTTGATATCTTTGCCTTCGACCTGTTTGGGATAATCCGCTTTGGCAACATCCAACAAGGTCGGCATCACATCGATCACATGACCCACGGTTCTGCGGATCTCTCCCTTGGCTTCGATCCCCGCCGGCCAATGGGCGATAAAAGGAGAAATAATTCCTCCTTCATGGGTGAACATTTTGAATTGCCGATAGGGCGTATCGGAAACATTCGCCCATTCCAGACCCGCGCTTGAATAGGAGAGCGCGGTTCCGATCGGCGCGTCTTTCTCACCGCGATCAAATCCGCCCGGACCACCTTCCGCTGAACATCCATTGTCTGATAGAAAAAGAATCAGCGTGTTGTCGAATTGGCCGAGCTCTTTCAATTTTCCGACCAGCTTGCCGATATTCTGATCGATACTGTCGATTTGTGCCGCGTAAATTTCCATGCGTTGGGCAAGATCCTTCCGTTTGTCTTCCGCCATTTCGCTCCATGCTTTTGCCTCCGGATCGCGTGGGCTCAACACCGTGTTTTCCGGAATCACTCCGAGCTGCTGTTGTTTCTGAAACCGTTTTTCCCTGATCACATCCCAACCCGCGTCGTAACGCCCTTTGTATTTTTCGATATCCTGCGGTTTCGCCTGCAGCGGCCAGTGTGGCGCGATGTGCGCGAGGTAAAGAAAGAACGGTTTCTTGGTTTTATTCACACTCTCATCGATAAAATCCATGGCTCGATCGGTGAAATCATCGGTGACGTAGAGATCGTCGGGAGGATCGATGATCTTGTGGTTGTGATAAAACTTGCGGTCCGGTTTGAGTTTCATCGTCTCCTTGAAATACAGGCCGCCGCCATGCAAAACACCCCAGTAGCGATCGAATCCGCGATCGATTGGCTTCATGCCTTCATCATCGCCAACGTGCCATTTGCCTGTCATCAAGGTTGTGTAGCCAGCAGGCTTGAGCGCTTCCGCAAGCGTGATACAATTGCGATTCAAGTAACCCAGATATCCGGGCTTATCGGTTTTTTCCATCATCGCACCCACGCCGGCTTGATGAGAGTAAAGGCCCGTCAGCAAGGATGCCCGAGTCGGGCAGCAGCGTGAGGTGTTGTAGAAATTGGAAAATCTCAATCCATTCCCCGCGAGTTGATCGATGTTCGGAGTTTCGATTTCCGAACCGTAGCAGCCCAAGTCTGAGAAGCCCATGTCATCGACGAGAATCACGATGATATTCGGTTTGCTTTCAGAGCGAACACTCGAGCACGCCAACCATGGCAGAAGCAATATCGTGGTGAGCAGGTTTTTCATGTGGGGTTTTGCCCACTTTGATCCGTCTCGGAGCCTTTCAAAAGCCTTCAATGGATTTTGCCACGCTTTTTCCCGAATCCCGCACTTGCCCAAATCCCCTCCCGCGCCTAAACCCTCTGCCGTCATGGCAACGATCAATTCCAATTTCCTCAAACTCAAGGCTGGTTACCTCTTTCCTGAAATCGCGCGTCGCGTCAAAGCCTACTCGGAGGCAAATCCGGAAATCGCCAAACGCATCATCCGTTGTGGAATCGGTGATGTGACCGAACCCCTTCCCTCCGCCGTGCGCGAGGCGATGCATGCCGCTGTCGATGAGCAGGGCGACCGCGCGACCTTCAAAGGCTACGGCCCTGAGCAAGGTTACGAGTTTCTCCGTCAGGCGATCGTAGACAACCAGTTCGCCAACATGGGCATCTCCGCCGACGAGGTTTTCATTTCCGATGGCTCGAAATGCGACACGGGAAATATTTTGGACATCTTCGGCAAAGGCAACGTGATCGCCATCACCGATCCGGTATACCCCGTTTATGTCGATACCAACGTCATGGCAGGCAACACCGGAGAAGCGAACGAAGAGGGTGCTTACGAAGGTCTGCTTTATCTGCCATGCAACGCGGGCAACGAATTCGTCGCCAGCGTCCCGGCCGAAAAAGCCGATCTCATCTATCTCTGCTTTCCCAACAACCCGACCGGTGCTGTTGCGACCCGTGCCCAACTCACCGAGTGGGTCGCCTACGCCAAGAAAAACGATGCGATCATCCTTTTCGATGCCGCTTATGAGGCGTTCATTCAGGATCCGGAAATCCCGCATTCCATCTACGAAATCGAAGGTGCACGCGACTGCGCGATCGAATTCCGCTCGTTCTCGAAAAACGGTGGCTTCACCGGCGTGCGCTGCGCTTATGTAGTGATCCCGAAATCGGTCAGCGGCCGCACCGAAGACGGCACCCCTGTCCCCATCCACCAACTCTGGTCCCGCCGTCACTCCACCAAATTCAACGGCGCATCCTACCCCGTTCAAAAAGGCGCGGCAGCGGTATTTTCCGAAGAAGGCAAAAAACAAGTTTCCGAGCTCATCAGCCATTACATGGGAAATGCCAAACTACTTCGCGAGGCCTGTCTGTCTCTCGGCTTAAAAGTGTTCGGAGGCGTCAACGCCCCTTATGTCTGGGTCGGCTGCCCTGCAGGCGTAAGCTCCTGGCAGATGTTCGACAAAATGCTTCAGGAAGCCCAAGTCGTTATCACCCCGGGGTCGGGCTTCGGTTCCGCAGGCGAGGGTTATTTCCGCATCTCTGCCTTCAATACCCGCGAAAACGTCATTGAAGTTTGTCGCCGCTTGAAGGAACAAATGTCCTGACCCACAAACCCATGGCTGCGCTCAAACTGACACTCCTCTCCCTCGCCTGCGTTCTGCTCTGTCAGTGTGCAGGCGGATCCCTCGGTCCTCCAAACATGGGTGGACCAACTCCAGAGGTGCGTCAGGCGGCCATCGCCAACGAACCCACCGGGAATTTCTATTACGGTCGTCGCTACTATGTGGAAAAAACCCGTTTCTGGGGATACCTGCGCGAGCCCAGAAAACCCGCCAGCACAGCCAAGCTTGTCCTCTTTCGCGAACAGATCAAAAAGAACCCCGATCGGCTTCCTGAAACCGGACCGCCCGGCGAACGCTACGGATTCGACAACAACTACGAATACCGCATCTACGGCCGCTACACCGGTGAAGAGGGCTATGATCCCAACAGCAACCAGTTTTTGCCTGTCTTCCTGTTGACCGATTACGAACTTGTCAATTCCAACCCCGGCTGGCTTTTCAGCCCTGAAGACCATTATCACCCGCATCGCTTCACGCTGATGCCGAGGTAAGACCGGAAAATTTGAACAAATCCAACTCGGGTCGCCGCTTCTTGTTTGAATTTCAACTATGGCAGCCGTCGAAGCCCACACCTCATCCTCCCCTGCAACCGCCGCATGGCGCGCGTGGCTGGACGAACATGGTCCCAAGCTTTTCCTCTTCGCGCGCAACCAGACACGCACTCATGAAGATGCCCAAGACGTCTTGCAGGACGCCATTGTGAAACTGGTCGAAAAAATCCGCAGTGGCGAATTCGTCGGCGGCCAAGACGCATGGCAGCCTTACCTCTATACCGCAATCCGCCGACTCGCGATCGACCTCTCCCGCAAGGATGACCGTCGCAAACGCCGCGAAGACTTCGTCACCACCGATTTCGAAAACGACCAACTCGAGGCGTTTCACCCATGGTTCAACTCCGAGGAAAGCGATGACGAAACCCGAGACCAACTCGAGACAGCGCTCAAAGCCCTTCCTGAAAAATTCTCCTCGGTCATCATCATGAAGATTTGGGGCGAACGCACCTTCGCGGAAATTGGTGAAGCTTTGGAAATTTCCCAAAACACAGCCGCCTCCCGGTATCGCTATGGACTTGAAGCCTTGAAACGCGAACTCAGCACAGCACGCCGTCGTGGCGATCTTTCCATCTGAAACACTCTCAACTTATCGTATGTCGAAAATTCCAACCATCGCCGAACAGCAACTCGCCAACCTTCAGCCAGGAAAACTGGATGTGGATTTCATGTCGCGGCTCGTTGCCTCCGCAGACGGCTCGATCATGGAGCTCACAGTCGAAGAAATCGAATTTGAAAGTTATCTGCGAAAATTCGTTCCCAACAAAATCTCGTTGGTAACTCAAGACCGCCTGCACGGAATTCTCGACGGCACCCCTTTCCACGTGGACGAGAAAATCGTCCTGTTCCACAAATCCAACAAACAAAAGGCTGCGTATTCCTCCAAATCCCGCCGCTTCAATATCGCCGCAGCTGCCGCTGTCGCCCTTCTCGGTTCGCTCGCCGCGTGGATCACACCCGGCACAGACTCACATCAAATCACAACCGGAAATCCTTCAAACCAGCAGCCCTCACTCATCGCTCCCGCCTCCAATTCCTTTTCCCCTGCGGGCTTCAATCGCAACCTGAAAGCCAGCCGCGATGAAGGAGTGATCTGGAACGGCCCGCAGCGCCCCCACCGTGTCCTGCGTTTCACTTACATGGATCGCGTAACACTCAAAAATGAAAAGGGCGAGCTCATCCAAGTCGAACAACCGCGCGAGGAGTTCGTGATCATCCCCGAAAAAGTGGACTGAATTTTTTCCGAAACATTCAAAATTCCAACTGCTATGAAATCTGCCATCCATTGCATCAACCCCGTCTTCAAAATCGGTGCGATCGGCATTGTTTCACTGATCAGCGCATATCCTGGAATGGCCATCGAGCCTCCCGCAGACGATGCCGAACCTCCTGCCGCACTCCAAAACAAAATCCAACCAAAACCCGGCCTCCGCGAAACCAAACAAGCTTTTATCGGAGTGGTCACCGCGCCCCTTCCCGAAATGGTTGCGGATCATCTGAAAATGAAACCCGGCACCGGTTTGATTGTGAGAACCGTCCTGCCCGACAGCCCTGCCGACAAATCCGGACTCAAAACCAACGACATCATCCTCAATGTCAATGATGCTCCCGTGAACGATCCCGAGACCTTAAGTGAAAAAATCCGCGCTCACAAAATCGGTGACAAACTCAAACTTCAAACCATCCAGCGAGGTCAACCTTCGACACTTGAAGTCACTCTTGGAGAACGTCCCGCCGGGCAAATCGCAGATCTTTCCAACCAGCAGCCCTTGCTCGAGGGTATACCGGAAACCCAGGCAAAACGCTTGCGTGACATGATCGAACGCAATCTCAACGCCTTCGGTCAGGATTCCCTACAGCCTTTTGAAAACATGCTCGTTCCTGATCAACTCATGGATCAGCAGTTCAAAATGCTTCGCGAGCACATGAACAAGGCGCTCGAAGATACTCCTGAAACCCAGCCTGATCTCAAACCCGGTTTCCATCTCCAACAGCAGTCGGTGATCCGCATGATGGATAACGAAGGATCGGTCGAATTCAAACGCACCGGAAAAAGCTCTGAAGTCATCGTCCGCGATCCGGATGAAAAAGTTGTTTGGTCCGGCCCTTGGGACACAGCTCAGGACAAAGCGGCCGCTCCGGATGAGATTCGCGAAAGAATCGAAAAACTCCAGATCAACGAAGGCGACGGCATCCACCTCCGCTTCGGGAAATAAGCTCAAATTTTCTTGGGATAGGTAAGATAGTTGCATCCGCGTCGGACTGGTTCCGACGCGGATGTCTTCTTCTATCGACGAAACGGAAAATCGGTGTCAAATTGCCACCGCCTCTTCCATGAAAGTCCGCATCGCCATTCTCCTTGCCGCCAGCTCAATGTTCTGCGTGTCGCGCCAAATCGAGCGTGTTTGGACCGACGATCAGGGTCGCAACACCAAGGCCACTCTGCTCCGCGTCGATAATGATAACGCGATTCTGCAAATGCCAGATGGCCGGGAAATCCCATTCCCCATGGCAAAGCTATCCAAGAACGACCAGCTCTGGATCAAAAATTACAGTCAGGAGCAGGAACAGACTGAAAAGAAAGAGGTCTCCGAACCAAAGCTCAATTTTGACGATCCTTGGCCGGACCGTATCCGCTTTGATGAGGATCCGCAAATCACCGTCGCCAAAGAGGACAAGGAAAACAAAGAGTTCATCTATGAGTCCGCGAACTACCGCTTCAACTGCAATGTCATGCTTGCCCAATCACTGGTGAAAAACTTCGCCGTCATGTTCGAAACCACCCATGAATTCGTCCGAACCCTTCCAGTCGCGCTGGACGGCGGCACGAAGAAAAATGGGAAATATGAAATTTTCCTCTTCGAGACCGAGGCCGAATACCATGCAGCAGGCGGCCCTCCAGGTTCAGCCGGGGTATACATCGGCGGAAAAAACATCGTCCTCGTTCCTCTGACCAGCGTCGGCGTCAAAAAAGCCGGTAGCAAATACCTGGTCGATCGAACCGAATCCTCCAAAACCCTGCCTCACGAACTGGTTCACCAGCTCACACCGAATCCTTATTATGCGGAGGGGTCGATGGGTTGGTTCACCGAAGGGATCGCGGAATACGTCGCCGTAACTCCTTATCGCAATTCGGGAACGTTCAGCGTGAAAAGCAACACCAGGCCTTTCATCGAATACGTCACCGCATACGGCGATAGGGGTATGGGCGGACGCGCCTTGGGAAAAGAAATCAGGATCGGCTCGCTCAAAAGTTACATGCTGCAGTCCTACTCCAGTTTTACCAACAACGCCGGATTGAACTACGGCGTGGGTCTTCTCATCACGAATTACTTCTTTCACATGGATCGGGAGGAAGACGGAGCCCGTATCAAAAAGTTCCTCAAAGCGCTGCGCGAGGGAACCACTGGTGAAGCCGCTCTCAACGTGCTTCTTGACGGACAAACCTGGGAGGAATTGGAAGCCGACATCATCAAGGCCTACTCCAGCAAGGGCGTTCGATTCACATTCTCTAACTGATTTCCAACATGACGGCCAAGCCCACTTCGCCCAAGCCTCTTCCGGCGCTGCCCGGAATTACGCCAAAGGAACTCTCGGAATGGTTATCGGCCAACCAAGAACCCTCCTTCCGCACCAAACAGATCCTCGACTGGATCTGGAAAAAAAAGGTCACATCGTTCGATGAAATGACCAACCTCTCCGCATCGCTGCGGGAAAAACTCGCCACCTCTTTCCGCATCACCGCGCTGACCCATTCCAAAACCCAAGGCAGCGCGGACACCACCCGCAAGTTTCTATTCAAACTTCACGACGGCCGTTATATCGAATCCGTTCTCATCCCCGCCAACCCCGCACTCTACGGTGAGAAATCCGACCGACGCACCCTTTGCGTTTCCTCACAGGTCGGCTGCGCCTACGGTTGCAAATTCTGCGCCTCGGGTCTCGCCGGCTATACGCGCAATCTCGATCCCTCGGAGATCGCCGGTCAAGTGCTTGCAGCCGAACAAATTTCCGGTGAACGAGTCGATAACCTGGTCTTCATGGGCATGGGCGAACCGATGGCGAACTTCGACAACCTGATGGCCGCCATCGCATTGATCACAGGGCCTGAAACCCTGCATCTTGGAGCACGCCATCTCACCATTTCCACTTCCGGTCTCGCACCGCAAATCCGCAAGCTCGCTGACCATCCGCAACAGATCCGGCTCGCCATCTCTTTCCACGGTGCCACCGACGAGGTCCGCAACAAGATCATGCCGGTGAACAAAAAGTATCCGGTAGCTGAATTGTTGGACGCGCTCGCCCATTGGAACTCGACCAAAAAACAAA
>CBFGOP010000049.1:0-15795 GCA_965650415.1 uncultured Prosthecobacter sp. | reverse complement strand
GTGGGAATCGAACCCACGAATGACGGTTTTGCAAACCATTGCCTTACCACTTGGCGACTCCGCCGTTACCGGCGCGGGAGGCGATTGATTACTTGGGTTCGGGGGATCTGTCAATGCCCGGATTTTCAGAAAATGCTCTGCGCCGTATTCTTCCACTAGCGAAGCAGGGTTTTCCGCCTATTCTCTGCACGTGTCCAAGAAATCGGAAAAATCACAGAAAAACTCACATATCGCCCTTCGTGGCTGCCGTCAGCACAATCTCAAAGGATTCGATCTGGATATCCCGCTCGGGAAACTGACGGTTGTGACCGGTCCTTCCGGATCGGGAAAATCCTCCCTCGCCTTTCACACCCTCTATGCCGAGGGCCAGCGCCGCTATGTTGAAACTTTCTCCCCCTACGTCCGGCAGTTTTTCGACCGCATGGACAAGCCTTTGGTCGATTCGATCGAAGGCATCCCACCTGCCATTGCGATCGAACAAAAAAACCATGTTCGCACCACCCGATCGACGGTCGGCACGCTGACGGAAATCAACGATTATCTGAAACTGCTCTACGCACGCCTCGCGGTGGGATACGATCCGGTCACAGGCGATGAGATCCGACCCGACTCCGCAGAATCCGCCGCAATATGGGCGAACCAACATCTGAAAGGTGAGGACATTCTCGTCACTTTTCCCATCCCGGTTGCCAAAGACACGCAGGTCAGCGAGCTTTTCCCGTTTCTCAACTCCCAAGGCTACCTGCGCGTCCTGATCAAAAACGAGGTTTACCGAACCGACGAAGAACCGGCGGACTCCATCCGCAAATCCGAACTTCCGCCAACCATTTTGATCATTCAGGACCGCCTGAAAATCTCACCCGCCAATACCTCCCGCCTTCTCGAGGCGCTCGAAGCCGCTTTCCTGTTAGGAAAAGGACACGCATCCATCATCCATCCCAAAAAATCGCAGGCTTTTTCGAACACATGGACGAATCCCAAGACAGGTTTCTCGCTTCGTGCCCCGACCGCTGGGTTGTTTTCGTTCAACTCTCCGCTCGGCGCTTGTTCTAAATGCCGTGGCTTCGGGCGCATCATCGGAATCGATCTCGAAAAATCCGTTCCAGATCCGACACTCACGATCAAACAGGGTGCGATCAAACCCTTCCAGGGCGAGCGTGGTGAGGAATGCCAGCGAGATCTCAACCGTCATTGCAAGGAACGCGGGATCGATCTCAACACGCCGTGGGAGGATCTCGATGAAGACATGCGGGAATGGATCTATTATGGAGATCGTAAAACCAGCTCGTCCGAAGAGCTGGCGGAGCTCTGGGAATCCGGCGGTTGGTATGGTATCAAAGGTTTTTTTGATTGGTTGGAAACCAAAGCCTACAAGATGCATGTGCGTGTCTTTCTCTCGCGCTATCGTTCCTACACAACCTGCGATGCCTGCCGTGGAAAACGCCTCCAACCCGAATCCCTCTGCTTCAAAGTCGAAGGAAAAACCCTGCCCGATCTCTGGGCAATGCCTGTCTCGGAACTCCTGCCGTTTTTTTCAAATCTCGAATCCCAAACCTCACGGCTCAAAAATTCCGACTCCACCCTCAATCTTGTTCTAACAGAAATATATTCACGTCTCCACTATCTCAATGAAGTCGGTCTCTCCTATCTGACCCTTGACCGCCAAACCCGCACCCTTTCCGGCGGCGAAGTCGAACGCGTCAATCTCACCACCTGCCTGGGCGCATCACTCACCGGCACCTTGTTCGTTTTGGACGAACCCACGGTTGGGCTTCACGCGCGCGACGTCGAGCGTCTGGTAGGAATCATGCATGGCTTGCGCGACAAGGGAAACACCTTGGTCGTGGTAGAGCACGAGCAAACTGTCATGCAAGCCGCTGACCATATCGTCGACATTGGGCCGGCAGCGGGAGAACACGGAGGAGAGCTCGTTTATCAAGGCAGCGTGGCGGCGGATTTGATCCGCAAAGCCAAAAAATCAAAAACCTCCATTGGAACTTTACCGTGGCTTAGCGGCGAAAAATCCATCGCCATTCCGAAAACCCGACGCAAGCCCGGAAAACACAAACTCCAGATCAAGGGCGCGAGCCGTAACAACATCCGTAAACTCGATTTCGAAATACCACTCGGCCTCTTCGTCTGTCTAACAGGCGTATCAGGCTCGGGTAAATCCACTTTTGCCCACGATATCGTTTACCAAAATGTTGCGCGCAAGCTCGGGATCGAAACCCAGGAAGAAGCAGCCCCCATCAGAGAACTTTCAGGAACCCAACACCTCAGCGGTATCGAACTCATCGACCAGACTGCTGTCGCCCGCACCCCGCGCTCGACCCCCTCCGTGTTCCTCGGGGCTTTCGATCCGATCCGGCAGCTTTTCTGCGAGACCGAATCAGCCAAATCCGCCGGTCTCAAGCCCGGCTTCTTTTCCTTCAACTCCGGTGAAGGTCGCTGCGACCGCTGCGCGGGTAACGGCTATGAAAAAGTCGAGATGCAGTTTCTTTCCGATCTCTACGTCACCTGCCCTGACTGCAACGGTTGCCGATACAAATTCTCCACTCTCGATCACACCTGGAACGGCAAATCCATCGCCGACATCCTCGATCTCACCGCATCCGAGGCCGTGACGGCGGTTTTCAACCGCCAAGCCAAACATTCAAAAAAAGATCAAAGACTCATCGAGCAAATCCAAACCTCTCTCGCCCCTCTCATCCAAGTCGGCCTCGGCTACCTGAAACTCGGCCAAGCCCTCAACACCCTCTCCGGAGGAGAATCCCAACGCCTCAAGCTCTGCCAACTCCTCGCATCTTCTTCCTCCAAGCTCTCCGCTCCCTGCTCCAAGCTTCTCATCCTCGACGAGCCGACCACCGGCCTCCATTTTTCCGATATCGAAAACTTGTTAGGAGTTTTTCAGAAACTCGTCGACTCCGGCCACACCCTGCTGGTGATCGAACACAACCTCGATATCATCAAGTCGGCCGACTGGATCATCGACCTCGGCCCAGAAGCAGGAAAACACGGCGGTCAAATCGTCGCCACCGGCACTCCCGAAGAAATTGCCAAACATAAGTCACCAACGGGCACCTACCTTTGCCGCGCTATCAAAGGTATTACTTCCGCACCAAGTAACACCCTGATCACTGATCACTCGGCACTTGGCACTTCTTCGATCTCACTGCGCGGCGCCCGCCACCACAACCTCAAAAACATCTCGATTGATATCCCTCGCGACCAACTCGTCGTCATCTCGGGACTATCAGGATCCGGAAAATCCACTCTCGCCTTCGATATCCTTTTCGCCGAAGGCCAACGGCGTTTTCTCGATTCCATGTCCGCGTATGCTCGCCAGTTCGCCGAGCAGTTGGAAAAACCGGAAATCGACCAACTCCAGGGACTTCCTCCTACCGTCGCCATCGAGCAGCGTGTTTCCCAGGGCGGAGGAAAATCCACTGTCGCCACCGTCACGGAACTATGGAACTTCATCCGTCTGCTCTACTCGAAACTCGGCACCCTTTATTGCCCGGATTGCAAGGTTCCCGTTGAAAAACAATCCCTTGCAGCGATTGAAAACCACATCCGCACCGAGCTGAAGAAAGGCCCGATCAAAATCCTCGCCCCTTTGATCCGTGGCAAAAAAGGCTACCACACGGAAATCGCCGAGTGGGCGATCAAACACGGATTTACGACACTTCTGGTAGATCGCCAGTTCAAATCCGCCGCAGATTTCACCCGCTTGGAACGCTTTATCGAACATGATATCGATGTCGTGGCGGCGGATTATATCCGCCATGCCAAACCAAAAGATCTGGCAGCCGTGGTCAGCCGTGCCCTCGAAATCGGCAAAGGCCTGATCAAGCTCTTCACCTCCGATAAAAAATTCATCTTGCTCTCCACCACAGCCAGTTGCCCCTGTTGCAACCGCTCTTTCGAGCAACTGGATCCCCGGCTCTTTTCCTTCAACTCACCTCACGGCTGGTGCAGAGAATGTCGCGGCCACGGAAGAATTCCGAAACGGAAAACCTACCTCGATACCTCACGCTTCGATTCCGTCCTCGAAGCGGAACTCGATGCGGATCGTAGTATCGAGCGTATGGAGGACAGTGATCTGATCGAATGCCCTATCTGCAGAGGCTCGCGTATCAATCCGGTCGGCTCGTCAGTTTGCCTGAAGGAAACTTCCATTTCCGATTTATCAAAACTCTCCATCGCAGATGCCGATCGGCACTTTCAGAAAATCAAATTCACAGATCCTCGCGAACAACTCATCTCCCGCGACATTCTTCCGGAAATCTCACAGCGCTTGGCGTTTCTGCAGGAAGTCGGGCTTGGTTACCTTCAACTCAATCGTTCAGGAAACACTCTCTCAGGTGGCGAATCCCAACGCATTCGTCTTGCCGCACAACTCGGTTCAAACCTCCGCGGGGTTCTTTATGTGTTGGACGAACCCACCATCGGCCTACACCCGCGCGATAACGCAGCACTGCTCAAAACTCTCGTTTCGCTGCGGGATCATGGCAACTCGGTGATCATTGTAGAACACGACGAAGACACGATTGCGGCAGCGGATCACTTGATCGATCTGGGTCCGGGAGCGGGGCGCTTGGGAGGCGAAATCGTCTATGAAGGAAAGCCGCCGCAGTTGGCTGGTTTTCAGTGTTCAGTTTCAAGTAACAATAAAAAGACTGGTCGCGCAGCGTCTCCGCTGAAAACCGAAAACTTAAAACTAGCAAACTCTCCCACTCTTCGCTCACTCCTCAACCCCATTATCCACCCCACCCGTGGCTCGCGCCGATCTATCGCCAAATCACACCCGTTTCTCAAAATCGCCGGTTGCCATGCCAACAACCTCAAGAACATCGATGTCTCCATCCCTATCGGACGTCTCACGGTTCTAACAGGTATTTCCGGATCCGGAAAATCCACACTCATGCACCAATGCGTGGCCATGGCGGCGAATGCCAGTCAACGCGCTTCAACAAAACAAGCCTTCAGAAAAGTCAGCGGAGAAAAACACATCAAAGCCGTTTATGAGGTTGACCAGTCACCCATCGGGAAAACCTCACGCTCCTGCCCGGCCACTTATGTGAAAGTGTTCGATCACATCCGCGCCCTGTTTACCCAGCTTCCCGAGGCACGCATGCGTGGCTTCGATGCTTCACGTTTTTCCTTCAATACTGATGGTGGACGCTGTCCTGCCTGCAAGGGCAACGGTCGGGTGAAACTTGAAATGGATTTCCTGCCATCCACTTGGGTGCATTGCGAGGAATGCAACGGCATGCGTTACAATCCCGCCACTCTTGAGATCGTTTTCAAAGGCAAAAATATCGGCCAAGTGCTGGCTATGACGATCGATGAAGCCTCCAACTTTTTCGAATCTCAACCGCGCATTTCGACACCTCTCAAACTGATGGCTGATACCGGACTCGGTTATCTTCAGCTTGGGCAACCCTCACCAACCTTATCAGGTGGCGAAGCGCAACGCATCAAACTCGTTTCAGAACTCATCAAAGGCCGCTCTCTCCGCTCTTTGCTCTCTCCTCTGTGTTCATACAATCTTTACCTCATCGAAGAACCCACAGTCGGGCTGCACCACGAAGACATCCGCCGCTTGATCGATATCCTGCACCGTCTCGTGGATGAAGGTCACACCGTGGTCGTCATCGAACACCACATGGCCATAGCTGCGGAAGCGGATTGGATTCTCGACATCGGCCCAGAGGCGGGAGAAAACGGCGGCAAAATCGTCGCCGAAGGCACACCTGAAACCATTATCAAATCCAAAACCTCCCGAACAGCGCCGTTTCTCAAACTTGTGCTGAGTTAAAATCATCCTCGCAGATGCAGAGGTAATTGCGCTGTTAACATTCATGATGATGGAAATGATGAACAATCCATCAATCCAATATCATTTGCCATCGATCCGCAGATTTTCTCGTTTGAAACTTCTGGCGTTTCACTTAATTTCACAAAAATAAGAATTTTTTACTTTTGCGCTGTTTTCTACATTCCTTTCACCGCCATAGCTGGTGATTTCATGACGGATCTTAAAACCACCAAGGGAAATGAGGAGTGGAAGTTCCGCATTACGCCTTACGCATGGGCTGCGGGTGTTTCTGGCGATTTTGCTCAGTTCGGGCTACCATCCGTATCGGTCAACAACAGCTTTTCAGATGTGATGGAAAACCTCGACATGGGAGCAATGACTGCATTCGAGGCATGGAAGGGACGCCACGGTGTTTTTGCCGACTTCATGCACGTGCGTTTGAGTGGCTCCGGTGCCATCCAAGGTTCTTTCCCCGCGGCAGTGCCAGTTAGCGCTTCTGCGACGAGCACCACGGCCATGTTGGCAGCTCAGTTTCGCTGGATCGACGAAGAACTGGGATACTTGGATTTGATGACGGGTCTGCGGCACTGGTCATTGAAAACAGAACTCAGTGCGGGGGCGCCGCTGAATGTGTCCGTAAGCGATAGCGTCCGCTGGAGTGATCCCGTATTGGGAGTGAAGGGACTTCGCTGGATATCTGGAAAAACTTATACGACTGGCTGGGCCATGATCGGCACTACTACTGGAGGCTCGGATGTCTTCATCGACCTACTGGCCGGGGTGGGATATCAAATCAACAAAAGTACTGCAATCATAGTCGCGTACCGCCACCTAGCGGTGGACTACCAGGAAGGAGCCTTTCAATACGATTCAACTCAGGCCGGATTTGGAATCGGCTTCGATTACCGTTTTTAAACCAAACAACCCGAAATTGTCATGAAATCAACAGCATCTGTCATCACCTCCGTCTTTCTTGCGTTCGGTATCCATGCCAATGCATGCACAAGAATCGTTTATCACGGGAAGAACGGACGTATACTCACAGCAAGGACGATGGATTGGAAAGATGACATGCTGAGTAACCTCTGGATCCTACCAAGCGGCATCGAACGCAATGGCCAAGCAGGACCTAATAGCATAACTTGGAAAGCCGAGTTCGGAAGCGTTGTCACCACGGCCTATGATTTTGCCACAGTCGATGGTGTTAATGAAGCTGGACTCATGGCCAACCTGCTCTGGCTCGCGGAATCCGAGTATCCAACAACCAACGGCGCGAATAAGGCCGGCCTTGCTGTTTCCTTGTGGGCGCAATATATGCTCGACCGCTTTGATAGTGTTGCAGGGGCTGTCGCTCATCTGAAGAAGGAACCGTTTGTTCTCGTCTCTGATGTAATGCCAGGAACAACACGCATGACAACCGTGCATCTCTCCCTCTCCGATAAGAACGGTGACAGCGCGATTGTGGAATACGTCGGGGGAAAACAAGTGATTCACCATGCCCGCAATTATCAGGTGATGACCAACTCGCCAACGTTTGAAAAACAACTCGCACTCAACGAGTATTGGAAAAGCATCGGAGGTACAGTAATGCTGCCCGGTACGAACCGGGCGGCAGATCGCTATGCCCGCGCCATGTTCTACATCAATTCAATCCCACAGGTAGAGGACAAACGCATCGCAACAGCTGGTGTCTTCAGCGTAATTCGCAACTGCTCTGTTCCCTTCGGCATCAACACTGAAGCTGAGCCGAATATTTCGTCCACCCGCTGGCGAGTCGTGGCTGATCATAAGGATTCTCTTTACTACTTCGAAAGTGCCGTCTCGCCCAACATATTCTGGGTCGACCTCAAGAACGTCAATTTTAAGCCAAGCGCGAAGGTTATGAAACTCGATCTTGGTAAAGACTCCGGCCGAATCATCTCAGGAGAAACTTCGGGGATCTTTGAATCCAAAGATCCTTTCGTGTTTCAGGGCCTGTGAAGTGAATCACAGAACAAACAGGAATGAGATGAGTCAACATGCGACTGGAAGCGAATCAACAGAGCTTTTGCTGGATGACTTACATGAAATCAACCTCGAACGTCTTCATACTCATGGGTGTTTCCGGTTCTGGGAAAACCACGCTGGGAAAAGCACTTGCTAAGGCGACCGATGGCGAATTTTTCGACGGTGATGATTTTCACTCTGATTCGAATCGTAACAAAATGGCATCAGGCATCGCGCTCACCGACGAGGATCGCAGTGACTGGCTAGAGTCGATCGCTCAGCTGGTCGCCACCCGTAAATATATCAGCGCGCCGACTTTCATTGCCTGTTCTGCGTTGAAAGAATCATATCGTGAAGTCATACGAACTGCTGATCCCTCACTGGCTTTCCTTTTTCTCTTCGCTGAGCCGACAATCCTGCATAAGCGTATGATAGTGCGTCACAAATCCGGAGAGCATTTCATGCCGCCGTCATTGTTGGAATCCCAACTAACCTCGCTTGAAGTGCCTGAAGACGCAATGAAACTGGATACTACGAAATCAATTGAGGAGCTCGTGCGTCTGGTTTCCTACACATTTCCATGTCTCGGATCATCCCTCTACCAACGTGATGATGATGAATGAGTTATTTCAAACTTCTGATATACTCCACCAGATGAGAGATATCTTGTTCTGAAATCACACCTTCATAAGGTGGCATCGACGCTTCATAACCCTCGGCCACAAAAGCAGCTGGATTGAGAATGGATGTCTTGATGTAAGAATCGATATCACCTTTATGGCGTGCAACCAGCCCGTTGAGCGGAGGGCCTGTAAGTTTTTCTCCTGCTAACGAGTGACACCCCGTGCAGCCGAAATTTTTGAAAAGAGTTTCACCTGTTTTTTGATCACCTGGAACCAATGCCACAGCACTACTATTCTCACGGATGGCGACTTTTTGAAGGTCGTCTTCGGTGGCGGTTTGAAGCATTTGCGGTATAGCGTAAATTTCAATGGCGTATGGTGAAACGGACATACTCGAATGCGGTAACTGCAACCGTAACCTGAGAATGTCAGACTGAAACATTCGGGGAGTTGTAATCGAAATTTTGAGGCGATCACCAGAAATATTCATTCGGTCTGCATTTACGGAATGCTCACCCGGTTTGCCATCCCATCGAAAATGTCCCGATCCGTAATTTTTTGTGCGTTTGATGTTCCAAAGTTCCAGATCAACTGATGATACATTCAGATTCAAGTCAGATGGCAGAGGCGAACGGAAGCCGATGATGATTTCATCGTCTTTAATCTCCAAAGAGATTGGCGCGGCAAACGGAGCCCCCTCGTTGATTTCCGTTAGTCCGGTTTCATTGACGGTTTGCGGTTTATAGCCTGATATGCCGATTCCTGTCGCATAAAGTTTGCCGTTTTTCGGATTTGTAGCAGCCCCAAGAATTGGGAAATCAAATTCATCAGGAAGCTTCCAAGCGAATGGAGTGCCTTGATCCGGTGTGACAACAGGAAAAATTCTTCCACTCCAGGAAAGATGGACAAAGGCATCTCCGAGCGAAGGAAATCCTTTGCCGGATAAATTCGCAAAAGACGCGCCAGAACGATTGATATCATATGGAAACCAAACCAGTGGTGGTGTGATGTTATCGATTTTACGAAAATTTGCAGGTTCGAAACCGAGGTAAGGCTTGTCCTTTTTGATGTGATGGATGGGCGTGGTGGGTATGAAATGCCCTTGTTGATCAGACGCGAAGAGTTGGCCGTCCGCACGTTTGCCAATGAAAGGAAGCCTCAAACCATCAGCCAAGATTTCGGATCCGGTTCCATCAGGTGTAATTCTCAAAACAGTTCCACGCCCAGTTGTGGTTTCATTGAATCGATTGTCGATGCCATCGGCCAACCCTGCCCTTCCGATTGCGAAAGAGCCATCATCCATAATTTCCAATGACGTCTGATAATCACGCGTGTGGAGAGTTTGCGCAAACACATCGGACGCACAGACATAGCTTTCAAAAAAACCGTCTTTGTCATCATCAACAAGTTTGGTGATCTGATCCCGCCCCAATACGAATGCTTCATCTTTGTCCGAGATCGCGATCGACATTGGTTCAAAAATTCCGCAAGCAACCCTGCTCCATGTGGCGGTATTTTCAGAAATATTCAGCACCCGCCAAACATCGCCATCTAAGGTGGTAATAAGCGCTTCTCCGTTTGATAGAAATGCGATGTCTGTTGGCCTGAGCTTGCGTTTCCAAGGATTTTTTTCAGGCAACGGCAGAGAATTTCGAACCAGATACGATTTTTGTTTTTCGACATTACTTCGTGTGACTTCTATCTTTTCTGGAAACGGGGGATTTTTTATATCTATGTTCACATAACCATTGATCGTATCATTTGTTTGATCGTGAAAGCTACGCAGCACACGTATTTCACTTTCCGTTTTTGACTCTCTCACAACCAGATAAGTCCCGCGTTTTGAATCAGAGATGAGTTGAAATGATGAATTTCCAATAACATTCAGAAACCTGGTTTTGCCTTCACCGAAAGTAACCGTCTTACTCAATTCTGATCCGGAAATTTTGCCATTCGAGCTATCGAGATGAATCACTACCGTTTGGTCTCCCGGAGAAATTTGCACCAACCGTTCCACGCTTCCGCCCAGAGTAAGTCGATTGGATTCTTTCAAGAGACGAGTGCCGATCTGGTATGACAGCAGGACCCCCTCATCGGTTTGTCTCAGTCCGATATATTTTCCGATATCCGAGGGCAAAGAACCAAGCTTATCCCCTCTGCCCGAGATTACCGAAGTGCGAATATCCTTTTCGGGCAAAACATCGATTCCCACACCCGGCAACTCGGGAGTCTGATGAATCGTCTCGCCAATCAAGCTCGGAGGATTTTCCGCTTTTGCTTTTCCGTTTGGATATGAAATCCCAGCCATCGAATCCATGCTGATGGGTGCTTCAGCGTTTTGGGTTTTCCATATGGCTGCATAACGGAGAAGGTCGGGATCAAAACAAACCCAGTGATTTCCCCCAAGAGGAAGAAGGATTCCGCGACGCACACGGTTCAAGGGTTCTTCAGAGACGATCAGTGAGCTGCGTAAAAAGGGTTGTTCCGATTCCACAAATCCATTTGGAGGCAGCGGAGCGGCACGGAGACATGTCAATGTCAACAGCGAGACAAATACGATTGAGCTTGGATGGAAATGGATCATTTTTACAAATTCATGAGCGTCTCAGGCAACCACATGGAAAGCTGTGGAAACCATGTGATGAAAATAAGCGCCACGATCATCGCAATAAAAAATGGGATCATGGCGCGTGAAACACGATCAATTTTCGAATGTCCTACACTGCAGCCGAGGAAGAGACAGGTTCCGACCGGAGGCGTGCACAATCCAATACATAGATTCGCGATCAAAATGATTCCGAAGTGAATCGGATCCAACCCGATTCCGACAGCTACAGGCAAAAAGATTGGTGTGAAAACCAAAACGGCCGGCGTCATGTCCATGAAAACCCCCACCACAAGCAGAATGAGATTGATGGTCAGAAGAATCACCCAAGGATTGTCGGACATTCCCAACAGGGCATCACTGACCGCCTGTGGAATTTGTTCCTGAGTCAGCAATCCGCTCATCACTTGAGAAACCGCGACAAGCAACATCACAATTCCTGTGGTTCTTGCTGAGCCGATAATCAATTTCGGCAAATCCCTTAGCTTCACATTTCGATAAAACAACACCGCAAGAAGAAACGCCCATAACACCGCAACAGCCGATGCTTCGGTAGGCGTGAACCAGCCGCCCAATATACCGAACAGCACAAAAAACACCAAAGACAGACTCGGCAAGGCGCGCCAAACGGTCTGCCACCACGGACGCGATGAAGTTACCTCCGTAGCCTCAGCACAGTCTCCACCGTAACCCTTGCGTCGGCTGACGATGACGGCTGCCAGCATGATGAAGCAGCCCGTCAACAAACCGGGAATGAGTCCTGCGAGGAATAATGCGCCGATTGAAACATTCGATGCCACAACCGCATAAACAATCATCACATTACTGGGCGGAATAAGTAACCCCGTGGTAGCGGCAGAAGCGGTTAGCGCGATGTTGAAATCTTTGTTGTAACCCTTGCGAGTCATTTCAGGAATCAGCGTGCCGCCAACTGATGAAACCGCTGCAGCAGCGGAGCCGGAGATCGTGCCGAACAGCATACAAGTCAGGGCATTGACCATGGCAAGACCGCCACGAAAACGCCCTAGAAACAATCCTGCCAGATCGATGAGCCTGCTGGCAAGACCACCTGCTCCCATCAAGTCACCTGCGAGTATGAAAAATGGAATCGCGAGCAGTGCGAACGCATCTAGGCCGTTGCCCATATCAGCGGCAAACGAGATCAGAACGTCATCATTTCCAAGTGCGAACGCCGCGAGCACAGTGGCAATGCCCAAAACAAAGGCAACTGGAACATTCAATGCGAGCAAGGTCGCAAAAACGACCAGTAGAATGACAAAGGCCATATCCATTATGATAAATCTGTTTGAGTTATTTGTTTTTTCCCGAAGAAAGTGACCAGGTTACCTAAGGCGAAAAGTGAGATCAGCCAGCCGCTGACTGGAATAGCTAGATAAAACCATGCCCTGCTGATCTGGAGCGCGGGCAACAACTGGCCGGAATCAAAACGATCCATCACCATGCTTGTGCCGCCAACTCCCATCACAAAGACGGCAAAGACCAGCACCAGAAAATGACAGAATCCTGATGAGATGCGTGCTGCCAAGGGATCGAGCCGTGAAACAAGAAGGTCAACTCCAAGATGCTGATCATCGATGTAAGCAATTGCTCCACCAAGCAATGAGATCCATACCAAGAGAAGACGTGCCAATTCTTCAGACCAACGGATTTGATCCTGCATGACATGCCTGGTGAAAACCCCCAGCAAAACCACGATCACCAAGATCAGAAAAGTTGCGATCGAAATTCCTCCAAGGAACAGACGGGCGAAGTATTTGATACGATCCCACATAGCTCAATGAGTTGATTGAATGCGTTGCACAAGCGCACGGAATGTTGCCGTGGAATGTTTGTTATAGACGGATTTAGAAACGTCACGAAACGGAGTAAGATCAGGCTCGGTAATCACCACACCGTGTTTACGCAACGCTTCCAGCGAGCGCTCGTTCTCAGCTTTCCAGAGTTCACGCTGGAATTTCTCAGCATGGGTGATGGCTAGTTCCAGCCATTCGCGCTCCTGTGGATTCAGTTGATCCCAAAGTTTTGAACTGATGATGATCACATCGGGAACTCGCGAATGATGATTGAGCAGATAGTGCTTACAGACCTCGTGATGACCACTTGTGAGGAAGCTAGGGGCATTGTTTTCCGCGCCGTCCACAGCTCCCTGCTTCAGTGCGGTATAAAGCTCTCCAAAATCGATTGGCGTCGGCGATCCTCCCATAGCCTGAACCATGTCCATCGCCACTGGATCATTCATCACCCTGAATTTCTTGCCGCGCATGTCATCAACACTCTTCACCGGATCCACAGAATAAAAACTGCGACTCCCACTGTCGAAATAGCCCAATCCATGCAATCCGCTCGGAGAGCCATCACCACGAACCGACAGCGCATCCAACATCTCTTGCCCTATCTCTCCTTCTAACACTTTCCAGTACTGATCCTCATCTTGGAAAAGATAAGGTAGGCTGAAAATTTTGAAAACCGGGACAAAATTGCTGATGGGCGCCGCGCTCACTTTGGTGATATCCAGAGTGCCTAACTGTGCCTTTTCCAGGCACTGCGACTCCGAACCCAGTTGTGCCGCAGGAAAAACAGAGAACTGCAATTTACCCCCTGAAAGCTCCTCGGCCTTGCGTTTGAGTTCCTCAAGTCCCAGATGAACCGGGTGACTGACAGGTAACCCGTGAGCGATACTGATTTGACGCGAACCGGCGCTCACAGATCCTTTCTTACTCCAGCCTAACCATGAGAAAAATGCTGAAGTGCAAATGATGCCGATCATCAGACTCACGATGAAAAGAGAAGTGGAGCGCGTCATATGTATCGAATTAAATGAGATTGAGTCTTAGATCTAACTCATCAGCGTAGGTTACGGCGTAGCAATGCTACCTGCATGAATCCACCGCGTGAGCCGTCGCTCGAGCTAAAAAAGGATGAATTGTTTCTTAAAACCACCATGTGAATGAGCTCGTCAGAGCTAACACTGACAAGATTATTTTCTTGGATCTTGGATACCCCATTGATTTGGTAGGCCAACTCATATGCAAAAGTCGATCCAGGTGCTGGAGAAATGAAATTTTTACCGGGATCCAGCCCTTTGCTTTTACCATCACTGGTGTTGAGCGATATCGGATGCGGGCTGAAATTGTGCACGCGAACCATCCCCAGAGGTTGGCGAGACGGATCATCATCCAAAACGTGTGGAACGAGAGTGCGATCTGGTCCTGGCGCCAATAAAATTGTCACTCGTCGAGAATTTGTGGGGAGCATAATCAATGCGGCAAGGGATGGATCTGTCTCGCGAGCTTTAGCCAAGTGACTGGGAATCTCACTACTGAGAACTTGATGATCTTTTTTAGATCCTGATGTAGCCTCAGAAACAACCGTTTCAGATTCTTTTGAAGCACCTCGCCAACGATCTGGAGCTTCCATGTTTTCCTTTTTTGCTGTGCCGTCTTTGTGACCAAATCCGAGAGCAAGAATCTGGGAGCCTGAATATTCCAGAGATTCGGAATAACGAAATGCAAGAGCTTTGACAGGAATAACAATCTCACCATCTCGGATTTCAAGGCCTGAGATATCCTCTCCCCATGAAACAAAGTCGATCTGCATGTTGACTTTCATTTCATCGCCGGTGTTTTGCGCCAGGAGATTGGTTGCAATTGAAAAAGCAATGACTGCCGATGTGATGATCGATGATTGGATTTTAGATTTCATTGGAGTTGAGCCAACGCACAGAGGCGACCAAGAAGCGTCGGCCGAATTTAGCGTTGATGGGTTTTAGTTCAGCTGGACGGGTTTCAGATGGATCGGAAGAATCTAAATATTCAGGTATTCTTTGAACGATAGCCTCGCACCATGCTTGTGCGGCGACTTTTCCCGAGACATCCAATACTTCTCCATAAGTTCTGATACGGAAGGTATCAGAACGTGCACTGATGACAGGGCCGATAACTTGAAGCACATCTGCCTGCGTCAGCCAGGCCGGTATACCTGTAGAGCGGAAGCCCTGCTCTTTGACGTAGTTTGTATCTGTCAGCATCTCGCGATCGGAAAGCATGCTTGCGGTATTTCCTGGATTTCCATCCTGGGACATCGAAGCCCAAACCGGCGGACCGCTATCGCCGGATGCGTTGGTGATTGAAGCATGTGTAGCTAATCTGAAGGTATCAGCCAGATTATCCATATCAGGTGCTGGCCTCCCATCGGCATAAGTATGCAAGACCAAGCGGTCGTTCGTCGGCATGACATTGGCAAAGCCCGAATCGCTATCGTCGCCCGGCAACATATTCAGTCCACTGTTGTCAATGGCGCTCTGCAAGGCACCGCTGCGACCAAGGTAGTTATCGTCATCCGTGAGATCAACCAAAGCTCGGTTCACAAAATGAGATAGGGAAACAAATGGACCACGCAGACGAACCTGACGCGCGATCTCTTCAGCAAGAGCGTCAAGCTGTTCATCGTTGATACGGCGAAATCCGTTCAGGGAATCATTGTCATTTCCACTGGGCTTGGGCAACTGTGCGACACCCGTTTGATCCAGACTACGTGGAAACATCACTGCATCTGAGATTGTGGATGGTTCCACCGGATGTTTCAGATTTCGATTCGATGCCAGCAAAGCCTTCCATGCGTCTTTACTGGTCGAATTGATATTGAATGATCCTTCAATGCAGAGATTCGATGCGGCAAGTAGCGGGTTGCGCATATCTTCGGGTGGCACACCAGGTAGCATCTCTCTGATACGAAGATTT
>CBFGOP010000048.1:0-15828 GCA_965650415.1 uncultured Prosthecobacter sp. | reverse complement strand
AAAAGCTGAAATTTATCAGTGATCCTCGTCGACGATGACTTTGAGGCCGAAGACCTGTTCGAAGAGGTCGGCTTTGGAGTCCATGGCGAGACGTTCGATGGCGGCATCTTCCAAACCCACCAGACGGATGTGGAGTTTGCTGGATGAACGGGTGATTTCGATTTTGGAAACCCGCTGGGCGTGAGTGCGCTCGAGGGCATCGGCCACCCGCAGGATCGCGGCGAGTTTGCAGACACGGATCCGATCTTCCGCGTTGAGCGCCGCGTAAGCCGGATGGTCCATGCGCGGAACGGAATGACGGTGATAACGGGAAACCAGTGCGACGATGGTGACGTCCAGGCGATCCAATCCGAAAATTTCCGAGTTGAGAATGATGTATTCGGAATGTTTGTGATGTGCGCGAGGACTGACGTAAGTTCCGACCTCGTGCAGGATGGCCGCGACTTTCAGCAACAGCACATCGTGTTCATCGAGTTGGTGGAGATCCTGCAGGTTTGCGACGAAATGCTCGCAAAGTTTCCCGACGTATTCGCCGTGACCGGGATCCGATTGATAGCGATCCGCCAGGATACGCGCGGAGCGCAAAACTTCGGCGGCGAAGGTATCGCTGAGTTCGCGTGAGGCGAGCAGGTCATGCAGCAGGCCTTGTTCGTATTCACTGACCGGGATGTGGACTTCTTTAAGCGAGAGTGTTTCGGCAATCGCGAGATTGATTTCCAGCGCAGGGATCAATGCCTCGGCGGTTTGGTAATCGAGCTGGAAACGTTTCACCGCCTCCAGATCGGAAAGCGATGCGGCATCGGTGGTGAACGCGCGGAGTTTTTTCAATGAGCAGGCCTCGTTGCCTTTGGTGACGAAACTCGCGACCGATTGGATTTCATAACCAATCAAAACAATTCCCTCGATGCTGACGTCAGAATAATCGTGACGAAGCTGCGCAAGGTTGCCGGCAGCATGTTCGCGAATCACCCGCAACAACGAAGGACCCTCAGCATGCGAACCCTCAACCGCCTCGCGGGTGCGGTGCGTCCCCATGCGGTAACTTGTGTAGCGCGTGATCAGACCTTCCTGGAAAAGCAGAGCCCGCGTGTTTCCGGGGCCAACGTGAACCACCAATGCCGTGCGCTGGGTCATGGCGGGAAGATGCTGAATTCGCCGACGCGTTTTCAAATAAATCAGTCGCGTCATTTCCCCGTCATCGATCATCGAGACAGGAATCCCGCAAGCGATACGGATGCGGTTCAGCACCGCCTCGTGGTTGCTCGCTTCATGCAACACGTTGGTTGCAACCGCACGGGTGAAGTTGTTCGGATCAAGCCCGAGCTCCGCGAGATTCTGCTGATAGCCGCGGATGATCGAAACGATGCGCTCCGTGGTCGCGTTGGAAATTTCATTTCCCCCGAACACATCGTGTGCGAGTGGGGCGGGTTGCTCCAGGAAATCAATCGGAATGAAAGTGCCGTCTTTCGCACGTTCCGCGATCATCATTGATACCGAACTCGCCCCCACATGCAGTGCTGTTAATAAATTTGCCTGATCCTGATAGGGAAGTGTGCGGGTTTTCCTTGCAAGCGCCATGCTTCATCACAGCCACCCAAGGCTGATTTTTCAATGCAGAATGTGTGACAGCGTCGACTTAATTGAACACGAGGCTTGTCACATCGTTCCGATCCGGAGATAAAACGCTATGCCAGTGAACGGAGCTTTGGAACGATACTTGGTGAAACCGGGCGCGAAAGTCGATCTTGCGAAGATCGATTCGGACGAGCGCACTTTGTTTCAGCAAGGCAACAAAGAGGAGAGCACAAAGGCTTTTGACAAGCTGCAGGATGAGCTCCAGGAGCTTCAAAAGGTGCTGTTCGCCCAAAACAAACACCGGATCCTTCTGGTCATGCAGGCCATGGACACCGGTGGCAAGGATGGTTGTATCAAACACGTCTTTTCCAGGATCGACCCCCAGGGAATCCATGTCCGTTCTTTTAAAAAACCTACCGAAGAGGAACTTGCCCGGGATTTCCTCTGGAGGGTTCACAAAAAAGTCCCCCGCAACGGTGAAATGGTGATTTTCAACCGCAGCCACTACGAGGACGTCATCGCCGTGAAGGTCAAAAAGCTGTTTCCTGAAAAAGTTTGGAAACAACGCTACCAGCACATCATCGATTTCGAACGCATGCTCGCAGAGGAAGGCACGACGATCGTGAAAATCTACCTCCACATTTCCAAGGATGAGCAAAAGCGCCGGATTGTCTCGCGTCTCGAAAATCCGGAAAAACATTGGAAGTTCAATCCCGATGATCTTAAGGATCGGGGGCTCTGGAACGATTTCATGAAGACCTACGAGGATCTTCTCTCCAGAACCTCCACGACGCACGCGCCTTGGTATGTCGTTCCCGCCAACCGCAAATGGTATCGCAACCTGTGCGTGGCACGCATCATGGTGGATACGATGAAAAAACTGAACATGAAGCTGCCGAAGATCGACTGGGATCCGAGCCAAATCGTGGTCGAAGATTGAGATGTCGCTAAAACTGTTGGGATTTGCGTTGTTGGAAGAGACGGAGGACCACGCTGGCCTTGCCCGAATCCTTCATGACGAAATCAAGGCCGCTAAGGATTTGCTCGGCATGAACATCGCCACCCTCTCCTGCGTGAGAAACCGGACGGATCTCGTTTTTCTCCGCACCTGCATCGAACTCCGTATCCCCACCATCGTGCTTTTATCCGATGGCGAACTTTTTATCGATGATTCCGATTCGATCATTCTGTTGGAAAATCTGCTAAGCGTCTCGCTCGCCAACTACAGGATCTCCGGAGCGGAACCCCATCTTCCCATCCTCGAATGGTCCGATGCGCTGATCTGCGTTGGAGCGAAAGCGGATGATGAGCTTGTCTCGGATGCCATCGCACTCGGCATTCCGCTGCGCAGGGTGGATGGCGCAAGCACATGGACCCACCTCCCCCGGCCCGATACCTCACCCAAACACGGCTTCACCACGCGCCGCGAGTTGCTGGAGTTTCTGGACCAAAGACTCGGCTAACGTGGCGGCCTTTATTTGCGTGCATCGGCGTTTACAGACGGTTTAATCCCAATCCGATGACGACTTTCATGAAATCCACAGCTTGTTCTTTCATCTTCTTCTGTCTCTTGCTCCCTGTATTTGCCGAGCCCGCACCCAAGCCCAACGTCATTCTCATCATCACCGATGACCAAGGCTATGGCGAAGTCAGCGCACACGGAAATCCCATCCTCAAAACGCCGAATCTCGACAAGCTCCATGGAGAAAGCCTGCGGCTCACCGATTTCCACACCGATCCCACCTGCTCCCCGACCCGAGCCGCGCTTCTAACAGGCCGCTACTCCACCCGCACTGGCGCTTGGCACACGATCAACGGCAGATCCCTGATGAACCCCCGCGAGCTGACCATGGCGGAGATTTTCAAAGCGAATGACTACGCCACCGCCATGATCGGAAAATGGCACTTGGGCGACAATCATCCCTGCCGTCCGCAGGATCAGGGTTTCGATCACGTGATCCAGCACCTCGGCGGCGGAGTCGGAAACGGTGCCGATTACTGGGAGAACGATTACTACGACGATACCTACCTCGCCAACGGTGAGTGGAAAAAATTCGAGGGATACTGCACCGATGTGTGGTTCCGTGAAGCCACCCGGTTTGTTGAAGAGAAAAAAGACAAGCCCTTCTTCCTCTACCTTTCCACCAACGCGCCGCATTCGCCGCACATCGTGCCCGACTCCTATTCCAAGCCATACATCGATGCAGGAATGCCGGCTGAAATGGCGAAATTCTACGGCATGATCACTAATATCGATGAAAACCTGGGTCGTTTCCGCGAAAAACTCACCGAACTCGGAGTCGCTGAAAACACCCTGCTGATCTACATGACCGACAACGGCACCACCGCAGGCTGGATCGCTTCGAAAGAGAAATACCCTTACTTCAATGCCGGCATGCGCGGCTGGAAAGGATCGGCATGGGACGGAGGACACCGCGTGCCTTGTTTCTGGCATTGGCCGATCGGAAATCTAACAGGTGGCCGCGATGTGACGAATCTCACCGCCCACATCGACATCCTTCCCACCTTGATCGATTTGCTGAAACTCAAGAAACCCGATGGCCCATCCATCGACGGCACGGATCTCACCCATCTGTTGCGTGGAGATACCAAGAAAGCCTGGCTTGACCGGAGTTTGTTCGTGCATGTCCAGCGCGCGTTCACACCACCCAAATGGGATCGGTCCGCTGTCATGACCCAACGCTGGCGCCTGATCGATGGGAAAGAACTTTACGACATCAAGGCCGATCCCGGTCAGAAAAACGACATCGCCGCAGCGCATCCCGAAGTCGTTGAAACCTTGCGTTCGGATTACGAAACCTGGTGGACATCTTTGAAAACGGACATGGAACAGACGGTTCGTTTCGTCCTCGGTGGCGATGAAAATCCCATGGTCTTGATGAGCCACGACTGGCTGATGCCCGGCACCGAACAAGCCGCCTGGCATCAGAATCATGTCAAACGCGGTGATCTCATCAACGGCTCATGGGCAGTCGATGTGGCAGAGGCGGGCGAATACCAAATCACCCTCCACCGTTGGCCACCTTATCTGAACCAAGCGATGGGGATGAATGAAGCGCGCCTCAGCATTAGCGGAAACGATCAAAACCAAATTATCGATCCAGCCGCTACCAAGGCCACGTTCCGCGTTCAGCTCGAAGCAGGTGAAACGATGTTACAAACCTGGCTCAAGCGCCCCGATGGAAAAGAACACGGTGCGTATTACACGGAAGTAAAAAAAATGGTTAAAAGTGAATAAGGCAGATCCTTTCACCATTTGCTTTTCACGATTCGATGCTCAAAGACAGCGTTCGCTGAAAATCCTCAGCCTCCCGGTCGCATGCCTTGAGGAAATTCCGGATTTCTTCCAACAGCGCATCGCAATGCTTGGTCCATTTTTCGGTGCCACGCAGAATCTGGGCGCTTTCCCGCAGACCCGTGAAATGCACTTTTTCAGCTCCTGCCTCACGGAGTTCGCTCAAGGCGTTGCGGAGGTGTTCGAAAAAGGCCAGCTCGAATCCGTTTCCTGCCGCCGTGGCCGCAGTGACGAGCGAGAGAGTCACCGGCGGCGCGACCGGCTGGAGCTTTTCCGCAATCGGACTGCAGCCGATCTTGACCAGCATCTTGCGCACACGCTCGTAAAGATCTCCAAGCTGGAGAAGGCGCAGCGAGCACTTGCTCTCCAGATACATCTCTACTCCCTGCCGGATTTCGCGAGCCATGGAAAAATTCTCATGATCCGCCTCTTTTGCGGCGCGCAGGATCGCGTCTTCCAGCCACACGGTATCGTAATCGATCACTTGGCAGGGACCGATCTGGATGGCGGGGCGTTGGCTGATATAGGCGATCAATGAAAAAAATGGAAATAAGGTTAAATAGTCGCGGTCATTCCTTGAACAACCTGCGCTGGAAGGTATCCCGTGCCGCACGACGGGAAAGCGATTGAATCTCGGCGATGAACTCGTTGACGTTCTCGAACTGGCGGTAAACCGAAACATAACGCACGTAGGCCACGGGATCGATCTCGTGAAGTTTGTCCATGACTTTGGCACCGATCGATGCCGATGGTACCTCGCTGAGGTGATCCTTGTGGAGATCTGTTAGAATTTCCTCCACCGCGCGGTCGAGACGCTCCATCGAGACAGGGCGTTTTTCGCATGCCTTGACCAATCCGCTCATGATTTTTTCGCGATTCAAAGACTCGCGCGCTCCGTCCCGTTTCACCACCCGCAGCTCCGTCCGCTCGATCTGCTCGTAGGTCGTGTAACGATATCCACACTTCAAACACTCGCGACGCCTGCGGATGGAGGTCCCGTCTTTCGAAGATCGGGAATCGAGAACTTTGTCCTTTAAAGAACCGCATTGAACGCATCGCATGAGGGATATCTTGAATCGATGCAAAACACACTACCCCTCCATGTGGTAGCGTCAATTCAAAAACTACGGCATATTTAGTAGCAAATCCTAAAAAGTAAACTTTTCCTAGATGTTAGTTTTTGGAAAAGGAGCTGCCGTTTCATGGACAGCATGAGGCGAAACGGTATCTCACCGCTTGTGTGAATGAGTGGCGAGACAGCTTCAAAAATCGAAGGGTTGAGAACCCGACAATGCATTCACAAACGCCGATGTGCCGTCTATGGATGTTTTAGAACCATTTTTCTTCTACTTCTTCGCCTTGTTCATCGCTTGGCTGAACCAGTCGTTGCCGCTAGCAGGTTGCTGCGGGCGGTGATCGCAGCGTGGCGCCTGGCGATCATTGCCGCCGGGCGAGCCGGTACGTTGGCGGGCTTCGAAATCGGGTTTCGATTTCATGGAGAGAGCGATACGGTTCCGTTTCAGATCCACTTCGGTGACGGTGACCTGGACTTTCTGACCGACCTTGACCACCTCGCTCGCATCGCGGACGAACTGATCGGAAAGCTGGCTGACGTGAACGAGGCCGTCCTGGTGGACGCCGACATCAACGAAGGCGCCGAAGGCGGTGACGTTGGTGATGATGCCGGGGAGTTTCATCCCGACGGTGAGATCGGCGGGTTTCTCGACGCCTTCCGCGAAGTTGAACATTTCAAACGCCTTGCGCGGATCACGGCCCGGTTTGGATAGCTCGGCAAGAATGTCATGAAGCGTGGGAAGACCGACATTTTCCGAGATGTAGTTCTGCAGATTGATTTTTTTGCGCAGCGATTCGTCCTTCATCAGGTCGGCCACATCGCAACCGATGTCTTTCGCCATTTTTTCGACCAAGGCATAGCGCTCCGGGTGAACGGCCGAGGCATCTAGCGGATGTTTCGCATCGCAAATACGCAGGAAGCCCGCGGCTTGTTCGAAAGCTTTGTCGCCGAGACGCGGGACTTCTTTCAGCTCCGAGCGTGAGGTGAAACCGCCTTTTTCCGTGCGGTAGGAAATGATGTTTTCCGCGAGCGTTTGGTTGAGACCGGAAACGTAGGCGAGCAGATGTTTCGATGCGGTGTTGAGCTCCACGCCGACTCCGTTCACGCAGCTGATCACTGTGTCATCGAGCGAGTTTTTCAACGCACGTTGATCGACATCGTGCTGGTATTGGCCGACCCCGATGGCTTTCGGGTCGATTTTCACCAACTCCGCCAACGGGTCCATCAGACGGCGTCCGATGGAAACCGCACCGCGGACGGTGACATCCTCGTTGGGGAATTCCTCGCGTGCGGCATCGGATGCGGAATAGATCGAGGCACCGCTTTCATTGACCATGATGACGGGGATGGAGGAAGGGAGTTTGAGTTTTTTGACAAAGGCCTCGGTCTCGCGGGAGGCCGTGCCGTTACCGATGGCGATGGCCTGGATGTCGTGTTTCTTGATCAGGGTCGTGAGTTCAACCGCTGCATCGTAGAGCTGACTGTTAGATCCGGCGGTGCAGTGGAGCACGGTGTGGTGGAGCAAATTGCCTTGGGCATCCAGCACCACGGTTTTGCAACCGGTGCGGAAACCGGGATCGATCGCGATCGTGCGGCGTCGGCCTAGCGGCGAGGCGAGCATGAGTTCGCGGAGGTTGTCGGCGAAGACCTGGATGGCGGTTTCATCGGCGCGTTTTTTCCCAAGCAGGCGCATTTCGGTTTCCATGGAGGGCATGAGCAGGCGCTTGCAGCCGTCTTCCACTGCGAGACGGACTTGCTCGGCGGCGGGGCCTTTGCCCTTCACCCACTCACCTACGGCAATCGTAGTAACTCGCTCCAAGGGAACATCGATGCGCATGAAGAGGAAGGCCTCTTTTTCGCCCCGGCGGATGGCGAGCATGCGGTGGGACGGGATGGTTTTGAACGGTTCCGACCACTCGAAGTAGTCGCGGTATTTTTCCGCACCCTCCTCGCTTTCCTTGCCATACATGATTTTGGAGGAAACCGTGGCTTCTGCTTCGTAAATTTTGCGGACCTGGCCGCGCAGGGAGGCGTCGTCAGAGACGCGTTCGGCGATGATGTCGCGCGCGCCTGCGAGGGCTTCGTCGGCAGTGGCGACTTCCTTTTCCGGGTCGATGTATTTCGCGGCTTCGTCGTCGGGATCGGAGTTCTGGTTTTCTAACAGGAAATCGGCGAGTGGGGATAGCCCGCGCTCGATCGCTTTGGTGGCGCGGGTCTGGCGTTTCGGGCGGTAAGGGGCGAAAACATCCTCGAGCACGGTCATCGTCTGGGCGGCGAGGATTTTTTTCTTCAGTTCTTCGGTGAGGAGTTTGCGCTCATCGAGAGATTTCAGGATGGTCTCGCGTCGTGCGTCCAGTTCGGCAAGTTGCAACATGCGGTCGCGGATCGTTTGAATCTGGACTTCATCGAGCGAGCCGGTGGCTTCTTTGCGGTAACGGGAGATGAAAGGAACCGTTGCGCCTTCGGCGAGAAGTTTGGCGGTGGAGACGACAGAGGAAATTTTGATGCCGGACTCACGAGCGATGAGTTCGAGATGGGCTTGGGAAGATGGATTTTCAGACATGATTTTCGCGGGTGGGAGTTTTACGACAGGCGAGGAGCCAGTGGCAAGCGATGGTCGAAAAATTGATCGTAAAATGATCTGGTCAGGGGGCGGGCGGACGGGCATTGCTTTCGTATCCATGGATCAAGCCAAGCCCATTTCCGCCACACCACGGCTGAAATTTATCGATCTCGCGCGCACGATCGCGATTTTGCTGATGCTTGAAGGCCATTTCGTGGGACTCACGCTGATGCAGGAGGCGCGTGAACTGTCCAATCCGGTTTATGAAAATTGGAATTTTGTCCGGGGTTTCACCGCCCCGCTGTTTTTCACCTGCGCGGGGATGATTTTTGTTTTTCTGCTCTCGGGTGAAACCAACACGCCGTTTTTCCAACGGGTTCGCGTTCGCAAAGGTCTGCGGAGGGCGGTGGAGCTGATTTTCTGGGGATATGTTCTTCAGCTCTCGATTCGGAACATTCCGAACTACCTGCGTGGGGATTTCGAGGACTGGGTGTTCGCGTTTCACGTGTTGCAATGCATCGGGATCGGTCTCGTGTTTCTTCTCCTCATCGCGGCTGCGCAGAACGCATGGAAGAAAATTTCCCTGACGTGGTTTTATGCCATCGCCACCGCGCTTTTTCTGGGAATCTATCTTTGGATCAAAAGCCTGCCTCAAGGTAGCCATGTTCCCCATGGTTGGCCGCAGGTGTTTCAAAACGCCCTGAGCGGACCACACGATGTTTTTCCCATCGCTCCATGGTTGTGTTACGCGTTTCTCGGTGGTGCGATGGGTGCTTATGTCCGCGCGGTTCATCATCGACCCGCCACACTTCGTTCCTGCCTGTGGTTTTTCATTCTGGCCATCGGTCTGAAAGTTGTCGCCGGCTGCGCTATACTGGTGCCCATGGCTCCCAGCTCGCTGGAAGGAATCTCGTGGTTCACCAGTCGCGCGACCGAAGTCGTGGTCTTTTTGGGTGTCCTGCGCTTGGTCGAAATCCGCTTCGGAATCGGGCTTGATTCCTTTCTTCGTATCGGTCGCGAAACTTTCGCGATCTATATCGTTCACGTCATCGTGTTGTATGGCGCCATCTTCGGATACGGGCTCGACGATTTCCTGACCAAAAAACTCAATCCATGGCAGGCAGCCGGAGGCGCCATCGTGTTCATGGCGATTTTCGGTGCTTACGCGATCCTATTGAATCTCTGGAAAACCCGGAAGAAAGCCTAACGGTTCTAATCATGACGGAGTTCAAGGCGTCCTGCCTGGATCACATTGAGAAGGTGGTTGGAAACCGCTTCCATGTGGTTGTTCAGGTCGATGAAAATCATTTCCGTTTGAATGACAGCACCTTCCTGCATGCGTTTTGCAGCAGCCTTGTTGTTGCGCTTGCGCATACGGTCCACTGCGTCCTCGATTTCATGGGCTCGCTCATAGGTGGTGCCGTCCAGGCCTAGCAGGGAGTTTTTCGCCACATCCAGCAACATGCGGACTTGTGCGCCACAGTTCACCAACTCCTGATGTTGCTGCTCAGAGAAATCACGGCCTTTTTCATATTTGCGCTGAACGATTTTCACCATGCGGTAAATGCGATCCGTGGCTTCCTCAAACTCGGCAACGATGCGCAGCATCGAGGTAATACGTGCGGCATTTCCCGAGCCGATCTCGTGAGTGGAGCATTGGATCAGATACGATGTGATGTCGTGCATCATCGTATCGCAGGTGTCTTCCATCTGCTTGATTTCCGCAACCCGCGCTGAGAGATCTTCTTTGGGGCGGGTGAAAACTTCAATCATGCCGTCGAACATGTCGGAAGTGAGTACAGCCATCTTTTTGATGGCGCCATCCGCTTCTGCGAGACTGAGCTCACCAATATCGACCAACGAGCTGCCGATGTAACGCAGCGAGGTTGTCTCGTTGGTTTTGCTATCTTTGATCCACCAAGTGACCAATTTTTCGAGCTGAGGAACGAACCAGATGAGCAACACGATGTTGCAGAAGTTGAATGCGCTGTGGAAAATCGCGGTGGCGAAAGCGATCTCGGATTTCGCCATGTCTTTGTTGGCGGAGCGGAGTGCTTCGGGAAGGTAATCGACCAAAGCCCACACCAGATTGCTGAACGGATAAAACAACACGAGGCACCAGATCACACCGATCACATTGAAGGCAAAGTGGGCGCGCGCGGCGCGTTTGGCGCTGGTGTTGGCTCCCAATGATGCAAGCCAAGCGGTAACGGTGGTGCCGATATTTTCACCGAGAACGATGGCAGCCGAGCATTGGAAAACTCCGATGGGATTGCTTGCAATATCACCGAACCAGCCGTTCAGGGCGCAGGTCATGGTGATCGCCATGGCCGCCGACGAGGATTGCACCAGAAGGGTGAGGACGATGCCAGCGATGAGGAAAAGTACAATGGAGCCGAAACCGTGGCCGTTGATGAGGGTGATGATACTTTCGATGTATTTCGCCGTCTCGGGACTGGTTTCCAGCATGGTTTTGAGATCGGGAACCGAATCTTTAAGAAGCCCCAAACCCATGAAAACCAATCCAAACCCGATGGCGGACTCACCGTAATTCCTGAGTTTGTCTTTGCCGGCAAAAAACATGGGTAGGCCGATCCCGATCATCGGCAATGCCACGGTTGAAACGGAGAATTTCCCGATCAAAGCCACGATCCATGCGGTGGTCGTGGTGCCCAAATTTGCTCCCATGATCACACCGATCGCTTGGGCGAGGGTGAGCATTCCCGCGTTGACGAAAGAAACGACCAAAACCGTGGTCGCCGATGAGGATTGGACCAGAGTGGTGGTGAAAAGCCCTGTAACCACGCCTTTCACACGGTTTCCTGTCATGCCGGCAAGCGCGGAGCGCATTTTATCTCCGGCAACTTTTTGGACTCCCTCGGAGAGGATTTTCATCCCGTAGAGGAAAATTCCGAGTGAGCCGAGAACGGTCAGCAAGGCAACGGAGGTCGACCAGATGGAAAAGGTAGCGAGGAACATGAATGTGACGAATTCGTCACAATTCGGCGTCATTCGACCAGCAAAAAAGCAGGTTTTTCGATCAAACCGTGCAAATCCCGATCGCCTGTTTCAGGCTTGCGAGTTTGTCTCCTCTCGAGGGAACGAACTCCTGAGCGACATATCCCGTGTATCCGGTTCCAAGAATGGCGCGCATGATCGCCGGGTAGTTGAGCTCCTGCGTTTCATCGATCTCATTGCGGCCAGGGCAACCGCCGGTGTGGTAATGGGAGAAATAGCGGTGCTTCGCGCGGATGGTGGCGATGATGTCGCCTTCCATGACCTGCATGTGGTAAATATCGTAGAGCAGTTTGAAATTCGGGCTGCCCAAGCGATCCGCCAAAGCCACGCCCCAATCGGTGCGGTCGCACATGTAATCCGGATGATCCACGCGCGAGTTCAAAAGTTCCATGATGAGGGTGATGCCGAGTTTTTCCGCAGTTGGCAGCAGGCGCTCCAGTCCCATCGCGCAGTTTTCCAATCCCTGTTCCTCATCCATGCCCTCGCGGTTTCCGGAAAAGCAAATCAACTGCTTGGCACCAACGGCCGCGCAATCCTTGAGCTTTCGCTCGTAAACCTCGACCAAGGCATCGTGATGCTCGATGCGGTTGAACGCCTTTTCGATCATGCCGACTTTCACACCATCGCGGGTGGTGGTTGTTGGAAAGGTAACCACGGGGCAATCGAGCCCGTATTTCCGCAGGATTTCGAAATCCGATGTTTCTAACAGATCGATCGATTCCAACCCGATTTCCTTAGCCGCCACGCAGAATTCCTCGAACGGAATATCCTCGTAACACCAGCGGCATGCGGAATGCCTGATTTTCCCTGTGTTGCTCATAAGTTTTTCCAAATCATTTTCACGAGGCACCAGGTGCCATCCTGCTTTTCCCAGTGCAGTGTCACATCATGCTCGCCGTCCGCCGGTCTGAAGCGTGGGAGCTGCATGAACCCTTTCACCGTCATCTCCACTTCGGCGTGATCCCCATCGACGATGACCGAATGGAATTCCGTGACTTCAAAAAGCGACTCAACCGCATTGCGGCAGATCCAGGAATACGCGGACTCGATCTCATCGCTGCGGAATACCCCGTTCGCCCTCTCGATCCCGGGGCTGGAAATCTCCACCTCATCGGCCAACATGCCGCGTATCGCCAACACCTTCGAGTGACGCAGGATCTTGTTCGTTCCCGCTTCGATCGAGAGCATGTAGACCAACTGTTCCGAGCGGCGTTTCACCACTTTTTCTTCCGAGAACCACCACAGGCTCAGGGGAATCAAAACCAGCAGCAACGCTGAGGCGGCGATGATCAGGGGCTTCTTCATTTCTTCTGGTTGGGGTCGTAGAAAATCCTGACATCCGCCTCTTTTGTGCCGAGCAGTTGCTGGGCACGGCGCAGCGCATCACGCGTGGAAATGTTCGGGTTGGAGGGCATGGTGAGGAAAATATTGCTCTCACCTTGGGTGCGATCCGCCCCTTCCTGCAACAACTCCAGTATGCCCGATCGTTTCAACACTTTATAGACATCCTTGGTCGCACCGGAAATCAGCAGATGCAATCCCTGTTTTCGCATGAACCCCACCAGATCCTGCAAAGCCATCACGCTGGTCGCGTCCAAATGCCGCGCGTTTTTCAACCGCAGGATGATCACCTGGATTGCGGGATCGATCACGATGCGTTGGATCTGCGTCCGGAACAATTCGGATGCGCCGAAAAAGAGATCGCCTTCGACGTGAACGATGGAGATCGCGGGAATCGGGCGGGCGTTGTTCGCGGCTTTTTCACGCAGCTCGCCGGAATCGTTGAACTCGTATTCCATCAGGAAAGGCTTGCTGGCTTTGCGCAGGAACAAGGTGATGGAAATGGCGACGCCGATGAAGATCGCGACATGCAAGGGAGCGAGCAGGGTCGCCACAAAGGTCATAACGATCACGAACGCATCATCCGCCGTCGAACGCAGGCAGATGCGGATCTGATGGATATTGAAAAGTGAAAACGATATCGCGATGACCAATACGGCGAGTGCCGACTTGGGAATGAAATCAATGAGATTGACCCCGACTTCGCTTGACCACGCGATCAGGACGACCATCAGCAAAGTGAATAACCCGGTGAAAAACGGTGCGGCTTTGCTCGCCGCGCCGGAGCTGTAATTCAGCATGGAGCGGGTGAGTGAGCCGGATGCGGGCATGCCGCCAGCAAGTGCGGAGCCCAAGTTCGCGAATCCCACGGAAAGCATGTCCTGGTTCACGTCCGTGCGATCTCCCGATTGCGAGGCAATCGATTTCGCCATCAGGGTGTTTTCCAAAGAGGCGAGGAAAGCGATAGCCAAACCCAAGCCCAACAAAGCGGAGATGTCATTGAAAATTCCCGGTCTGAAAAAATTGGGAAGAGTCGGAATCAATTCGTTGAAGCCGAAGGTGCGGAATGTTTCCTGACCTGCAAACGGACCGACATTGAAATGGATCAAAGGGCCGAAGATCGCGGAACCGAGAACCAGAGCGATGGAAAATGCAGGCCAATTTTTTTTCCAACGTTTGAACATCCAGTAGATCAGGAAAGTGATCAGACCTATCGTGAGCGGAACCCAGTCGGTGTATCGGAGCGACCATAACAACTCACCCACCAGTCCGAAAAATGTGGCGGTTTCCTCGGGATTGACACGCGATCCCAGGCCTAACAGATCCGTAGCCTGGTTGCCGATGATCAGAACCGCCGCGCCAGCCATATAGCCGACCAAAACACTGCGGGAAACATACTGGAGTAAATCCGCCACCTTGAATATGGAGCCCAACATCGAAACCAACGCGACGATGGTCACAAGCAGGGGCAGCAGCTCATGGACGCGCGATTGCATGGACGGATTGACCGCAAAGAAACTGAACAGCATGAAAGCCGTCGCGTTCGTCGGCCCCAACACATTGTAACGCGAGCTTGAGAAGAACGGCGCGACCATGGCCGCCACCGCCGCACTCATCACGCCGTAAATCACATCGACTCCCGCGATCGCCGCGTAGGCGATCGCCTGCGGCAGAGCCAACAAGGTCACATTCAATGCCGCACGCAGATCGCAACTGAACTTTTGTTTCGAATAATCACGCATCGGCCCGATGCGCGGCAGCAGGTTGATTTTTTCCTCAGCAAAATAATCCCGCGTGAAGCGATAGGATCTCCTGATGACGTTTCCAAAGCCCATAAGATTGATCCGTTATGAGTGGAACTTCGCACGCTTGAACAACCACAAACCTAACAGGATACAGAAAAGGTTCGGTGCCCAGAGCGCGAATGCGGCTCCGAGGTCCGTATCGAATTTATCCGCCATGACCGTGAACAGGAAATAGGCGGTGCCGATTCCCAAGCTGATAATCAATCCGCCGGAGGTATCCCTGCGCCGGCTTTTCAGTCCCAACGGAACAGCGACAAACGCAAACGCCAGGCAGGCCATCGAAAAGGAATAACGCTTGGTGATCTCGGCCCGAAAGCTGACTTTTTTCGATTCTTCCAACTCGGGATTTTCTTCGATATATTGCAGGATTTCCTTACCCGTCATGCTGCTGGAACGGATTTTTTTGCGGCGCTCGTTTCCGTAGTCGAATAACCACGGCTCGGCCTGGCCTGCGAAAACCAATTCGGAAGTTCCATCGGGTCTTCTCGCTTCGATGAAAGTATCGATCAGTCTCAAGCGCAGTTGTTTTTTCTGCTCATCCACAATCAGCGCAACGCTTCCGGCATGCACATAGGCCTCGGTGCGGATGGGGCTTCCGTTTTCTCCGTTGGAAACCTGATAAAGATGGAAACCCTTGAGCGCATCCCCCTCGCGCTGTTCGACGAAGACTTTCTGATTTTTGAAATTCGATTGCACCACGCCCGGATCGAGCAGGGAACGGGGATCGCGCTTGACCTGTTCGTAGATCAGATCGCGCATCGATGCTTTTGCCACCGGCACCACGTTGACGTTGACCCACATGCATACCAGCGAGAGCAACGCGCCAATGATGAAGACCGGCAGCGCCAGCCGGAACAAACTGATGCCCGCACCGCGCAGCGCCGTGACCTCGTTGTCACTCGACATTCTTCCGAACACCAGCAACACCGCACTAAGGAATCCCCAAGGAATGGTGAACATCAGTGAAAAGGGGAGGACGTTGACCACAAAGCGGACTAACAAGCTGAGCGGTGCGGATTGCTCGACCAGCAGAGGGCGCGCCTGTTTGAATAAATTTCCCACGACCAGAACCAAGCTCAGGATGAAAACGGCATAAACCGTCCCCACCAGGATCTGCTTGGAAATGTAGCGGTCG
>CBFGOP010000047.1:0-15918 GCA_965650415.1 uncultured Prosthecobacter sp. | reverse complement strand
TGTAGCAGTAATGTTACCGAGGGTTCGAATCCCTCTCTGTCCGCCATCACCCCAACCCTGCAACGCAGGGTTGGGGTGATGGCGTTTCAGAGCGGGCCAAGTACCCCTTGCCGCAGGCAACGGGGTTTGACTGCCGAATTCGCACTAGCGAATTTTCATCTACCCGCGCAGCGGATTTGGCAGGGACGGAGCGTAGCGGAGTCAATCCCTCTCTGTCGCGAATGAGATAGCTGGTGAACAAAGTTACCCCAGATACTTCCTCGTTGAACCCTTCCCCTCAAGCCGTTTTAGTTAGTATGTGAAATCCTATATTCTCACGCTCCCATTCCTCTGTCCATCGACCCTATCCGCATAGGAAATGGTTAATCCGGTGGTAGCAAAGAGAACCATATATACTATTGGCGATCCCCAAGCGCCATGGGAAGACGTGCTCATGCTATTCATGCTACCCGGCTTCATCATCTGGTTGATAGGTGCTATCTGGTGCCTCAGAACAAACAACATTGGCAGCTGTATTCTCTTGCAAGTTCTCGGCGCAGTGGAAATCGCGATTGGTGGCATCTCAGCTTTCATCCTATCAATTAAAGACTTGGCCGGGACTTTTGAACTTGGATCAGACGGTCCCTACATCATAGCTGGGAATATTGAATATTACGCAGAGATTCCCTTAATCGGCCTAATCGCTCATTTCATCCTGCTCGCAATCACTCTGACGTTAGCCATACTTGCAAAAAGGAATCTGATGAAACTACAGCCAGTTTCCTAGTTCCCCCACCCAAAAACTTCCTCATTGAACCCCTCCCCCTAAATCGCTCTAGTCCCAACGTGAAATTTTACCTTCTCTCGCTCGCCTTCCTCTGCCCCCTTATCCTGACCGCTCAGGAAAAAATCATCCCAGGCGCCACCGAAGATTCCCCCTCTCAAGCCCACTACTTCACTTGGATCAACAACACCAACGAAGGCCCCACGGCTCATCAAACCAAGGTGAACCTCGAGTTCTTCCAATGGCTGAAGGACGAATACGGAATGACGCTCGACATCTACGCCTTTGATGCCGGCGCGATCGATGCTCCAAGTTATTACGGCAAACCCGATACCCGGAAATTCAAAGGCCAGTTTCCGGAAGGTTTTGGTCCGTTTGCGGAACAGGCTAAAGGCTTTGGCGGTCGACTCGGCGTCTGGCTCGGTCCCGATGGTTTCGGAAAAACCCCGGAAGAGGAAAAGGCACGCATCGATTTCCTCGCGTCACTTGGAAAAGATCACAACTTCCAACTCTTCAAGATGGACGCGGTCTGCGGCCAACTCCGCGATGAGAAACAAGATTCCTTCATTCGTCTGATGACAGAGGTCCGCAAACACACGCCGGATCTCATCTTGCTCAACCATCGCCTCAATCTCGGCGAGGGCGTCGTTCATGCCACCACATTCCTTTGGGAAGGAGCGGAAACCTACATCGATGTCCACATGGCCAATACCAAGACCGCGACACACAACCGTGCCGAAGCCCTTTCCCGCGGCCTCCCACCCGAACTCAAACGCCTCGCTGAAGACCATGGTGTGTGTTTGTCCTCTTGCCTCGATTTCTGGGAAGAAGATCTCATCCTCCAGGGCTTCAACCGCTCCATGATCCTCGCGCCGCAGCTCTATGGCAGCCCATGGCTGCTTCGAGATGACGAATACCCAAAACTCTCCCGCATCTTCAACATCCACCGCAACTACCGCGACATCCTCACCAAAGGTATCGTGCTTCCCAAGGAAACCTACGGAGAAAACGCCGTTTCCCGTGGCAATGACAAAACCCGCCTCATCACACTCCGTAACCTGACATGGGAGCCCGTCACCTACAAAATCGCGCTCGACGCTTCGATCGGGCTGAGCGGCGATGCGAAACGCGAAGTTCGCCTGCTCCATCCTTACGAGGAAATTCTCGGCAAGGCATTCACCTCCAAAGACTCGGTCGATGTCGTCGTTCATCCGTTTCGTGCCGCACTCATCATCGCCAGCACGGAAAGCATTTCCGAACCCTCTCTGGAAAAAGGCGCTTACCAAGTGATCAAGAACGTCGAGGGCAAGCCCGTTGAAATCGACAAGCTCACCCCCATCGCTCTGAAACAACCTTGGCATCGCAAGCTGGCCGATCTTCAGCCATCCGATCTCCCATCCGACTGGGAAGGCCTTTACGAGACCACCATGTTCGCCGCCGACAACAACGCCCTGGAACTCCGCAGCCTGAAACGCTCCGGGCCAACCAAAGTCCCTGCCGTTGAAAACGCCCGCAAAGCGTTCCTCGACCAGCCCCTCATGAAATCCCGCGCGCTTTCCGATCAGTTCATGTTCGATGGCGATCTTTCAACCGTGATGGACGCGTTTGTTCGGAACAAAGACATGCGCATCGCCAGAGGCTGCCTGAGAGTGGATTTTTCCAAACCCGAAACCTTCGATCGCATCGCCATCCACACGCAAGCCTTCGACAGTACCCTGATCGACAATGAAATTTCCGGTGCACAATTCAGCCGCGACCTCATCACTTGGACCCAATCCGATGAAGCCATCATCGATGGCAACACCCTGAACATCTATCCACCTGCTGGAGAATGGCGTTACTTCCGCATGCAAATCGCCCCAGAGCGCATCGCGGAAATTGAAGCATGGAATGGCAAAACCCAGGTTTCTCGCGAAAACTGGACAGCCAACAACTTCTTCGCCCACCCGGCCGCCGTTCCCGTCGTGAAAACCTGGTCCGCCAAAATCAAGATCGATGAAATCACCCCCACCTCCTACCTCTGTGTCGCGGTCGATGGCAAACACGGCATCGAAGGATGCTACGCAGCCCTCCGTGTCGGCGACCGACTGATCGGCTCAGCGGATCGCGCCTCATCCTACCCTTCAAACGCATGGGAATATCCCGTCCGCAATCGCGAAACCGGCTATACCTACTTCTTCCCTGTCGACAGCTCCATGCTCGCAAAAGACATCGAGGTCGTCCTGCTCGGCATGAAAGGCGGCGGCCAGGAACTCAAACCCAGCGTCTGGCTCACCGCAAAAGATCTGCCTTTCACCAAGGAGAGAGTGACTCTCAGGAAATCAAGGTAGGGAGCTCTGGCCGAGGGCTCCGCGTGGAGCGGATAGCCATGAAGCTGTTCAATCCATCCATCGTCACACCTCGCTTCGCGCGGTGCCCTCGGCGATGGCACCCTACCCATGTGGCTCACACCTCTATCTCACCAAATCAAATCCTTGACCCCGCCCGCTGTGCCGCCTAAACCCAGCGCCTCATGGGATTTGACACACTTGGCCTTTCCGCCCCCGTACTGGAAGCTGTTCTGGAAACGGGCTACACCGAACCAACACCGATTCAGGCGCAAGCCATTCCGGTCATCTTGGCAGGAAAGGATGTCATCGGCGCCTCTCAAACAGGCACTGGCAAAACCGCAGCCTTCGCCCTGCCCTCTCTTTCCAAGATCACAAAAATGGGCAAACCCCAGATCCTGGTGCTCGAACCCACCCGCGAACTAGCCCATCAGGTCGCCGAACAATTTGAAAAATACGGTGCCAAGACCGGAATGAAAGTCGCTCTCCTCTACGGTGGTGTCGGTCTTGGAAAACAAATCGAACAACTCGAAGCAGGCGTCGATATCGTCGTCGCAACTCCGGGTCGCTTGGTCGATTGCTTCTACCGCGCCGCCATGCGCTTCGGTGAAGTGAAGATCCTCATCCTTGATGAGGTCGACCGCATGCTCGACATGGGTTTCCTCCCGCAAGTCCGCAAGATCGTCAACCTCTGCCCATGGGAAGGACGCCAGACTTTGTTCTTCTCCGCCACCATGCCACCCGCGATCCAAACCTTCGCCCAGTGGTGCTTGGTCGAGCCCGAGAAAATCGAAATCGCCAAACGCGAGGTCGCTTCCACTGTCTCCCACGCTTTCTATCCGGTTTCCATCGATCAACGCGACGAGCTCCTCCTCGCCCTTCTCAAGGAAACCGACTACCATTCGGTCATGATCTTCACCCGCACCCGCCGCGAGGCTGATGAAGTCACCAGCATGATCAAAGGCACCGGCCAAACCAAAGTCGCCGCGATGCATTCGGACATCAATCAGACCGATCGCATGAAAGCCCTCGCAGGTTTCAAATCCGGTGAATTCGAAATCCTCGTCGCCACCGATGTTGCGGCACGAGGAATCGACGTCTCGGGCGTCACTCACGTCATCAACTACCGTGTCCCGGAAAACGCCGAGGACTATGTCCACCGCATCGGCCGCACCGGACGTGCTCAAGCCGAAGGTGACGCGTTCACGATTCTTACAGCCGACGAACTCGACTTCGCCCAATCCGTTGAGATCTACGTGAACCAGAAAATCCAGCGCCGCAAACTGGAGAATTTCAACTACACCTACACCGCCTTGTTAGACGACGAACCGTCCAAGCCCATCCGCAAGAAAAAGGTTGGCGGCAAAAAGCGCAGGTAAGAGAATTTCTCATCTCAATCCGCAGCGCCAATTCCTCATCGCCTGCCCCAGTCTCAGTGCCGTCTCGCTCGCAGGACAGACATCGCCGATTTCCGCTTGGACCATTTCCGCCGCATGACCGCAAAGCCATGCACCATAGGCAGCGGCATCGTAACCATCCATTCCTCCCGCGAGAAGCGCTCCGATCACTCCGGAAAGCAAATCCCCCTGCCCCCCATTCGACATCGCGGGAGTCCCCGTTGAATTGACGCGCAGCGGTTTGCCCGCCTTGGCAACGATGGTTCGCGAACCTTTGAGAAGAAGCACGCCATCGTTTTTCCCCACAAACTCGTGGGCAGCTTGCTCGCGTTCCAAAAGGGAAAGATTCGGTGCCAATTTCGCGAACTCCCCCGGATGCGGAGTGAGAACGTGAAAATCGTGGGTTTTCAAGCCTTGCTTCGCCATGAAATTCAAACCATCCGCGTCGATGACCGTTGGCACGAGAAGTTGAGCGATCAGCTTCGACAAACCATGGCTGAAATCCTGAGTCATTACTCCGAGCCCCGGCCCGATCACGATCGCATCAAGGTTTTCATCTAACAATTCGTCGGGAAAATCACAGCGTTTCAACATCACTTCATACGGCAACCGTGAAACCACGGAATCATGAATCACCGACCTGACATACAAAGTCACCAAACCCGCCCCGGACCTCACCGCACCCAAGGCAGTCAGTAAGGCCGCGCCTGTGAACTCGACCGAACCCGCAACGATCCCGACCCTGCCCCCCTTGCCTTTGTGAAAATCAAAGGCCCTCGGACTTTTCCCGAAATCCATGTTTTGCGGGCAGATCAACTCCGTTTCCCCACGATCAGGATTCTTCAACCCTTCAACCGCGACCACACCCAGTTGTCCTGTAAAATTCACTGCTCTCGAAAACAACAGGCCCCGCTTCTCGGCTCCGATCATCAAAGTCCGATCCGCCATCACAGCCCCTGAAAAAACCTCCCCGGAATCCGGATCCACACCCGAAGGATTGTCCACCGCCACCACAACCGCCCCGCATTGATTGCGCAAACGTTTCATTTCCTCGGCAAGTCCACTTAACGGATCTGTCAACGCGCCTTTCGCACCGATCCCCACCAATCCATCAATCATCAGCAGAGGACCGGCGATATGGTTTTCGTAGCCTTCCGCCAAACCATCCTCCAAGCCAAGCCACTCCCATTGCGCGGCGGTTAGACCCGCCCACTCTTCCATCGCATACGCCGCCCTAACACCAATCTTCCAACCGAACTCCTCTTTCAAAACCCGCAAGGCAATCAATGCGTCTCCCGCGTTATGCCCCTTTCCGATATAAGCCACAGCCATTCCCAGATCCACATATTGAATTCCGATCGCGCGTCCCAGCGCCATTCCCGCCCGCTCCATCAACTCCGCCTCAAGCATGCCCGTATCGAAAGCCCTGCGCTCGATCTCCCTCATCTGCTGAACGGTCACAGTCGACATAATGGAAACTTAGCCCAGCTGACTCACAGATCCCAGCCCGTTTTTATGACCAGCCTTTCATGGTCTCCCTGAGGATTTCATCGATTCGCTGGCGTTCGGATTTTTTCAAATACTCAAATCCCTCCACCTTGCCGGCCAGCACCAGCTTCATACGGGCGATCACTTTCTGTTTCAGAACCAAGGGCATCCCTTTGAAGGCATCGGAGTAAACCATGTAGGAGCAACGGTTTTTGAAAATCCGTCCATATAAACGAAACTCCGCCAGGCTGTCACCGTCTTTGGTTTTCGGAAACCGTTTGACGAACTGCTGCTGGAAAGCGGAGTCGCCTTCCACGCCATCGCCCATGTCCGCCTCATTCTTGAAAAACAAATAATCCACAATTTCCTCCGCACCGCGATCTGCCACCTCACCCGCCGATCCCGAAGCCGCATCCGCCTCCACGTCCAATACTTTCATGAAATAAACCGATCGCCGATAGTTCATGCCCGCCGCATTGATCAGGTTGTGCATCTTGACCTGATGTTCCAACACCAAAAGGGAAACGATGTCACTGGTCGGTCTGAGATACGGAGAGGTATCGAATAGTGCGGACAAATCATGGATCGGGTTTCTCGATGGTGTGAGATCCGAATCCTCTTTGAAAACCCGGTTTCCCAGATGAGGTATTGCGCTTTTTCCCGTAACATACCAGCCACCCCAACGATTTGCCAAAGGTGTTTCATGATGCACGTCATGGGTTCCTAAGTGCAGGATCGGATGCCCGCTTTCTTCTGCGTAAACCGAGCGGATCAACATCCCGGGAACATTTTCGGTTCTCGACGTGGCGTGACATGACATGCACCGGTTGCTGTCCCTCTGTATTTCCAGTTGATTTTCTCTCCCCTGACTGAGCAGATAAAACACCGGCCCTAACAACGCGTCATGCACGATGACCTCAATGTGCCCACCTTGGACGTAACCGACGTAGGCGTTTTCGGAAAAATAGAGCGCCCTCGGAGTGGTCGCAGTGATCCGGTCATTTTGCAGACTGGTTTTGGAAAAAACCAATACCTGAGACTCCTTCGGAACCTTGAGATAATCCAAAACAAACTCCAACGATTTCAATCCATTTCCCTTTTCGTCCTCGATCTCACCCGATTCTAACTTTTTCTGCAAAACCGCCAACGGATCATTGGCTTGGCTATCCGAATACAAAATGGGTCTCAGATCCCAGAAATCCTTACGCTGTTGCGCCACCACAACATCCCCTACTGAAAGGCTCAGGAAGATGGTTTTGATGACGAGGCTTCGGAATTTCATCGGCTTAAGCTTACGTCAATATGAGCCAACTTCATACTCCATTCCTTTCAAAAAACCGTCATTTCTTGTCAGTTGCGGAGTATCAGACCCCGGTCGCAAGCCATCTTTCTTCGTTTCCAATCCGGAAATCACCCGCTATACAAATCCCGTGGTCGAAAAAAGTGACTTGCGTGCCGTTCTTCAATACATTCCCCAGTTCCGGGGAAAGGTTTTCTGTGTCCTGATCGAAGCCGATCTTTTGCCGGAGCCAGCGGTTGCTGAAACCTTGTTGGATCTCGCGGTTCTTGAGGACCTCGGAGTCAAATTAGTACTCGGGGTTCTTGGAGGCGATCTCAAGGACCTCTACGATTGGACCTTGGAATGTGAAATCATGGCCGCCCGGGTTACCCGACCCATCACCGATGAACTCGCGGCCAACGAAGTCCGCGACATCCTGCAACGCGGTCAATCTGCGATCATCGACGCTTCCAGGAGCAACCCGCTCGATCCCGAGGTCGTGGAGTTTTCCAAACGCATCGGTGTCTCGAAAATCATCGCCTTGCTGCAGGAAAGCATCCTCGTCAACGGTCAACCCGCCCATGCCATCCGTGCCGCGGATGTACCAAATGTTTTGAAGTCGGAACAGGTCGAAGGACGCGAACTTCTCATCGCCGCTGCCGAAGCCTGCAACCTCGGTATCCCACGGGTTCATGTCCTCAACGGTCGCCAGCAAGGGGTCTTGGTAGACGAACTTTTCTCCAACGAAGGCGTTGGAACCATGGTCCACGCCGACAGTTACCGGATCATCCGCGAATTGCGCGACGACGATATTCCGGAGTTGCTCGGCATGATCGGTCGCGTTGTGCGCCGCACCAAACTCATCGCCAGAACCTACGAAGACATCCAGGCTCGCATTGACGACTACCACGTCATGACCATCGACGACAACGTCGTCGGCTGTGTGGCACTGCATCCTTACGATGGGGAAAACTGCGCGGAAGTCGCCTGCCTCTACGTGAAACAAGCGCACGAGGGTCGCGGCTACGGGTTCGAACTCGTCGCCCACGCGGAAAAACTCGCGCAGAAAAAAAACATCCCGCGGGTGTTTGCCCTGACCACCCGGGCTGCCGATTTCTTCAAGCGCGCGGGCTATTTTCAGACGGACCTCACCGCGCTATCCAATCAGCGCCGCGAACAATACATCGCAAGCGGAAGAGACTCGTTGGTTTTTGAGAAGTCTCTTTGATGGGAAATAGGTTCTACAGGTCCCATAGGACTTATTTTCGTTGCAGAGAAGCCTATCACCGAGATCATAGTAAATCATGAAACTCAAATTTTGCGGAGCGGCAGGAACCACCACAGGCTCACAGCATCTGCTCGAAGTGAACGGCAAACGCATCCTGCTGGACTGCGGGCTTTATCAAGGACACCGCAAGGATGCCTACGACATCAATTGCTGTTTCCCCCACTTCGATCCCGCATCCATCGATATGGTCGTTCTTTCCCACGCGCACATCGATCACAGTGGAAATCTACCCAACCTTTCACGCTCGGGTTTTAAAGGCAGCATTTTTGCCACCCACGCCACACGAGATCTCTGCCAGATCATGTTGCGTGACTGTGCGAACATTCAGGAAAGCGATATCAAATGGCTCAACAAACATCGCAAACGCGATGGGCTTCCGGAAGCCACCCCACTCTACACCGAGCAGGACGCGGAGAAATGTCTCCGCCAGTTCGTCACGCTTTCCTACGACCGGCCGCTGCATATCGCGGACGGAGTCGAACTCACCTTCGTCGATGCCGGACACATCCTCGGCTCCGCTCAAGTCCAGCTTGACATTCACGACCAAAGTGATGGCAAAAAGAAACGCTTCCTGTTCTCCGGAGATGTCGGACGTGGAGGCAACGAAGTTCTGCGTGATCCCGTCGCGGTCAAGAATGTCGATTTCCTGTTGATGGAATGTACCTACGGCGGCCGCGAGCATGAAGCACCTCCGGGGTTTGATGAGCATTTTGTGAACGTGATCCAAAAGGCAATCAAACGTGGAGGAAAAATCCTGATCCCGTCCTTCGCTGTGGAGCGGACTCAACAGCTGCTTTTCGTTCTGCACGAAATGTTCACATCCAAACAAATTCCGCCCATTCCGGTTTTCGTCGACAGCCCCCTTGCCGTTAGCGCGACCGAAATCTACAAGCTGCATCCGGATTCGTTCAACGAGGAGGTTTACTCCACCTTGTTTGAAAAACAAAACCCCTTTGGCTTCGATGATCTAACGCTCGTCCGATCAGTCAAAGGCTCCAAAGCGCTGAATGACCTCGAGGGCACAGCCATCATCATCTCGGCATCGGGCATGTGCGAGGCGGGTCGGATCCTGCACCACCTCCGCAACAACATCGAAGATCCGAAAACCACCATCCTCTTCGTCGGTTACTGCGCCGAAGGCACGCTGGGCAGACGCATTCGCGACGGAGTCAAACAGGTTAACATCCTCGGCGAATCTTTCCATGTGAACGCCCACGTGGACATCGTCGATTCTTTCTCCGGTCACGCGGATCACTCGGAGTTGGTCGATTATTTCCAACGGATCGAGGGACCTAAAACCCAGACCTGGCTGGTTCACGGCGAACCCGAGGGCGCGCAAGCCCTACGCGCCGCACTCTCGGAAACCGGCAAGGAAATTTCCATCGCCAAACTGGCCGACGAGGTAGAGTTCTGAAACCTCACTTCGAAAGAGCAGACCGTAATTCTCTGACGAACTGATCTGCAACATCCTCACTCATCCAGTGGGAAATCTTTTCAACCCGGTTACCCACGATCAGATCAACCCGTTTCATTCTGACGTTGTTGACCAAACCCACATCCGATGACCGCACATCTGTGACCTCATGACGGGGAAACGACTGATCCGAGAGAATCAGATGGCTTTTGTATTTCCGAATCGCAATCTGCGCCTCGTTGCCCTCGATCCGCTTGTCGGTCTGGATCCGATTCGATATTTTCACCATCATCACCATACCAATCACAACGGGAATCGAACTCAAAAAGATCCAGATAAAGCCAAAACTCTGATCCAAAAAATCAAAGATCATACCGAAACCTGAACCATCATTCTGATCTTTCGGAGAATTGGAATCGGGCCCCAGGAAAAACAAGCCGACACATACAAAACCCAATCCAAAAAGAATCATGAAAGCCGGTCCTAACATGTCTGTGAACTTCGGTTTCGGAAACGGGATTGAGAACACCGATTTGCCCGATCCGATGGGAACCTGACCCACCCCTCCCCGCACAGGTCTTTGGGGATCTGCCTGAGTCTCGCCACGCAGCATCGAAACCTGTTTTCTGAAATCACTGACCAACCACGCCTTTTCTTCTTCGCTCAGCACTGTTCCAAAACGGATTTTCCCTTCCTCACCGCGGATCTCGATGCCGTATACCGACTTGTAGTTTTGTTGGTAAAACTCTTTCTGGTCGATCGAACTCAACCCTTTCAACGTCAGAATTTTCTCGCTGTTTTTTCCGAAAATTTCTTTCCGAAACCAAAGACTTTCCTCTCCGATCCTGACACATCACTTGAGATATTTCTCACGGAGTCCGGCATACAACATCCCAAGTCCAACCGCCCAAAAAATTCCGAAAAACGGAATCAAAAACCAAACTGGCATATTACTCTCCATTTTCTCTCCTTTGAGAAATGCAATCAAAAATCCTCCGCTCACCACAGCGGTGATGAACAACCACATCACTGCAAACACGAAAAAAAATCCGAACCTGCCCGATGCAGGAATTTCCCAGACCACTTCATTCGCATGGATGGATTTTCTGATGATTTTTGTATCTGCTGGAGGCGCATCACTTGTCCAAAGCTTCCGATCCGATGTCGAAAGACTGAGCCATTCGGAAAGCGGTGCGCGCACACCGCATGAATGGCACAAAAAGACTTCTTCCCAGCCAGCTGGCACACTTTTGGCAACCGCTCCGCAATCCGGACAATGAAGTTTACCGGACTGATAGAGATGTTCGAGGCGTGATTTCTTAAATCCCTCAAGAAGTTTTTGAAACATCATTGGGAAAATGAATCAGTCCGTTTCGATCAAATAACGCATCGGAATCATATTCGAATACTGAAATCCCTGTTTCTGGAAAAACTGCTGGGACTCCGCGCTGATCTTGTCCGTCAACAAGGTGATCCGTAAAAACTTCTTCTGCTTCGCGAACTCGATCACATGATTTACAAGCATGGTGCCATAACCCTGTCCGCGGTGATGAGGATGAATCACCACGTCCTCCATCAGAATCACAAAACCACCGCGTGCGGTGGAAATCGTGAACAACATATTGACCATACCGAAGATTCCATCGTCATTGCGTATCACAACAATCCTTCCGCGGTTCGGTTGTTCGAGAATCAATCTCAAACCACGTTCCTGGGTTTCTCGGTCGGCTTGGAAATCACCGGACTGGGAGAACAGATCCATGACCAGTTCCGTCAATGCCGGCAAATCTTCAAGGGTTGCCATTTCAACGCGAACTCCGTTTTGATTTTTCAACGTGTCGGGATCGGTTCGCTTTTCAGAGGATTTTTCCGAATTCATCGGGTTATTGATATAGAAGAATCATCCAGAGAAACAGAAAGATTTCAGGCAATTTTTCCCATAGACAAGCGGCATGGTAATTCGTCATCGAGCTCGATTTCACCACAATCGTTAACGACACGATCGGGCTGATACGCAAAGTTGGCCAAATCACCGATTTTGGTCCCTCCGGATAAAACCAGTATCGTTTGGAAGCCCAATTGAACGCCTCCGAGAATATCCGTCTCCATGGTGTCGCCGACCATCACCGTTTGCGCGGTTGAGAGACCTAATTGTTTTCTTGCCTCCAACATCATCAGCGGACTCGGTTTACCCAAAGAAAAAGCCTGCTTGCCGGTCGCCTTCTCAATCATGGCTACAATCGCGCCACAACCCGGGCGGATACCGTTATCGGTCGGGCAGTTTGGGTCGAGATTGGTCGCGATCAACTTTGCTCCGCGCTCCACAAGTCGAACGGCTTTTTCGATCATCTCAAAAGTGAAAGCCCGCCCTTCTCCAATCACCACATAGTCGGGCGAATCCTCAACGACTGCGTAACCATTGCGATGCAATGCGTTGAGCAAACCACCTTCACCAATCACATAAGCCGTTCCACCGGGTTTCTGCCTTGCGAGGAATCTCGCTGTCGCCATCGCGCAGGTAAAAACATCATCCTCCACGGCATCAATTCCCATCCGGGATAACTTCGTCGCAACATCCCGCCTGGTACGCTGGCTATTGTTGGTCAGAAACAAAAACGGTGTATCCGATTCACGAAGCCTTCTAACAAAATCCACAGCCCCCGGAATCACTTCGCCACCGCGATAGATAACCCCGTCCATATCCAATAAATATCCTTCTTTCATCAGCTGCCACACAGCCCTTTACATGCCAGATTGCTCGCATGTTGAAAAATTCATCCTGGAGGATTCCTTCGTGAATTCCATTCATCTCTCGCGCTTGTAATTCCGAACTTCGGGGCTAAAATGCCGTTGTGGTCAACCAATCTCCAGATTCCGAGCCCTTCACCTCGCTGCGTGGTCAACTGTTGCTCGCAACACCGACACTTTCTGACGGCACATTCGATCATTCGGTCATCCTGATCGCCGAACATACGGAAAAAGACGGGGCGGTAGGCACCATCATCAATCATCCGATCGGCACAACCGTGGGAAATTTGATTTCCCAGTTGAAAAACTCCTCACTTGCCAGAGTGCCTGTCTTGCGGGGCGGTCCCGTCGGCACCGAGCATCTCAGCTTTTCCTCGCTTTCCTGGGATTCCAAAAATCACCTCATCCGTCTCAAGCACATTTCCGCAGAGACGGCCGAATCCACGATGGATAAGACGGATCACATCGTTAAGGCCATTGTTGGCCACTCCGCATGGGTTCCGGGACAACTGGAAGATGAGCTCGATCGTAACACCTGGATCACCCTGAAACCCGATCTCACCCTCCTTGACCAACCTCACGACCCGGATTTGTGGAAAAGACTTCTCAGCAGCATTTCCCCCTATCACGCTCTGCTCTCACTCGCCCCGAAAAACCCGATCCTGAATTAAATTTTCACTTTTCCACAACTCATTCTTCTCCATTCCATTGTGTCAGCCCTTACCTTCCATCCAATCGACGAAATCATCGATGAAATCGCTTCCGGAAAAATCGTGATCGTCGCGGACGATCCGGATCGGGAAAACGAAGCCGACCTCGTAGGCGCTGCATCGCTTTGCACCAAGGAAATGGTCAATTTCATGGCCATCAACGGACGCGGCCTGATCTGCGCCCCCATCACCCCGGACAGGGCGGAGGAGCTCGATCTCCCGCAAATGACCCGCCGCAATCACGAAGGCATGAAAACCGCCTTCACAATATCGGTCGACGCAGCCAAAGGCATCACCACCGGGATTTCCGCTGCTGACCGCGCCCACACCATCCGGCTGTTGGCGGATCCCACGGCCCACATCGAATCCTTCGTCAAACCCGGCCACATCTTCCCGCTACAAGCCATGTCGGGGGGCGTCCTGCGCCGCGCCGGCCACACCGAGGCCGCGATCGATCTCGTCACCCTTGCCGGACTTCCTCCGGCCGGTGTGATCTGTGAAATCATGGACGAAGACGGTTCCATGGCACGCGTCGGGGACTTGGGCGATTATCAGGCGAAACACCAGCTCAAGGCCTGCACCATTGCACAGTTGATCGAATACCGCCGACGTTCGGAAAAATTTGTCAAACACGAGAGCACAATCCTCATGCCCACCGATTACGGGGATTTCGACTGCCATCTCTACACCGTTTCCCTGGATCACTCTCATCACCTGGCACTGACCCGTGGAAAGATCGACCCCGAAAAACCGACCTTGGTTCGGGTTCACTCCGAATGTCTGACAGGTGATGTGTTCCATTCCCAACGCTGCGATTGCGGCCCGCAGCTCGATGCGGCGATGAAACGGATTTCCGAGGAAGGCGGGGTTCTCCTCTACCTCCGCCAGGAAGGCCGTGGAATCGGCCTGCCTGCCAAAATCCATGCTTACAAGCTCCAGGAACAAGGTCTCGACACCATTGAGGCAAACGAAAAACTCGGTTTCCCCTCGGATCTCCGGGACTATGGCATGGGTGCCCAGATCCTGCATGACCTTGGGGTGCGTCGCATCAAACTCCTGACCAACAACCCCAAAAAGGTCGTCGGACTGGAAGGCTACGGCCTCGAAATCACCGAGCAACTGCCTCTCGCCCTCCCTCCCAATCCCCACAACCAGAAATATCTGGACACCAAACGCACCCGAATGGGCCACACCCTCTGAAATTTCAAAACCCAAATCTCAAGTTTCAAGGAAGTGACTGACTTGAATGTTGAAATTTGAAATTTGAGATTTGCCAAGGGGCGGTTGAACCCTTACCCACTGCGCACACCATTATGGCCAGCGTCAACGTAATCAACCTCCGCAAAGGACATGCCGTCCGTCACAACAACGAAGTCTGCCTCGTGATCGAGCACGAACTAAAAACCCCACCGCGCATGGCTTCGTACGTCCAGATGTCGATCCGTAGCGTCGCCACCAAAAAAGTCAGCAACCTGCGTCTTACTTCCAACGATTCGGTCGAAGGAGTTCATCTTGAAAAAATTGCTCACGAATATTCCTACAAAGACACTGAAGGTTATCACTTCCTTCACCCCGAGACCTATGACGACATGGTCGTTTACGAAGACCTCATCGAAGGAGTCAAAAATTACCTCATCGAGGGGCAACTTTACACTCTTCTCATCGCGGACGGCATTGTTGTGAGCATCGAACTCCCACTCACCATGGTGATGACCGTTGCCGAATCCTCCGAGGGCGTCAAAGGCGATTCCGCAAACAATGTTTACAAGCCAGCGACCATGCAAACCGGTCTCAACGTCAATGTTCCGCTCTTTATCAACCAAGGCGAGCGCATCATCGTGAAAACCGAAGATGGAACGTATCAGGGTCGTTCCAACGATTGATCGCTGTTTATTTCAAACCACAAAAAAGGGAGGCATTAGCCTCCCTTTTTCATTTGATGAAGCAATTCACTCCCCACACGCCTTTTTGATTTTAGCCACATCAACTGCCTCGTGGAAATCATCGTTCACCATGCAAACCGGTGCGGTTCCGCAAGAGGCCAGACATTCGGCAAACTCCACGGAGTATTTTCCACAAGGAGATACACTGATCGGATGATGATGCGAATCCGCAGATGAGCGATCGATTCCGAACTCCTTGCAGAGATCATCCATCAGCTCATAACTGCCGCCCATCGCGCAAGAGAGGGTGCGACAAACGCGGATGTGATATTTGCCCGGAGCATACTGGCGGAAACCGGGATAGAAGGTCACCACTTCGAGCACCTTGATCGGCTCGAGATCGAGCTTCTTGGCCACCCATTCGATCGCTTCCTCGGATATGAAACCGAACTGGTGCTGGACAATGTGCAAAAGCGGGAGAACGGCGGAACGCTTGCTTTCGGCGTAATGCGAAATCCGCTCGTCCGCTTCAGACTCCAATGCGGGAGAACTTTGAAACGGCGGGAAATAGGGACTCACCGGAGAATCGTGATTAACAGAAGATGCAGATGACATGGATTA
>CBFGOP010000046.1:0-16016 GCA_965650415.1 uncultured Prosthecobacter sp. | reverse complement strand
AAAGCTCGGATGGCGGAATTGGTAGACGCGCTAGACTAAGGATCTAGTAGGGAAACCTGTGGAGGTTCGAGTCCTCTTTCGAGCACTTTTCCTTTGAGGAATAAAAGATCCCGATGCTGAAAAGCCTCGGGATTTTTTGTCGGGAAATTTCCGCTGTTCAGGGTTTTCCTGAACCGTCCCAGACCCGGAGGAAACCGTTTTGTTCGATCTCTTTCACAAGCAGATCGCGATGGATCGACATGAGGGGATTGATCTCCGCTCCGCAGGCTTCCAGGGCGTGTCCTGTCCAAACATTGCAGATGCGTGGGAAGTAGTAGGATTGCGGGGAGTGGAGAAGAACCCCTTTTCCCCAACTCGATGAGCCGGCGATGGTGGGTTGGCCTTTTTCGTTGGGGATGGTACAGTGATTGAGAAACGCAGCGACAAAGGGACCGCGCTCGCGGGGGATGGATTTCATCCAAATTTGTTGGTTGGGTGAAACCTCGACGACATCCCATTGGATCGGGATGCATTCCATGACTGCCGGTGATGGCAGAAAAATGGCGTGGATGACCTCGGTGGGTTTGAGCCAGCGTTGGTTGACGTAGGCATTCCGATCGCCCCAGGAAAAAGTCACGTATTTGCAATTCGGAAAATTTTCAGGCGGGATGAAACCGGATTCGATCAACCAATCGTAGGGGAAGACCATGCCGGTATGTAGCTTGTCGGCAAGCATCCAGACCTGGACTTCCGGGGTGCGTTCGGGCGTGTAAAACGCGACCGTGTTTTTTTGGACAAGCTCTTGGGAGGGCTTGGGCGCGGGTGGCAGGGTGACGAAATTGCAGGAACTCAGGACTGCTGCCAGCACAGCTGGAATAGTGCATTTGAGAAACCCGTGAGTCATGCCTCGCTGGAAATTAGGAGAGGAAGGAGCAGATGTATTGGCAGATGCCTTCGTTGACCGAGATGTCGAAACCGCTGTTGGCCGGGACTTCGAAGGAGGTTCCTGCAGGGTAGGTGACTTTGGTGTCGGAGCCTTTGACCGTGACCTCGCATGAACCCGCGGTGATTTCCATGATTTCCGCGGCAGCGGTGCCGAAATGGAACGAGCCAGGATAAATGATGCCGAGGGTTTTACGGGAGCCATCGGCGAAGTGGACGGTATGGGAAACGACTTTGCCTTCGAAGTAAACGTTGGCGAGGGTATCGACGGTGACGTTGGAGAATGAGCTCATAATGGTTTAAAAAAGAGAGGGATCAGTGGGTGCGGCGGCTTTCCATGCCTCGTATCCGCCTTGGAGGACCGAGACATCGTGACCGCGTTCTGCGAGTTGTGATGCGACGGTTAAGGCATCCGGGCAAGCAAGATCTGTGCAGTAAAGCACGACAGGGGTGCGATTTTTGATCGCCTTGGTGATCTGGGGTTCGTGTTTCTCGATGTCTTTCTCGAAGTTGGATTTGGGAAAACTGATCGCATTGGGAATGTGTCCCAATTTGTAGTAGAGCAGGGGACGAACATCGTAGATCAGCACGGCCTTGCTTTGAATGAGCTGATAGAGATCGCCGAGGGGGATTCTGGTGATTTCACCGGGAGTGACCGGAGTGGCGACAGGATCCTTCGTTTTCTCCTTTTCAGGCTCTTTGGGTGTCAGTTTTGGGATGGGTTTCCCGAAATGCTCACAAGAGGGCAGAAGGATGCAGGCAAGGATCACGCAGAAAACGGATTTCTTGAGGGAAATGCAGGCGGTTGATTTTGAGTGAGAATTCATCGATCAATCTTCGGGTGAATCCTCATGTTGCATGTCGGACGCAGTGCGGCGGATGACGGTGATATTTCCGAGCAAGTGATCCTGGCGGATAATGAACTGGTTGAGTTTCATCAGTTCCAAGACGGCGAGGAAGGTGACGATGACTTCCGACTGGGTGGTGGCGGATTGGAACAGGGCGTCGAAGGAGAGCGACTGGCCGGGTTTGAAGTGATCGAGCAGGAATTCGATTTTGTCTGCGACGGTGAAACGGTCATCAATGATATCGCCGAAATCGTGGGATTCCTCGAAGCGTTTGAGAACGTTCTGGAAGGCGCGGATGAGATCGAAGATCGAGATTTCCGCAAGAGCCGGAGGTTCTTCGGTGGGTTTGTCGCCTGGATCGGGCTGATGGGCGAAACGGCCTTGTTGATCGATTTCGCGAAGGGAGAGGAAACCTGCTGCGTCCTTGAATTTCTTGTATTCGATGAGCTGGCGAATGAGTTCCCAGCGCGGGTCGTCGTCTTCAACATCTTCCTCGGGCGGTTGTTCGGTGCGAGGGAGAAGGGTTCTGGATTTGATGTACATCAGGTTGGCCGCCATCACAATGAACTCGGAAGCGAGGTCGATGTTGAGGAGCTTGAAAGTATTGATGTAATTGAGGTATTGCTTGGTGATCTGCTCGATCGAAATGGTGTGGATGTCCAGCTCGTCCTTTTTGATCAGGTAGAGCAGGAGATCGAGCGGGCCTTCGAAGATTTCGAGTTGGACTTTGTAATCGGTGTTTTCCAAGGGACGGGAGAGCGGTTTTAGAGGACGGTGGAATTTAGACTGGCTAGACGGGGGGTGGAAAGGTTTTGATCTGGGGCGAGCATGAGCGGAAACTACGATTCAGAGCAATGGCAAAACTTTAACGAAAGGCTCAGTCTTTGGATTTCCAAGCAAGGATTTTGGTTTCAGTTAAGACATTCCCTCTCAAATGACGGCAGCAAGCTGAATATTCTCTCCCGTATGTGGCACTTGGCTCTTCGGCTGCTTCTGCTGGGTTTGATTGGATTTGCGGCTTGGGCTGTCATGGTGAAAATGACTGGCGAGGAGAAATTTGTTAAACAAGTGGAGCAAGTCTTTCAGGAGCGTTTTGCGGCGGATGATGTTGAACTGAGAGGTGTCAATCGGCAACAAGGTCGCTTCGGTATTGCGAGGATGGTATTGTTTTCCGATAAAGGATCGTTTTTCAGGGCCATCGAAATGTCGAATTTGCTCTGCAAGAGGGATTTCTTCGTGGATTTCGGTAAAAATTGGGAACCGGGTATCATCGAGATTTCCAAGGTCAGCATGTCGATCCGTGCTGGAACCGATACCGAAGAGGCCGCCAGAGAGATGGGGGATGTGTTGTTTCAGTCTTTCGGTGATCTCAAAGTCGACGCGATTCATGTATCCGACATGTCTATACGCTGGGGATATACCGAGCGCTCGCGAGGTGCGATCCAAAACAGCAAGATGAAGGCTGTGCCGACGACTGACGGTTGGAGGTTATCGTTTCGTGGAGGGGATTTTACGCAGAACTGGCTGAGAAATTTGCAGATCGAGGAGTTGGACGTGGTGATCAACCGTCAGGGAATGCGGTTTGATAAAGCCGTTTTTTCAAGAAACAGGGGCAGCATGATCCTGAATGACTTCAAATTGGAGTCAGGTCAGCGACCCAAGGTTTCCGGAGTGATGAGACTCAAGGGAATGGAAATCACGCCGATGTTGCCTGTGGTGGCAAGGTCTTATGTCGATGGGAGAATCTCCGGTGAATTTGATGTCAAAGGATCAACGAACACCTCCGATGGGATCGGCTTTGATGGAATTGTCACTCTGGATGAAGGGGATGTGATCAGCTTGCGGGACTCCATTCCCTTGCTCAAAGCCCTGAGCGTGGTGGATGCGTTCAACGTCTACCGTCGGGTTGATTTCACCAGCGGATCCTTCGGTATGAAATTTCTCAGTGAAGGAGTGCAGTTTTCCAATTTCAAACTCTTTGCTGAAGATCTGATGGGTTTGACGGGGAACATGCTGGTTCGCAAGCCTCATGAGGATGAAGAACTGGCCGTATCCGATGATGCGGAGTTATTGCGTGCTGTGAGAAAGGGTGAGGAGTGGACGGATCATCAAAACAAATCGTTAACCAATACTCAGGAAATAGCCGAACTGAGCCAGTCGGATGAGCAGATCGAATCCGATCAATCCCTTTTCAACAAGCTGTCCATTCTCAGGCAAGCACGTCGCATGAAGGAGACGGAAAGTGAAATTCTAACAAGGTCTTATCGTTATGAGGGAGCGTTTCAAGTCTCGTTGATGAACAAGGTTTTCGAACGCGCGCCAAAGCTGGCGGAGAAATATCCACCAGCTCAGGACACGGGAAGGATTTACATTCATGTTCCAATCAAAGGTCTTCTCTATGAGTTGACCAATCATGTATCAAAGGAAATATACGAAAAAGGTGGGAAGTGAGCGGTGGCTTATCAGCCTTTTGCTTTACAGGCACAGCGCCACTCCGGATTGCTGCATGGAGCGCAGACTTTGGTGTCGTAATGCAGGCGCGCGGTGATGGGTTTTGAACCGGCGTTTTCCTTGAATTGGAAGATGATCCACTCGCCTGCTTTGGGAGCGGCGATGCTGAATGCGGTGGTCTCTCTGGTGACTCCGATTTTGAAGGGCTTGTCGCGGGTCCCGGCTGTGGCGGTGATTTCTTGTGCGGCGATGGCAACGGGTTTCATGTCCTTATCGAGCACGGCGATGAAGAGTTTGCCGTCCTTTTCTGTGACTTCACCGTGCATGGATTCGTTGGTGCTGAATTCGAGGATGCGACCTTTGTTCGGACCCAGTTCGACAGATCCGTGACCGAAGGCGAAGCCGGTGGTCAGGGCGAGGATGGTAACGAGTAATTTGGTTTTCATGTGGTTGTTTGTTTATATGTTCTAACGGGTGGCCGGGGCATCCAGCCTGATAGCTTTTTCAGCGGCTTTTCTGCCTATGAGGTAAAAAACCGCGGGGGTGACGACGAGGTCGAGAAGGGTTGAGGAAATCAAACCGCCAACGATGGCAACGGCGACGGGATGGAGGATTTCCTTACCGGGTTCGCCTGGTGAAAGGACGAGCGGGATGAGGGCGATGCCTGCGGAAAGCGCGGTCATAAGCACGGGGACGAGTCGTTCCAGAGTGCCGCGTGTGATCAGCGCGATGCCGAAAAATTCTCCTTCATGGCGCATGAGGTGGAGGTAATGGGAAATCATCATGATCCCGTTGCGTGCGGCGACACCGCCAACGGCGATGAATCCGACCAGGGTGGCGATGCTGATGTTGTCGATCCGTTCCCAAGTGAATACCAGCGCACCCGCAAGCGCGAGTGGAAGGTTCAGCATCACCTGGAGTGAGAGAGAAACACTGCGGAAGTAACCTGTTAGAAGCACGGTGATGACCACAGCTACGATGGCGAAGAGGATGAGGATGCGTTGTGATGCCTGTTGGCGGGCGAGGTATTCACCTTCAAAACTCAAGGTGTAGCCCGGCGGGAGCGTTACTTGATCGGCGACGGCGCGTTGCCATTTTTTCACCAGGGATTCGAGGTCGCGTTCATCCGTATTCGCACCGATGACGATTCGGCGCTGGCCGTTTTCACGGTTGATCACGTTGGGGCCGTTGACTTCATGAATGTCGGCAACGAGCGAGAGCGGGATATGACGACCGTCGGGAGTTTGGATCAGAAGCTCGCCGATTTTTTCCGGAACGGTGCGCCATGATTCGGGCAGGCGTAAGACGAGATCGACCGTGGTTTCGCCTTCTCGTAGTTCACCGAGTGTCGAGCCGCCTAACAGACGGGAAACCTGGTGGTTGATTTCGCCGGGACTGAGTCCCTCTATTTTGGCGCGTGGGCGGTTGACCTCGATGCGGATCTGCGGGATGGGAACTTGGGCTTCGAGATTCACATCGGTCAGTCTGGGAACGGATTCTCCGGCTGCTTTGACTTTTGCGCCAAGGCTGCGCAGGGTGATCAGATCAGGACCGTGGATTTTCACTGCAATCTTCGCGGAGACTCCACTGAGCATGTGGCTCAGGCGGTGGCCGATGGGTTGGCCGACGTTGACGAAGGTGCCGGGAATGGTTTGCAGCTTCTCGCGGATTTCCGCGAACACGATTTCGCGATCGCGTCCGCCTTTGTGGAACTCGACATCGAACTCATTCACGGAAACCGGCATGACATGGTCATCACGCTCCGCGCGTCCGGCGCGTCGACCGACGGATTTCACTTCGGGAATTTCCAACAGAAGATTGACTGCGGTTTCGCCGACCTCGTTGGATTGTTTGAGAGAACTTCCCGGCGCACTGGCGAAGGAAATCGTGGCGCTGCCTTCGTTGAAGGTGGGGAGGAATTCCTTGCCCATGCTGGGGTAGAGCATGGCAGCAGCGATGACTAGCATGATGACCACGGCGACCACAACCAGAGGGGCACCGAATGCCGCGCGGAGGAAAGTGGCTTCGGTGAAGGATTTGAGTGCTCTCACCAAAAAACCTTCGCGATGTTCTTTTCCTTCTGTGGGCTTGATTAAAAACGAACACAGGACAGGAATGACCGTGAGCGAAACCACGAATGAAGCGATCATGCTGACAATCGTCGCGATGGCGATGGGTTGGAAAAGCCTGCCTTCGAGTCCGGCAAGACCTAACAGCGGAACGAACACCAGGATGATGAGAACAGTGGCGTAGAGAATGCTGGAACGAACCTCGCTGGAGGCGGAGGCGATGACATCCAAGCGTGGTCTTGGTAGCGGGAGCGAGGCGTTTTCACGAAGTCGTCGAAACACGTTTTCGACATCGACGATGGCGTCATCGACCACCATTCCGATGGCAACGGCGATGCCGCCAAGGGTCATGCTGTTGACGCTGACGCCGAACCATTTGAAGGTGAGCAGCGTGATCGCAAACGACAGCGGGATGGCTGTTAGAGTGATGAAAGTGGTGCGCACATTCAGCAGGAAAAGCAGCAGGACGATGGTCACCATGAGCGCGCCGTCGAAGATGGCTTCCTTGAGATTGCCGATCGCGCTTTCGATGAAATCACCTTGTCGAAAAAGGATTTCCGCCTCGACTCCGGCAGGGAGGCTGGGTCGGAGATCGGCCAGGGCTTTTTCGATATCGGCGGAAAGTTCAAGGGTATCGAAGCCGGGCGCTTTATCGATACTGAGTATGACGCCCGGGGTTTCTTTTTCATCGCCATCAAAAGCAATGGCTGCATCGCCACGCATCGTTGCGACACCGAATTTCACTTCTGCAACATCGCCAATGGTGATGATGCGGTCACCCTTGCGTTTCACGATGGATGAGGAAATGTCTGCGGGGTCTGCGGTCATCGCGAGGTTGCGCACCATGATTTCGCGCGGTCCGGATTGGAGGTAACCGCTGGTGGCGTTGCCGGCGGAAAGTGAAACGGCTTTTTCCAACTCTTCTAACGATACGCCTTCGGCCTGCATTTTGAGAGGTTCGGGCTCGACGTGGACTTGTTTCACGCCACCACCGATGGCGAGGACCTCGGCGACTCCGGGAATGCTTTGCAAACGTCGCGCCACATTCCACTCGGCGAAGGAACGCAGATCCATCGGGGCGATGGAGTTGTCTTTCGAGCGCAGGCCGACGAGGAGAATTTCTCCCATCAGGGAAGAAACCGGAGTCATGCCAGAGCGGGTATTTTCCGGCAGCTTCGCGGCTTGGAGGCGTTCTTGGACAAGCTGGCGGGCTTTGTAGATGTCGGTGCCCCAGGCGAACTCGACGAACACGAGCGAGAGTCCGACATCGGAGTTTGAGCGGAGCCGGTCGAGTCCGCCGATGCCGAGCAGGGTGTTTTCAAGCGGGCGGGTGACAAGGGTTTCTACCTCCTCGGGCGCGAGGCCCGGGGCTTCGGTCAGGACAGTAACCGTGGGTTTGGTCATGTCTGGCAAGACTTCGACAGGGAGTTCGTTGGCGGTGCGAACGCCCATGAAAACGATCAGCAATGCCGTCGCGATGACGAGCGCGCGGTTTTTCAGAGAGAAACGGATGAGGTGGTTAAGCATGATTCTGATTCGATTGAGATTTTCGATACAGCACGCTTGCGATCAGCAGGGCCAACAACACAACACATGTTATGGTTAGAAAGATAACCAACGGGCTCATGCCGTCGTCGTGGTGATCATGACCGTGTCCGCTGTCGGCTGCGGCGATTTGTTCTGCCGTCATTTCGGTTCCGTCTTCGTTGTGAGGGTGGCCGTGTGCGGCATCGAGCGCTTCCTTGAGCGAAGTGTTACCTTTTCCTGCAAAGGCGAGTGCGTAGGCACCCTTGACGACGATATCATCTCCCGGAAAAAGCCCGGAAATGATTTCGACCCGGTCATCGTTGATTTCTCCAACGGTGACTGGGACTCTGACAAACGTGTTCTCGAGTTCGTAGTCCTTGATGAACACAAAGCGATTGGCGCGATCTCCCTGCAAGGCAGCGCGTGGGACACTCAATAGATTTTCACGTTTCGATGCGATCAGGGAAACCTCGGCCCTCATGCCGGGGCGGAGGTTGAAATCGGGATTGGGAATTTCGAAAATGGCATCGACCGTCGATGTTTGCGAAGTATCCGTGCCGAGACGGAAAAACTTCGATTCATACACCTGATCGCCGACAGCAGGGATGCGGATTCGGGCGGTGAGTTTCTCGTTCAAAATCGCAGCATGATGTTGCGGGACGCGGGCGATCGCCCAGACAGTGGACAGATCCATGATTTGCATCAGCATGGCATCGGGCTCTACGGGTGCACCGAGGTGTCCTGTGGATTCGATCACCAGTCCGTCGGCTGGAGCTGTTAGATCGATGACCGGTGGAGGATCGCCCGGCAGCCGGCTCTCGATGCGCAGCATGACATCGCCTTTTTTCACGAACTCGCCCTTGTGGACAAGGGCTTCGATGATTTTACCGGGGATGCGGCTGGAAAGGACGGAATGGCTTTCGCAGGTGTGATCGATTTCACCGAGCACGGGGATGGTGCGCTCGAAAACGGATTCTTCTGCGGCAACGGTCTCAATTCCGAGGTTTCTCACGGCGATTGCGTCGAGAGCAACGGTGGTCTCGTTGCGTGGAGGTGACGCAGCGATGGTGCTGGTGACGAGGATGGCTGTTAGAGATAGGATTTTCATGGTGACTGAAATGAATGTGGCTTGGTATGGCGGTTACATGCCGTCGCCACGGCTGGCTTGGTGGCGTATGTTGGCGAGGCGGAACTCGCGGGTGGCGTCGATTTTTGAGGCGAGCAGTTCCAGGGTTTGTTGGCGGGAGTTGAGCACGAGTTGAAGATCGCTTTGGCCTTGTTTGTAGGCTTTTTCCAGGAGATCGGTCTGTTCTTTGGCGAGAGGGATGAGTTTCCCATCGAGCTCGGAGATGATAGCGGCCCATTGACGTATTTCAGTCAGTGCGGTTCCGGTTTCGTGGTTGATTTGATTTGCGAGCGCTGTGACCTCCTGTTCCTTGCGGTTGCGGCGGGCGGTTGCGGCATCGATGTTGCCTCGGTTGTTGTTCCAAAGAGGCAGGGGGATGGAGAACTTGAGGCCGATGACGGTTTCGTTGTCGTAACCGTTCGGTGCGTCTTCGCTGCGCTCGCCTGCCGCGAAAATGGAGGTAGAGATATCTTCCTTTCGGTTTGCCTGTTCCAAGCCGATGGCGGCCTCCGCAGCACGCAGCTGGAGCTGAGCAGCGGTCAGGTCGGGGCGTTGGATGTCCGGGTTTTTCGATGAAGAAATGCCGGAAGGATTTCCTGAGAGTGTGACTGCGGTCTCCGGAGCAATTCCCAACAGGGGTCTGAGTTTGCCAAGTGCGGCGGTTTCTTCGGTATTTAGCAAACGCTCTTGGGTGGTGAGTTGGAGCGATGCGAGTTTTGCCTGCGCGGTATCGAGCGGTGAGATTTCTCCTTGTTTGGATTTTTCGGAAATGAATCCCGCCAGTTCGGTGGCGAGTTGTTGCTGTTGTCTGAGAAGGACTTTTCGATCGCGTATGGCGAGGATTTTAACGAATTCCTGGCGGGCTTCGGAGATCAGCAGTCGTTCGACATTTTTGACCTCGGCTTCGGCCGCTTGGATTTCCGTGGCGCTAATATCCTTTTCGATTCGGAGTCGGTTTGTGAGCGGAAATTTCTGGGTGAATCCGATCTCGATGCTGCCGTCGTTGTTGCGGGTTTGACGTGAAATTCCGGTGTCGAACGTAGGGTTTGCGAGTCGGCCGGATTGTTTGGCGAGGCCTGTGGCTTCGTCGATACGGAAGCGGGCTGCTGCGAGTTCGGAATTTTGGTTCCGGACCCGTGATGAAATGCTCTCGAAGGTGAGGATTTCCGAAGGTGAGGCTGTTAGAATTTGCGCGGCGAGCAGATATAACAACGCGGACGCGATGAAGACGGATTTCATGGTTGGATAAAATTATTGATATGGAACGCAGGAGGACGCAGATGTGCGGCAAGGCGCGATGCGTGTTGGTTTTTGCAGCACAGTAAAAACCGCGCTGCAAATTCGGAGACACGAGGGTGCCCGAATGTTGCGTCAGATCAATGGGGGTTTATCCAAAGAAAAAAACGGCTCATCAGGAATGAGCGAGGTTTCAACAGAGATTTTCAAAAGGTCTCCACCGAGAGTGGCGAGCGCGTAGTGATCGAGGCTTGGTCGATCCGCGACGGGAAGTTGCAGGCAATGATGGTGGTGATGTGATGTGCCATCGTGATCCTCGCAGTCACCGGATTGCGGGTGGTGGTGGTCATGATGGTCATCATGCGTATGCTCTACGCAAGGGCTGTCATGCGCAAAATGGTTGTGTTCACACAAGCTGGCCGCTGCCATCCCTGCGAAAACGCAGAGGGCGAGGGTTACTTTGTGTAGAAAAGGCATGATTTCCGCTAATCTCGAAAGGTTGCTGAGTAAAGGATATTTTTGGAACAGGTGAAACTTTACGGTGGCAATGGGTCTGGCTAAGAGGCAGTTTGTCGCCAGCCATGAACAACGTCACTTTGACAGGTATTTACGCCACATTCGCATTGGCGGTGTTGTTGTTTGTGGTGGGACTGGCTGTTAGAAGATTTTCGCGGGTTGGGGTTGATGGCTTGCCGCCAGCGATACCGCAGGGAAAGGTTCCGGTTTGGTTTTATTGGAATGTGGATTTGTTGCCGGTTGGGTTGATTGCGGTGTTTTATTTCGCACAAGGTGCTTTGTCGGCGTCGATGAGCCATGAACCAGAGGCAACCAAGATCACGGCGAACGTGCTGCTGATCAACATGGGAGTTCAGTTTTTCTGGGTGGCTATTGCGACCATCGTGGTCTTCAGGAGGGTTCGTCCCGTGGAATGGTTGGGATTGAAATGGAAAGAGTGGCCTTGGGTCATGTTCATCGGTCCGGCAACGGTATTTGGAATGTGGTGTGTTTTCGCGTTCCTGTATTTGGTCGGTTATGAGCAGCTTTTGGAAAGTTTGGGGGTCAAAAAGGTTCAGGATATGGTTGAGATGTTCCACAAAACCGAGGATCAGAATGTATTGATTCTGATGGTGGTGATGGCGGTGATTGTGGCACCGGTCTGCGAAGAGGTCGTGTTCCGGGGCTATCTCTATCCGGTGTTGAAAAAGTTCTCGGGAATGTGGATCGGTTTGCTGGTGTCAGCTTTGATCTTCAGTGCGGCACACGGCAGTTTTGTAGCCTTGTTGCCCTTGTTTATCTTTGGAGTGGTGCTTGCGTTTTTATACGAATGTACGGGATCGATCTGGGCACCCATTGCGGCTCATTTGTTATTCAACGGGGCAACGGTAGGGATTCAGTTGTTGATCAGGTTTGGTCATATTCCGGAACAAGCACTGCAATGAACAAGCTGCAAGGAATCGGAGAAGATGCGTTGATCGCCAGCCTCGTGCGCCTGGTTCCGACGGCAACCGGGGTTGCAGGTCCTGGTGACGATTGTGCCGTGGTGGATGAGGGTGGAAAGGATCTGGTGTTGTTGAAAACCGATGCTTTGGTTGAAGGTGTTCATTTTCTCAAAGGGGAAAATGCCTTGCGGGTGGGATGGAAGGCGGTGGCTCGTGTGGTTTCGGATTTTGCGGCGATGGGCGGCCTGGCCGAACGTTTCCTGGTCACGATTGCTTTGCCGGGTGATATGGAACTTGAGTGGATTGAGGATTTTTACCGGGGCATGGGAAAATGCATGGCCGAGTTCGGTGCGGTGTTGGTGGGCGGTGAAACCTGTCGGGTGCCGATTGGATCCGCAGCGGTCATTTCCATTTCCGCAACGGGTCGGGTCGAGCGGGAAAATCTCGTCAACAGATGGGGAGGCGTGGTGGGAGATGAAATTTGGGTAACAGGAAAACTGGGCGGGTCGTTGGCTGGAAAGCATTTGGATTTCATGCCGAGGGTGGAGCAGGCGCGCTGGTTGGTGAAACATTTCAAGCCGAGCGCGATGATGGATCTATCAGATGGCTTGGCGAGGGATCTGCCGCGCCTCGCCAAGGCCTCGGGTTGCGGGTTGAATTTGGATCGATCCGCGGTGCCTGTTACCGATGGGTGCGATTTGAAGCAGGCACTGGAGGATGGGGAGGATTTCGAGTTGTTGTTCAGTCTTCGAAAATGTGAAGGCTTCGATACCGAGTGGGCACGGGTTTTTCCTGATTTGAAACTCACCTGTGTGGGGAAATGGGTGGAAGTCTCCGAAGGTGAGGAAATTTCCGGTGGGTGGGATCACTTTTGAAAATTTGGAACCCGCGAACCTCAGGGAATGCGTGATTGCAAATGTGAGGGAAATGTCTTAATCCATCGCTTCAGAAATCATGAATCAGAAGAAATTGCTTATCCTGTGCTTGGGTGTAATCAGCCTGTTGTTTGCAAGCTGCGCGCCCAATCCGAATGATCCGAAGTTGCAGAAATCGCATGCGGAGTATGTGAATCCCCACACGCCCGGAACCTATGAACATTTCGTTGCGGAAAAAGGTTATCCTAAAACCTACGATACCTGGACGAACAACGAGCTTTATGCACAGACCAATCCGAAGAATTCTTGGCTGAGGATCGAATTGGAAACCCAGCGCGGCATGTTGATGAACGGCGATCAGGTGGTGATCGATTATCCGATCAGTTCCGGAAGAAAGAGCCATCCGACACCTCCCGGAACCTACAAGATTCTGGAAAAGGTCGTGGACAAGAGTTCTAACAAATACGGACGCATTTATGATGCCGAGAGCAAGGTCGTGAACAGCGATGCGAATGTGTTTACCGATCCGATTCCCGAGGGTGGCAAGTTTGTGGGAGCGCCGATGAAATATTGGATGCGTCTGACATGGGATGGGGTTGGTCACCACATCGGGCCCGTGAAACGTTATCCGGTTTCCCATGCCTGTATTCGCGGACCGCACCAGATCATGCCCAAGGTTTACTCGAAGTTGGTGGTCGGTTCCAAAGTGGTGGTTGAGTAAGAAGTTGTTTCAAAAAAAGCCCCGCGGGAGAATCCTGCGGGGCTTTTTTATTTGGAATATTCAGAAATGAATTGGATTACTCCTCTTCCATGAACTTGTCGTGGCCTTGTTTTTTGGACTCACGCATTTGTTCGACGATGGTTTTGACTTTTTCCATGTCCTTGTTGTGGAAAGCGAGTTCCATTTCGGCGAGAGTGGCGATCAGGTTGCCCATCATTTTGCGGTATTCGGCGGAGGCTTTGGCTTTGTCCGGGCCGTCGGGCATGGCTTTTACGAGCTCGGGAACTTCGACGATCGCTTTCACCATAGCATCCTGGGCTTCGCGGGCAAGAGCGGCTCCCTTGGCCGGATCTTCTTCCTTGCGCATGGCTTTGTAGGCGTCGTTGAGAACCTCCATTTGTTTGGCGAGGGCGCTGTCTTCAGCGTGGGAGGGAAGAACGCAAGCAAGGGACGCGACGCAGGTGGCGATGAGAAATTTGGTTTTCATAGGTGGCTTGATACGAGCTCAAACGGCTTAAACTTCCAAGGAAATTTGTGGTCTGTTTGTTATGTGAAGGAAGGGACAGGATGGCCCTCAAACGGACTGGGACTGGAAGTCCCAGCTACCTGGTGAAAATTTCTCGGATCGGTGTTGGACGTTCGGCGCGGGTTGATTCAAGTTCTGCGCATGCCTTTTTCCTCTGTGTATCCCGAGCTCCTGGAGAAGCCGACGCCCCTGATGCGTCGGTTCGCGAGTTTGTTGGAGCAGGAGGTTTCTTTGGAAAAATTGGCCGCAAAGAGTCAGGTGCTCACGCGTCAGAATTTCGGCAAGACCATGAGATTGTTCGCGCCGCTCTATGTTTCAAACGAATGCGTGAACAATTGTTCGTATTGCGGGTTCTCGAGAGATGCTGCGATTTTGCGCACGACTCTTACGGTGGAGCAGGTGGTGGCGGAGGGAAAATTTTTGCACGACCAAGGTTTCCGCAACGTGTTGTTGGTGGCGGGGGAACATCCGAAATTTGTTTCCGAGGGGTATTTGCAGGAATGTTTGGATGCCTTGATTCCTTTGTTTCCGACCCTGGCGTTGGAAGTCGGGCCGATGGAGGATGATCAATACACGGAATTGGTCGATCACGGCGCGGAGGGGTTGATTGTTTACCAGGAAACCTACCATCGTGAAACCTATCAGAAACTCCACACGGCGGGGCCCAAAAAGAATTTTGATTGGCGTTTGGATTGCCCGGAGCGTGCCTACGCCGGTGGTTTCAGACGGATCGGGATCGGCGCCTTGTTTGGCTTGGCGGATTGGAAACACGAAGCGATCTCGCTCGCTGCGCATCTGGAATATCTCTACAAGCATTGCTGGAAAGCCCAGTTCTCGGTCGCGTTTCCTCGCATGCGTCCTTATGCGGGAAATTATCAATATGAGCCCGACCCGACCCGCTTCCTGCCTGACGAGTCGTTGTTGAGATTGATCACGGCGTTCCGGATCGTTTTCCCGCAGGTGGCGATCGTTTTATCAACCCGTGAGCCTGCTCCTCTGCGCGATGCGATGGCTTCTTTGGGAATCACCCACATGTCTGCCGGGGCGCGGACCGAGCCGGGTGGCTACACCGGTGCGGGTTCGGACGACCTTCACCTGACGGTCAAAGGACGTCGGGTCGAGTTGGCGGAAAAAAGCGGGAAAGAAAAGGCGACCGAGCAATTTCAGATTCACGATACCCGCAGTCCGGCCGAGATCGCGGAGATGCTCAAGCGGCAGAATATCGATCCGGTATGGAAGGATTTTGATCAGGTTCTGGTGCAGGCTTGAGCAAGGAACTTCTGGTCATTTCCGAATCTTGGACTAAATTTTTCCTCATAGAAATCAGATCAATCCCATGGCTCAACTTATCGATCAATACGCCCGTGAAATTTCCGATGAAAAGCAGTTTTCGGTGATCGATGGATCGTCGAAAGGCACGGAGAAGCGGTATTCGGTATTGTTTCATGATTACAAGGATCCGGACTCGCTGAGGAAATTGGCGGGGGCGATCAAGGATCACACCCTGCATCATTTGGACGAGTATCTGGAGAAGGCGGAGAAATCTCTGACGGATCGCGGGGTCAACGTGCATTTTGCATCTACCGATCAGGACGCGCGGGAGACCATCCTTTCCATTCTGCGTGAGCACGAGGTCAAGCAGTTGACCAAATCGAAATCGATGGCGGCTGAGGAAATTCATTTGAACCCGTTTTTGATCGAAAACGGCGTGGAGTGCTTGGAGTCGGATTTGGGCGAGTTCATCATTCAGCTGGATGACGATGAGCCGTCGCACATTGTGAAACCCATCATTCACAAGAACCGCCGCGGGATTGCGAACACGTTTTTGCGTGAGGGAATCGCGCCGGATTACAATGATGATCCTGAAACCATCACGCGTCGCGCCCGGGTTTATTTGCGTGAGAAATATATGCAGGCACAGGCGGTAATCACGGGAGCGAACTTTGTCTGCGCGGATACGGGTCGCTTGGTTCTTGTCACCAACGAGGGGAATTCCCGTTTCGGGATGGCTCCGGTGAAATTGCATATCGCATTGGTTGGGATTGAAAAAGTCATCCCGCAGCAGAAAGACCTGTCGGTTTTCCTGAATTTGTTAGGTCGCTCGGCGACAGGTCAGCAGCTCACGGTTTACACGGAGTTCATCAACGGGCCGAAATCCGACAACCAGCCGGATGGTCCCGAGCACATGCATGTGGTTTTTATGGACAATGGCCGGACGGATGTTCTGGCATCGAACTGCCGCGAGATCCTGCGCTGCATCCGTTGTTCGGCCTGTCA
>CBFGOP010000045.1:0-16398 GCA_965650415.1 uncultured Prosthecobacter sp. | reverse complement strand
AGGTTTTCTGAAAATTTTTAAGGTTTTTTCAGCAACATCCTCAAGCCCTTGATTTATCAACACTCAACCCTCTCAGATCCTGACAAAATATCTCATAAATCTCCCCAAGATACTCCTCCAACGATTGGCAAAAACACGGTTTCGCCCATCTACACTCAAACCGAACACACCACGTTGCGATCACGCAACAGAATCAGTTCGGCGATTTCATCTTTTCTACTAGGTTTGTAGTAGGCAAATTCGTCAGAGGCGAACTGCGAATTTGACCTTGCTGCCAATTGGATAAGCTTTGGAGGGAACCAGCTGTGTACGGCGATGGATTCCGACTAGCAGACCTACAGCTGCCAAACTGAAAATGAGACTGGTTCCACCGTAACTCACAAAAGGGAGGGGTAATCCGTCATTAGGAAGGACGGCGGTTGTGACCGCGATGTTCACCATAGCGGGCACGACAATCACGCAGGTCAGACCGATTGCAACACAACGTTCGAACACGTGTTTTGCCTGCAATGCGATTCCGATACCCGCGATCGCAATAACCACATAACAGAAGACAACTGTGAGTGTTGCGGGCAATCCGAGTTCTTCCCCGATGACAGGGAAAATGAAATCGATATGGGCGAATGTGAGAGTTCCGAATTTTTCCACCCCGTTGCCGAGACCGACGCCCCATGGTCCACCGTTTCCGAGAGCAAGAAGAGCACGCCACTGTTGCATGCCGCGATCCAGTTGATGAATGGGATTTTCAAGATCCAGCCAAGCTTCAATACGACCCCATCGATTGGCGTTGTTGTAGAGAAACCAACCGGCTGCTGCCATAACAGAAAGAGCGGAAGGCAACATATAGATAATACGGGTTCCGACGCAGAACATGATTGCAGCTACTGTCACCGCGAGCGAGAGGGCTGTTCCAACATCGGTCTCGGCTGCAATCAGGGCGATGGGCACGACCGCAATAATACCGGGAATCACGAAGCCACGTAAAAGCGTTTTCGCTTCGGTTTGCCAACGGGAAAACCATATCGCGAGAGCAATAACCACAACCACCTTAGCACCTTCGGATGGTTGAAATTGACCAATAAGAGGAAATTCAATCCAGCGCTTCGATCCGTATAGTTCTATCCCAATACCTGGCACAAAGCAAAGTGCCAACGCGATACAGCTCACGACATATCCGTAGGGTGTCAATCGGCGTATCCAATCCATGGGCATTTTTGCGAGAAAAATCGCTGCCACGACTCCGAGTCCGACCATCATGGATTGTCGGCTCAGGAAATAGTAAGGATTATCCAATCCTCTCACCCAGAATCCTGTGCTCGCCAACATGACCAGCCCGAGGCAGCAAAGTGCCGCGACAGCGATGATCAAGAAGGTTGAACTGTATTTAATCACAGATAAAGAGGGAGTGGCTGAAATTGGAAATGGTTACGGGAGTCTGAGCACCTGTCCGGCTTTCAGTTTTGTCGGGTCGCTGATACCGTTCACGCTCATCAGTTCCTTTTCAGTGAGAGTGTACTGTTTGGAAATTCGCCAAACGCTTTCGCCGGGTTTCACAATATGAGTTTTTGCGACGCCAACATGAGGGACAGCGGCTGGTAGGCTTCCGTTGGCGTTTGTGGCGTTCTGGGTCAAAACCGTGGTTCTGGCAACTTGTGGCAAAATTTCCACTAATCCGTTTTCAGATGGATGTGGGGTGTTCTGGCTTCTGATGGCTTGTATTTCAGGAGGCTCAACCGCAACAATCCGTTTCGCATCCGGAATCCTGAGAACGGTGCCAGCCCTGACTTCTTTTTCACGGTTCATGTTACGGAGCTCTGCTTCATCGACATTAAACTTGGCAGCGATGACAGAAAAATTGTCACCTTTTTTGACCATATAAGGTTTGCCGCCTGTATTCAGACTCTGAACCTCATCGGTTCTTTCCGGCGACCTCGTGGAGGCAACCGATTCGCTTTGTCCACCGTTGCTTGTAGCCTTCGGCTCTTCGGTTCGACCTGATAAATACTGCTTGTGAATGAAAATCATCCCGATAGCCAGAATGTGGATCGCAAAAATGATCGATAAGGATCGTGAAATGTTGATTCCCGAATCCTCCTCGAAATCATCAGCCGAGGCCACTGCTGCCGAAGCATGTTGCTTGCGGAATTTGGTTTTGTTGAACAGGCGCGCGTAAATCGTGTTTTGCACGGGTTTGCGACGGGTCGGTATTTGATCGAGTTTCATAGGATTTGAGTGGGTGTTAGAATAATTGATGGACGATATCTCTGAAAACGTTTCCGCGATGTTCATATCCCTTGAACTGATCAAAGGATGAGGTTCCGGGGGAAAGCAAAACCGTTGATCCTCTGGGTGCCACGGAGCGCGCGTGATGAACTGCCTGTTCTAGGGTCGCGACCGTTGTTGTCGGAACGGCTGTTCTGAAAAGGTCTGCGAGAGGAAGTGCGATTTCACCGAAGGTGATGGTTTCGATAACGTGCTTTTTGAGATAGGGCAGGATCGATGAATAATCCAGTCCTTTGTCTTTTCCTCCGGCAATCAGAACCACCGGACGATCTTGGGACCGCAGAGCGCATTGCAGTGCGTGGAGATTGGTGGCTTTCGAATCATTCAGATATTCCACGCCATCCAACGTTCTGACCAACTCACAGCGATGCGCGGGAGGCGCGTATCCTCTGAAGGCGCAGCGAATGCTGGTATGATCGATGCCATAGGACATGCATGCTCCGATGGCTGCCATCGCATTTTCCGCATTGTGCAAACCACGCAGCGAGGTTTCTGACTGAAGATCCAGAATCACTTCACCGCGGTGCACGATGGTTTTGCCATTCGAGTAAAAATCGGCCGCATCGCATTCCGTCGAAAAGGTGAGCACCTTGGGTCTCAGTTGCTCCAGGGACTCTCCATAGCGGACAATCGCGGTGTCCTGTTCCGTCTGATTTTCGAATATGCGCAACTTGGCAGTCTTGTATGCCTCGACCGTAGGATAGCGATCCATATGGTCCGGTGCGAAATTCAGCCAAATGGAAACTTTAGGATGGAGTGTCTCGATGGTTTCCAATTGAAACGAAGACAACTCCAATGAAATGGCCTTGGGCTGATTTTCCAACAACAGGATTTCCGAGAGCGGCACCCCGTAATTTCCGCAGGCATGGCCACCCAATCCCGCTTCATTGAGAATTCGCGAAACGAGTTCGGTTGTGGTGGTTTTGCCGTTGGTTCCGGTGATGCCGATCATTCCACCTTGGTAGAATTTCGACGCGAACTCGGTTTCGCCAATCAGATGGGTTTTCTCTGAAAATGCCCTGACCAATGGTGAATAAGTATCGATACCAGGACTGAGAACAATGATCTCAGCGTTGAAATGTTCCGCATCCTTGATGGAGAGATGAGGATGAACCTCAACCTTATCGGGAATATTCTGGAAGACATTTTCTCCACCCTGGTCCCACAAGGAAACACTGGCTCCTTTGCGAAGCGCAAGCTTGGCCGCAGCAATACCCGACCGACCAGCCCCAAAGACCGCCACGTGTTTATCTGTGATATCAAAGGTTGATCCCATATGCGGTTAGACAATTTTGAGAAGTGCGATTCCAAACAGGGCAAGCATGATGGATAGAATCCAGAAACGAATGATGACTTGGGATTCATGCCAACCTAACAACTCGAAGTGATGGTGGATGGGGGCCATTTTGAAGATGCGCTTTTTGCGCAACTTGAACGAACCCACTTGCAGCATGACCGAGAGGGCCTCCATGACAAAAACCCCACCAATGATGACGAGCAGCAGTTCCTGCTTGGTGCAGATCGCGGCAGCGCCGAGCGCTCCGCCGATCGCCAGCGAACCCGTGTCCCCCATGAACACTTTCGCTGGGTGACAGTTGAACCAGAGGAAACCAAACGCCGCTCCAGCCAGGGCCATCATGAAGACGGCGAGTTCCGCAAGGTAGCGGTTGTGTGGAATCACCAGATATTCGGTGGCCATGAAAAAATGGCCTGCCAGATATGCCAGCATGGAATAACTCAGCGCCACCGAGATCGTGCAACCTGTGGCCAACCCGTCGAGGCCATCCGTTAGATTCACCGCATTAGAGCAACCGATGATGATCAGGGCGAAAAACGGAATCACCAGGAAGCCAAGATCGACAAGCGGGGTTTTGAAAAGGGGGAAACAGATCTCGCCGATACCGATGTGTTTTTCACCAAGACGGAATCCCGCAAGATTGTTGCCGAGCTGTTCCTGGGTGGCACCGAAGCCAGAAATTTCGGTTTTAAAGTAGATGAAAGAGGATGCGACAAGGGCGATCACCAGCTGCCAGAACAATTTGGTGCGGCTCGACACCCCGTCGGAGTTTTTCTTTTTCACTTTCGTGTAATCATCCATGAAACCGAGTAAGCCGCATGCGGACATGGTGAAGGCGCAGACGACGACGAAGGGATTGAAAATTCTGGCGCAGATCAATGTTGAGATTAAAACACTCGCGAGGATGAGGACACCTCCCATGGTTGGGGTTCCCAACTTGCCACCATGCAATTCTGCGAGCTTGTGAACTTCCTCTGCAGTGCGGATCGGCTGCCCCACTTTGAGAGAGATGAGTTTCCGGATGATTCGGGGCCCGAGAATGATGGAGATGGTGAACGCCAACAGACCTGCGGTCGCGGCACGAAATGTGACGTATTGGAAGAGATTGAGGAAAGAGAACGTGTGCGCCCATGCTTTATCAGCTTGGAATGCGGCATACCAATAATCGTAAATGGCGGTTAACATGCGTTTGGAAAGGCGGTTTGGATAACTTTTTCAATGGCTGCGGAACGACTTCCCTTGAACAGGATCACGTCTCCGGATTTTGTGTTAGAATGGAGCCAATCTGCGGCGGATGCGCTATCAGGAAGCAGGGGAGCATCTCCTCCGATGGCAATATTTGCGGCGTCAGATCCGACGGCGATCAGGCGGATGCCTTTCGCAGCGGCATATTTTCCGATTCTCAAATGGGCACTTTCCGCAAACGGACCGAGCTCACCCATTTTCCCCAAAACGGCGATCCGTTGGGCGCCTTCGGAAATCTGTATTTCTGATAAGGTATCAATCGCCGCCTCCATGGATTCCGGATTTGCGTTGTAGGTGTCATCCAGAATCGTAATCCCCTCGGATTGCAAGCGACGCAGGCGGCCCGATGTCAGACGAACAGAAGAGAGCCCTACGGCGATCTGATCCATGCTCAGTCCGAGTTTCCATCCCAATCCGGCGGCCAACAGCGCGTTGGTGATCATGTGTTTGCCCAAGACCGGAATGAATACCTCCTTGCGACCCTCACCCTCTATCACCAGATCGATCCATGTTCCGTCTTCCTGAGGTCTCGGATTTTCCGCACGCACCAGACCGCGCCCATTTCCGACGTGGATGAGTTTCGCGTGGGTCCTGGAACGGAAATATTCATTGAAATCGCATCCGGCGGGAGTGAACAGGATTCCGGTCTCCGGAAGATATCTCGCCACCGTGCTTTTCTCTTCCGCAATCGCTTCGCGACTTCCCAGGAATTCGATGTGGGCGGTGCCGATATTGGTGATGATGCCGTATTGGGGGCGTGCGATTTCGCACAGCGGAGCAAGCTCTCCCGCGTGGTTCATCCCGATTTCATAAACCGCCGCCGTATGTTCCTGGGTTGTGGCCAGAACCGTCAGTGGTAATCCGATGTGATTGTTTAGGTTTCCTTTGGTTGAGTTGACCTGAAACTTCTGTGAGAGAACCGCGGTGGTAAAATCCTTGGTAGAAGTCTTACCGTTGGATCCCGTGATACAAACTACTGGAATGTTCAGCTGACCTCTCCACCAATGAGCCAGACGTTGCAGCGCAAGCAATGGATCGGGAACTTCGATGACCGCTTGCTGATCCGATACCGCTCCGCCTTTCCACTGATGCACGATCGCGCAATTCGCACCGGATTTCAAAGCGGTTTCTGCGAACAAATCCCCATCAAAATTTTCTCCACGCAAAGCCACGAAAAGACCGCCTGCGATTGGCTTCCTGGTGTCGGTAAAAACTCCATCCACCAACGCAGAACCGGAACCCGCGACGACTTTTGCGCCGAGGATTTCAGTGATTTGTTGGGCAGTGGATTTCATCTCTGGAGTAAAAATGGTTAGAAACGCGGATTCGGGTTCGTACGCATTTCGGCAATCGCTTCCGAGCGTTTTCTCAATGCGAAATCGGCTTTTTTCCGGTCATCAAAATCGATCGCATGATCCGCGAACTGCTGGTAATTCTCATGGCCTTTGCCTGCGATGAGAACAATGTCACCGGAGAGCGCATTCTGGATCGCGGTCTCGATTGCTTCAGCCCGATCCAACACACTGATGGCATTGCACTTCTTGGGTAAGCCTTTTTCGATTTCACGGATGATTTCCGCCGGATCCTCCGAGCGAGGATTATCGGATGTAATGACCATCACATCGCTGAAACGGGCGGCTGCAGCAGCCATGAGAGGACGTTTTCCTGAATCGCGATCGCCACCACAACCGAACACGGTGATCAAGCGACGCGGATCGAGTTCTTTCAATGTGCGACACGCGTTTTCCAGAGCATCCGGCGTGTGAGCATAATCGACGAAAACGGTTGCTCCACCGGCGTTGCCCACGTTTTCCATCCGACCCGGAACCTGCGGGGAATCCGCAAGTGCGGCGATCGCCTGACGCGGTTTGATCCCGCACGCACTGCAACCCGCAATCGCTGCGAGCAAGTTGTAAGCATTGAATCGGCCGATCAACGGAGCGCGGACCAAATAGGATCTTCCTTTCACAGTCAGCTCAAAAGTCATGCCGTCACGACCTTGTTGGAGGTTGTTCGCTCTGAAATCCGAGTTTACGGAAAAGCCATAACGGATCACAGCCATCTTGCCCTCGAGTTCCTTCGCCAAGTCATTTCCCCTTGCATCATCGACATTGATCACCGCTGTCGGTTTTTTCCCATTCGGAGAAGTAGCAAGATCGCGGAACCAGGAAGCTTTCGCATCCATGTAGTTCTCGATCGTGCCGTGATAATCAAGATGGTCTTGAGTCAGGTTCGTGAAAATTGCCGCATCGAAGGCCACATGAGCGATACGTTTCTGATGAATCCCATGCGATGAAACCTCCATCGCAGCGCCTCGACAGGCGTTGTCACGGAACGTTGCGAGAATCTGGTTCAGTTCGATCGATCCTGGAGTTGTGTGCTTGGCAACCGTGACTTTCTCGCCGTCATCAATATGGATCGTCCCGAGCAAACCGGCGCGATGCCACTCGGTTTTCATGATGTGGTGAACTAGAAACGCGATGGTGGTTTTCCCATTCGTTCCGGTCACGCCGGCCAATTTGAGATTTGCCGCAGGATTTTCATGAAAGCAGACAGCCAGTTGCGCCAAAGCGTCCCGAGAGTCCGCCACGTGGAGCCAGCAGACGTTGGGCGAGAGATCGGCAGGTGGAGCGATCTCCGCCAGAATGGCTTTTGCTCCGGATGAAATCGCTTGCCCGATGAAATCGTGGCCGTTGATGGATGTACCGCGAATGGCAGCATACAGGCTCTGTTCGCAAACGTTGCGGGAGTCCGCAGTTAGAGCCGAAATTTCGACATCCACCGATCCTGCAATGGTGACTTTGTGAAGCTTTGAAATGAGATCTTTGAGAAGCATGTTGCGTGAAGAAATTTTATCGGGTGGCGACGTTTTGTGAGATGGGTTCGGTCGGCTGAAGATTCATGTGCGTCGCCAAGCGTTGGGCGATATTCGCGAAAATCGGCGCCGCGATCTGCCCGCCGTAGCGGGGAACTTCGTTTGTCATCGGCTCGTCGATCACCACATAACAGACGAAAGCCGGATTTTCGGCGGGCATAAATCCCGCGAAAGATACCACATATCCGCCTTTGATGTATCCACCGCGTTTGGGATCGTGTTTGATGGCGGTTCCGGTTTTGCCGCACACCTTGAAGCCCGGCACCGCAGCTTTCGTCGCCGTCCCTCCCTGCTGTGTTACTTTGTGCAAAGCCGTGCGCATTTTCCTTGCTGTTTCCGGCGAAACGACCTTGTTGCGAACTTCCCTTTGGAATTCCTCGATCACCGTTCCGTCATTCGCGACCAGGGCTTTGACGATTCTTGGACGAAGAAGATTGCCATCACCCGCAACCACCGAATAGGCAGCAGCCATCTGAATCGGTGTCACTCCGATGTAATATCCATAAGAAGATCTGGAGAAGTCGATCGGCAGCTTCGGCACGCTGGCAGTTCCGGGATTTTCACCGCTCAACATGATGCCGGATCTTTCTCCGAAGCCAAATGCATCGACATACTGATAGTAACGTTTAACCCCAAGTTGCTTGGCCAGTTTCCAGCAAATGATATTGTTAGATTTTTGTATACCTTGCTCAACGCTCAGCATCCCAGAGGAATGAGAATCTTTTACTGTGAACTTGTTTTCCTGAAGAACACTGGGGCAGTGAATTACAGTATTCAGCGTCACCAATTTCTCTTCCAAAGCCGCAGCCACCGGAATGATCTTGATGGTGGAGCCCGGCTCATACTTTGCCTGAATGCCGTAATTGAAGGAGTTTTCCGCTAGGTTCTCCTTGTGATTGAGATCGAAATGCGGACGTGATGCCATCGCCAAAATCTCGCCGGTATGCGGATCCATCACGATGACCGAACCACGTTTGGATTTGTATTTGGCAAGACCGGCATCGAGCTCTTCCTCCACAATCGCCTGCATGCCGATGTCGATGGTGAGTCTCGCATTCAAACCGGCACGAGGAGGAAGCAGGCTGCCGGAATTTCCCGGCACCACGAAGCCTCGCGCATCCCTACGGTGCTCTCTGCGTCCGTCGCGTCCTGCGAGAAATTCCTCAAGAGCGGATTCGACTCCGAACTTTCCGGCCATTCGGTAGGTTTTCTGACCGTTCTCCAGCTGCTCTTCAACCTCACCCACAAAACCCGTGAGGTGTGTCGCGATTCCCGGATTCACATACCAGCGCTTGATCGAGTTTTCGAACACGAAGCCTTCGATATAATTTTCATCCACGATCTGGCGAAGGCGCTCCGCGATATCATCGGGGATTTCTTTCACGATGGGAAACCACTTCGCCTTGTTTTCCTCGATTTTGGCACGCAGCTGATCGCGCGTTATTCCGATCGGACGAGCCAGCAATCCGATCGCGTATGCCATGTGTTTTTCTACGATCCGCTCAGGATCCTCGCTCGCGAGAATATCCCCGCGAACCGCACGGATTCTTTTCTGGCGATCTTCCGGACTCAGTTCCTCCCAGTTGGATTCCTTCGAAACCCTCTCGTAAGCCAAGCCATATGCCGCAAGCTTCGGATCGAATAAATGGTTTTTGTCCACATAGATCGAAGAAACGGGAATACTTTTCGCGATCGTTTCGTCATTGCGATCCACAATCATCGCGCGGATCGCGGGAATCCGCTCGATGCGCAAGTAGGCTTTGGCAGAGGACTCCGCATATCGTTTGCGATCCACCAACTGGATCTGAATCAGCCGCGCCGAGAGCGCACTGAGCAGGGTCACCAGGACCAGGCACAGGATCAGGCAGCGTTTTTGAAAAGCTCGATTCACAGATTGTTGTTGGAGGCAGCGATGGGTTTGGATTCTGCTGGAGCGACTGTCTCGGAAACTCCCGGAGGAATGGGTCTGAGATCGGTTCCCAGATCCTCAAGGGTTTTGCGCATGGCGAACAAATTCAGAATCTGATCCTGACGCATCTGGATTGTCCTGATGTCCAGTTGATGTTTCTCGATCCTGCGCTCGACGACATCAATCTCACGCATCGCTTTGATTTGGCAGTTGCGGTAATAAACGCACAGCACACCGCCCACCGCGCTGATCGCCAGCGCGAGAACCAACGAAAAGATCGTGAAGGTGGAAATACGGTTTTCGGTTTCTTGACGTCGACGGTTCATGGCTTTGAAAAGTTGGATGTTTCGGTCTCTGGTCCAGAAAGCTGAGCAACCCGAAGCTTTGCGCTGCGGGCTCGAGGGTTGGAGGAAATCTCTGCTTGGGTAGGTGCGACGGCTTTTTTGGTAATCAGCCGGTATTGGTAATCGGGGTTGGGCCGGGGCGCCGGCCATGTCGGATCATCGATATAGGGTTGGGAATGGTGCCGGAGAAACCGCTTCACCATCCGGTCTTCCAGACTGTGGAAAGTAATGATCAGCAATCGGCCGCCAGGTTTGAGCACGCTTGAAGCGGACTCGAGAATGGATGCCAGCGATTCGAGTTCTTCGTTGATCGCCATCCGGATCGCTTGGAACGTGCGGGTCGCGGGGTGGATTTTGCTGTTCCGTCCCACTGCTTGTTCGATACAGGACGCGAGTTCCAGAGTGGTCTCGAACGGTTTTTTCGAACGCTGCTCGACAATCGCAGCGGCGATGCGGCGCGATCTCGGTTCTTCTCCAAAACTGTAAAACACGCGCGCCATTTCTGATTCCGGTGTTTGATTGACCCATTCCGCGGCGGTCATGGTCGCGTTCGGTCCCATGCGCATGTCGAGCGGACCTTCGCGCATGAAGGAAAAACCACGTTCGGCGGCATCGAGCTGGCGGGAAGAAACCCCGAGATCCAACAACAATCCGTCGGCCAACTGTCCAGCAATGATTTTTTCATACTGAGGGATTTCCGAAAAATTCGCATGGAAGGTTGAAAACCGGTTTCCGAATGAAAAAAGCCGCTGCGTCGCATGCGCGAGAGCTTCAGGATCGCGGTCGACTCCGAGAACATCGGCTCCCTGTTTCAACAACAGCTCCGAATGCCCGCCTCCGCCGAGTGTGCCGTCAATGATGAACTTGCCTGGTCCGGCATCCATCATTTCAACAATTTCATCAGGCATCACCGGCAGGTGATATCCCGTTGGAGAAAAGGATTCGGACGCCGAGGCCGACAACCAGCCAGCAGCGGACTCGGCGTCCGTGTTGCCTGAACCACCTGCTGTCCCGAGCTTGTGGTGCGGCAATTCATCAGAAATGTGGACCGTTGCGCGCGCTGACAACCAGCCGGAAGCAGAGCTGCGCAAGGGTTCAACCAGTGCGCGCAGCTCTGTCCCGAGAGACTTCGCGCACTTTTCAAGAAAACCTTTGGAAAATTGAAACGAACGCCGTGCCGACAACCAGCCAGGAGCGGAAACGGCGTTCGTGTTTTCAAAACCACGCGCTGTCCCTAGCTCGAGGTCTTGTGAAAAGGGTCTGACTCCAGCAGCCTTGCCGCTCCAAAACGAATCCCGCAACATCTCTGCCGTTAGGCGGATGTTTTGGTGAAATGTGATGGATGGTTGCATGGTTGTCTTTTCGTTAGAAAATGATGTTAGACAATGGCGAGGTGATCTTCCTCCTCGGGCACAGCGGAGAGACCAAACACAGCTTCGAACTTGGATCGGTTCCAAATCTCAAAGTGGCTGTCTCCGGCGGACAGCATCACTTCGCTGTCCGGCGTGATCCCGGCATGATCGGCCAGATCTTTTGGAATCAATAGTTTTCCCTGCTCATTGATGCTCGTCTCACGCAGCAATCTAACCAATTTGGTTTTCAACTGGGATTCCTCTTTCGGAGAAGTCGCGTGCTGTTTGATCCGCTCCACCCGATACTCGAATGCTTCCTGGGTCAGCACTTTGATCACATTCACCCCTTCAGAAATGGAGGGCATCAAATTCAAAACCTCGCCCTGGGTGGGACGCCATGCCGGCACGACATTGACCCGATTTTTCGAGTCAGTCTTGTAAGGGTAGGAACCCTTGTATTGCTGGAACTGAGGTATCATCGATGGATTTCTGGCGAATTTGACATCACTGAGATACACTTTAGTACACTCGGATCACAAGGAGAAAGTGAACTTTTTTAAACAATTTAGGCGAACCTTTGTTTATCAACGACTTGCAAGCCCTCAAAAGTCCCAGATCAGCTGCAACTGGAGAGGCATTTTGAGACTTTTATAAAAAAAATCAGGCGACCAACGGCTTAAATTGAATATTTTTTAAGAAAAATGAGGGCTTGAGGTCAGGAATGCACCAAAGTGTATAATAAACAGTCGTTAGAGGTTTTCGGATTCCCCTTGCCCAAGGTTGGGATTGCGGGGGGCTCCATATCAGGATAAAAGCCCTGCGGTTTAGGCCATTCATTTTGTATCTATGAACATTATTATCGTAGGAGCTGGGGAAATTGGCCGCCACTTGGCGTTTTGCCTCGCCAAGGACGCACACCGCATCTCCCTCATCGAGTCGGACAAAGTCCTGGCCGAGGAACTGGAGGCAACCTTGGACGCCAAAGTGATCCACGGCGACGGCACCAGCGTATCGGACTTGGCCGATGCCGACGTCGGAGAGTGCGACCTGTTCCTAGCGATGTCCTCTTCCAACACCACCAACATGATGTCAGCTTCCATGGCAAAAAGTATGGGCGTGGCGAAAGTGATTAGCCGGGTGCATCCCAGCCTTCAGCGGGAAGAATGGTTGTTTGATTTCCGCGGGCATTTCGGATTGGATCATATTTTTAGCTCGGAGCGCCTCACGGCTATCGAACTTGCGAAGTTTGTCCGCAATCCGGATTCACTCGTCGTTGAGGAACTCGCGCGAGGACGCATCGAACTCCAACAGGTTCAGGTGGGCCAAAATTCTTCTGCCGTGGGGAAAAACCTGAGGGAGCTGAAAAGCCCGGAAGGAATCCGTATTGCCATGATCACACGTGATGGAAAAACCTTTGTTCCAAATGCCGACACCATTATCGAAGAAGACGATCTAACAACCATTTTTGGCGAGCCACGCAAGCTCAGGGATTTTGCCAAAGATCTTCAAAACAAGAAAAGCGGGTCGGAAAAACTCAGGGTCATTATTTTCGGTGGAAATGAATACGGTTTTTCGCTGGCACAGATGCTGGAAAGTGTGGACTGCACCGTGCGTGTGTTCGAGCGCGATCCACAAATCTGCATCAGTCTCGCGGATCGGCTGACAAACGCCACAATCATCAATGCCGACGCCACCGTATCCTCGGAGCTAGAGGAAGAACAGGTCGGTGAAGCCGACTTCTTCATCAGCACCAGTGTGGATGACGAAGACAACGTCATGTCATGCCTGCAAGCCCATACCTTGGGAGTGAAAAACTGCCTCACCCTGATTCACCGGGCGGATTACGCGCAGGCCATTTCTAACAGTGGACATCATTTCGGCATACGCGCCGCGGTCAGTCCGCGTGAAGCGACCCGGCGTGAAATCCAACGCTTCATCACCAGTGACAAATTCCATGTTTTTAAGGAATTCGATGGCGTCGATTTGGTTGAGCTCCGCGTCGGCAACGGCTCCATAGCAGCGGGACACATGGTCAAGGAAATCAAATGGCCCGAGGGCGTGGTTCTGGTAGGCAAGCTCCGAGGACTGCACGCCGAAGTTCCGGGGCCTGAAGAAGTCCTCCTGGGCGGAGATCATCTTTACGCCATGGTATCCAAGGAAGCGCGCAAAGCTTTCATCAAGCTGCTGGAAGCCTAACCATCCGATTCATGAATTTTTACCTGATTGCGAGAATCCTCGGGTTGTTGTTGGCTCTCGAGGCCGTTGCCATGGCCTTCTGCGGCATTTTTGCGAAACTCGATATCGTTCCCGGTGACATCGAGGCAGGAACCGCTCTGTTCATCTCCGCAGCCATCACCGGTGGTTTCGGATTTCTGGCAATCCTGCCCGGCATCATCAAACGAACCAAACACGATACGATTCCAAAACGCGAGGCCATCGTGATTGTCGGACTCGGTTGGATCGTTTCCAGTATTTTCGGCGGACTTCCCTATTATCTCTGCGCTCCCTATCTCAGCCCAGCCGGAGCCTTTTTCGAATCCGCATCCGGCTTCACCACCACCGGTTCATCCGTGATGACCATCATTGAGGAATGGCCACGAGGAATCCTCCTGTGGCGCAATACCACACAGCTGTTAGGCGGCATCGGAATTCTGGTTCTTTTCGTTGCGCTCCTGTCCTATATCGGTGTTTCCTCGAAATCCCTGTTCCATAACGAATCCTCGTTCCGCAGTGGAGACCTCGGCCTGGCAAGAATTCAGGACACCGCTTGGATGCTACTGCGAATTTACTTCGGACTGATCCTGGCTTGCATGGTCGGACTCCGCGCCATGGGGCTCACTTGGTTCAACGCCATGGGCCATGCTTTCACCGCTATCTCGACCGGTGGGCTCAGCAACCATACCGCAAGCATCGGCTTCTACTCGCATTGGGGAAATTCCTGGCTGATCGAACTCTGGCTCATTTTTTTCATGACCCTGGGCAGTTTGAACTTCCTGCTCTTCGTCGTGATTCTGAGAAAAAACTGGAAGCGGGTGCTCAGCGAAGAGGATGCGCGCTGGTTCATCGGTATCTGCCTTCTGGTCACCCTCGCGATTGCCGGTGGTCGCTATTATCATGAAGGGGTTAACCCTCTAACAAGTCTGCGAGATGCCGCCTTTTCGGTTGTTTCCATCGCATCGACGACCGGATTTTGCACTGCCAACTACGATGTCTGGCCATCATGGGCCAAGGTGCTTTTGGCGTGTCTGATGCTGATCGGCGGATGCGCGGGATCTACCGCCGGTGGCTTCAAGGTAGGACGCCTGATCGTCTTTGTGAAATCCACCCGCAACGAAATCATCCAAACTTTCCGTCCGAGCCAGGTTTTCCGCGTCATCATCAATGGAAATCCCATTGATGACTCGGCCCGTGCGCGCACGATGTTTTTCCTGACCCTCTATCTGATGATCACTATTGCAGCCACAGCGGTGGTTGGCTTTCTCGAATCGGGCACCGGTATCAGCATGGAAAGCTGTGCAGGTGCGGTATTGGCCACCATTTCCAATATCGGCCCTGGTTTTGATGCCGTTGGACCGACCATGAATTTTGCCGAACTTCGCGAACCCACCAAAGCCTTCCTCGGCTGGATGATGATCCTCGGCCGTCTCGAACTTTTCGCGCTGCTTGTGCTCTTTATCCCTACATTGTGGAAAAAATATTAAACCAACGGGAGTTTCGAATTGCTGTCATCGGCTGCGGCGCGGCGGGCGCATCAGCCGCTATTTTTCTGAAACGCTTGGGTCATGAAGTTGTAATCTTCGAGCAAGCGCCCGAGTGCCGTGCCGTCGGTGCCGGCTTTCTGATGCAACCCACCGGGATGAAGGTGTTGGAAGAACTCGGAATCCACGATCAGATCATTTCATGTTGCTCCAAAATCAGCCGGCTCCATGTCATCGAAAAGGGTGGACGGGATCTGATGGAACTGCGCTACGCGGAGATTGGTAAAAATCTTTTCGGCGCAGGCCTGCATCGGCCTGTGGTGATGAACACCCTCATCCAGCTCGTTGGAAAGGAGGGCATCGATATCCACTGGGGCGAACGCATTGAGGAGGCACGGAAATTTTCTGATCATTGGCAGATTCGAGGTCAAAATTTTGATCTCTTGATCATCGCCGATGGCGCGAGATCAGCCATGCGCCAGAATTTGTTAGGCAAAGGTCACGACAAAGGGTATGGCTGGGGAGCTCATTGGTTCATTGGAAAAAACAACCAAGTTTTCCATTCGGCAGACCTTCATCAGATCGTAAACGGAACCCGTGAACTCGCAGGCTTTCTTCCCACAGGTTATGAACTCGGAGGAAAGGATGAGTTGTTGAGCCTCTTCTGGAGCGTACGCATTGAGGATGATGCAGCCATTCGCCGACAACCCCTTCAAAAATGGAAAGACAAAATCCTCAGACTTTGTCCGATGTCGGAAAACTTGCTTGGACAAATCGGTGATTGGGATCAGGTGCTGACCGCACGTTACGGCGACGTCAGCATGCGAACATGGCATGGCGATAGATGCATATTCATCGGCGATGCTGGCCACGCCATGAGTCCGCAGCTCGGACAAGGCGTGAACTTGGCGCTTGTTGATGCAAGTTGTCTCGCCTCTTGCATTCGGGAATTTCCTCTCGATAAGGCTCTTGCCCAGTATTCAAAACGCCGTGGTCCGAGCCTCCGATATTACCAACTCGCGACTCGTGCCCTGACACCCATATTTCAGTCCGACTACGAATGGATCACCCTGTTCCGCCGACCCGCATTCAGGCTTTCACAACGCATCCCATTCATCAGGAAAATAATGACGAAATCCATGGCAGGAATGATGCGGGGGATATAGGAGTTTTAAACAAACGGATAACCAACTGTAATATCCTGAAAGCAAGCAACGGTTTATGGTTGTTACTGACTGCCCTACTGCACTGAAGCTACGAAGGGCATTTTTCGCCTCCCTGAATAAATCCAATGGATCGCCATTCGTAGCTTCCAACGGAAGTGAAGAATGGAGGCGGAGGTGGGAATCGAACCCACGAATGACGGTTTTGCAAACCATTGCCTTACCACTTGGC
>CBFGOP010000044.1:0-16708 GCA_965650415.1 uncultured Prosthecobacter sp. | reverse complement strand
CAAGTCAGGCATGGCGCCAACGGGAACCGCGAGGATGAGTAAATCACAATCCTTGACAGCGGTTGTTAGATCGGAGGTTGCGCCGGAAAACCCCGCAAGCTGGGCGGCGCTGGCGGCTTCGGGTTTCCTGAACCAAAGCCGGACATCGAGATCGTTTTGCAACGCAAGAGCGATCGAACCGCCGAGCAGTCCGCCACCGAGGATGCTGATTTTTTGGAAAGGTTGGCTCATAAAAAAGAGACCGGATCCATGGGCATGGACCCGGCCGTGAGTGATGAAACATTCGTGCCGTTCAATTCATGCACTTAAGGCACACGGAAAAACTTTTTCTCGGCTTCGGGATAGGTGGGGTCGCGCACCAAAGTTCCGCTTGGGATATCGCGAACATCGACCATCTTGTTGTTGTATGGGCTGAAGACGAAACCTGCTTTGCCGGGAACCGGATTGGCGAAAGGGTAGTCGGACGTTGGAGTCACCGGTGTGGTCGGGGTGGTGTTCTGGGTTTGGGTTTGTGCGCCGCTGCCATCGTTGGAGGCCGTTGTTTCCGCCTCTTTCTGTTTCTCAAGCTCGCGCTGCTTGATCATCTCACGCTGGGCTTCAATCTGTTGTTGTTCCTCACTGGTGATCGTGGTTTGCGCCTGACCTTCCGCTTTTTTTCTCGGCTTGTCCTCCGGGATGGGGAAACAGGAGACGAAAGCGAAGGAGCTGAGCAGGGAAACGGTGAGCAATAAACGGGATTTCATAGAGCGAGGTATTTGGTGATAAGGAATTTTACGGAGAAGTTGACCGCGCCAACTATGAATGGGATCCGCCCCTCGTCAAGCAGGCTCCCTGTAAAGTCGGGTGAAAAATCGCTTCTGGTTCAGCTGACGCGACATCCTTCTTTCCTTACCTGACGCGGTCGGGTAGTCACGGGTCTGATCATGAAACGCATCGGAGATTTCAAAACCCGCTTCCAAACCGTCGAGTTGTGGAAATCCGAGCTGGCGACCGAATTCCGGGTCACTGGGGCAATCCATGCATGGTTTCACCGTAAAAGGTATCTGACCGGATTGGCTTGGGATTTGATCGCGGCCGCTCCCTTGCTGAGGCCAGCGGGCGAGCCAAAATCCATTCTGATGTTGGGTGTGGCGGGCGGCACGGCGCTCAGAATCCTCAGGCATTTGCTGCCCGGGGTGTCGCTGACGGGAGTGGATCTCGACTCGGAATTGATTGGATTGGCGCGCAGGGAAATGGATTTGGAACTGAGCGGAGCGGAGATCGTCATCGCGGATGCCTACGAATGGATGAGGAAAAACCAGCGGAAATTCGATGTGATCATCGACGATCTCTATCTCGCGGGGGATGAGGATGTGTTCCGCGCGGATAGCTGCGATGAAAAATGGCTGGGTCTCGTGAAACGGTCCCTGGCTCCCGGCGGTGTTCTCGCCCTGAATCTGGTCACTGGCCCAGGGCACCGGACCAAGCAGATCGCCACCCGCATCCATCTAGGAACCTATTTCCCCGTGATTCGCTCACTGCAAACTGAGGACAGCATGAACGAAATCCTTGTCGCAGGAGAGGATGTGGCGAGTCGCTCTCGCCTGAACGGATACGCGTCCTCCTTTGCGGATGCTCGTGACCGCAAGTTCTGGAGCAAAATCAAACTGCGCAAATTGAAGTGATTTCTTCACTTGGAGTTTGGAGTTTAAAATTTAGAGTTTCCGAGACGTGTCCGACCTTTTCAACACTCCCCAGGCAAGAGCCGACAAACCCGAAATCCGCGAACCGCTTGCGTCACGGATGCGGCCTCGTTCGCTGGATGAAGTTCTCGGACAGGAGCACATTCTCGCCGAGGGGAAACTGCTGCGTCGCGCGATCGAGACCGATCGTTTCGCCTCGCTGATTTTTTACGGCCCGCCGGGAACGGGAAAAACCTCGCTTGCCAACGTCATCGCGAAAACCACGGGCTCGCGTTTCGAGTCCTTGAACGGGGTCGAGTCCAACGTCGCGGAAATCCGCGCCAAGATCGATCAGGCGAAAATCCATCGCGATCTGCGTGGAGAAACGACGATTTTGTTTATCGATGAAATCCATCGTTTCAACAAAGCCCAGCAGGATGTCCTGCTCCCGCACCTGGAGCGCGGTACGGTGCGTTTCATCGGAGCGACCACGCATAATCCGTATTATTATGTCAACTCGCCGCTGGTCTCACGCTCGCAGATTTTCCAGTTGGAACCGATTTCTACTACAAACATCGTAGATTTGCTGAATCGTGCGCTGGCGGACGTGGAGAGAGGGCTGGGTGATCGCGGAATCACGGCCGATGCGGCGGCATTGGAACATCTGGCCAAGCTATCCGACGGCGATGCGCGCAAGGCACTGACAGCTCTCGAACTCGCCACTTGTGGCGATGCGCACATCACTTTGGCCGATGCCGAGGAATCCATCCAACGCAAGGCCGTTCACTACGGCGACGACGGTCATTACGATACGATTTCCGCTTTCATCAAATCCATCCGTGGCTCCGATCCCGACGCCGCGCTCTACTGGTTGGCGAAAATGCTCCACGCTGGTGAAGACCCGCGTTTCATTTCACGCCGGCTCGTCATCGCAGCCTCGGAAGACATAGGCCTCGCCGATTCCGGAGCGCTCCGCGTCGCGCTCGATGCCCACCACGCCCTCGAATTTGTCGGCATGCCGGAAGGCCGTATTCCGCTCGCTCACGCCACGGTGTATCTCGCCACCTCTCCGAAATCGAACACCGCCTACGCCGCCTTGGGAGCCGCGATCCAGGATGTGGAATCCGGTCGCACCCTCGCCGTCCCGCCGCATCTCCGCACCCCGACCTCGAAAAAACTCACCAGCACCACCGGCGTTTCCGAAGAGGCGATGAAATATCTGTATTCCCACGACTACGAAGGTGCCTACATCCCGCAGGCTTACCTCCCCGAAGGCCGGACTTACTACCAACCCGGAACCCAAGGCCTGGAAAGTCGCATCAAAGAGCGGCTGGAACATTGGAGGAAATCGCAGTTAAACTCCTAGCGAACCATGCGCATCGACATCCTCACCCTCTTTCCTGAAATCGCGCTCGCGCCCTTGAGCGATTCGATCATCCAGCGTGCTCGCGATGCGGGCTTGGTGGAAATATATGGCCATAACCTTCGTGATTGGTCGGAGGACAAACACAAGCGGGTCGACGATTCTCCCTGTGGTGGCGGACCCGGCATGGTGTTGCAACCGGGACCTTTGTGCGCCGCGATCACGGCTTTGAAGAAGGAAAACACCCGCGTGATTCTCATGACTCCGCAGGGCGCACCTCTGAAACAAGCACGCGTCCGCGAGCTCTCTAACAAAACTCATTTGCTCATCGTTTGCGGCCACTATGAAGGAATCGATCACCGCATCATCGAGTCGCTCATCGATGAAGAAATTTCCATCGGCGATTATATTTTGACCAACGGAGCCATCGCGGCCGCCGTGTTGTGCGATGCGGTGATTCGCCTGATACCCGGCGCGCTTGGCGATGCGCAGTCGGCCATCGAAGAATCTTTTGCCGATCCGAACTTGTTAGAGGCGCCGTGTTACACGCGGCCGATTGATTTCAACGGCATGAAAGTCCCGGAAATCCTGCTTTCCGGAAATCACGCGAAAATCGCCGAGTGGCGCAAACAACAAGCCATTGATCGCACTCGGAAAAACCGGCCGGATCTTTAATTTCCCCGGAAACTTGAAAAACTCTCATATGGGGCTAATTTTCGCCCCATGTTTGCCAATTTTTCTCTAACGAACCTCGATACGGTTGGTCTGTATTCATGCCAACCGATGGTTTTTACACATCCTCTTCCTCCGCGCTTCTGATGAGAAAGCTCGGTACATATTGCGGAATCGCCCTGCTGGCTGGATGTGTTCCGCCATCTTCGCTCGACTCCGATGCGCCCCTTGTTTCCGGTGGCATTCGCTATCTGGAAAACTCCGGCAGCTATCAGGGAAACACCCAAGCATGGTGGAAAAACTTCGCGGATCCGACTCTCGATCGCGAGACCGAAACCGCACTTCGTGACAATCTTGCCCAGCAGCAATTCGCATCACGCATCCGTGAAGCATCCGCAACTCTCCGAGGTGAGGGCGCGGCTTTGTTCCCACAAATCGATCTGGCTTCAGGAGCTTCGGTCGAATCGATCAGCTCGGGAAACTCCGAGGACAATGCTTCCTTTGGCGGGTTGTTTTCATGGGAAATCGATGTTTTCGGCGGCCAACGTTCCGCGATTCGCGCTCGCCAGCGTGAGCTTGATGCTACGTTGCAGGATTGGCTCGGAGGGCGTTTGATGCTGTCCGCCGCCATTGCGGAAACCCGATTTCTGATACTCGAACAACGCGCCCGCCTGAACATCCTGCGCGAACAAATCAAAACCAACAGCACTCTGCTTGAACTCGTTCAACTGCGGGTTGGCCAAGGCATCGCGTCCCGCGTGGATCTGCTCCAGCAAGAGCGTCAACTTGATGCCACCCGCGCGCTGATTCCATCCGCCGAGGCTGAACTCGCGGCGGCGGAGTATGCGCTCGATGTTCTAACAGGAAAATCCCCGGGCAGCCGCAAACGCGATTCCAAACAGACGCTTCCGGCTCTGCCCCGCAATCCCGGTGCAGGCGTGCCATCGGATCTTTTGAAAAACCGTCCCGATCTGCTCGCGGAATGGAACCGAATCCACGCGCTCGATGCCGAAGTCGGGCAAGCCTTGGCGGATCGGCTGCCGCGTTTTGTCATCGGAGCCTCCATCGATGCTGGCGTGATCGACAGTGTCCGCTCTCTCGCGACAACGGTCCTAACAGAAATCACCGCACCGTTGACCGACGGCGGGGCGCGCAAGGCGGAAATCGAGCGCCGCCGAGCGGTTTTGGAAAGTGCTTTGCTCGGATATTCGAATTCTTATCTGGAAGCGATTCGGGATGTGGAAACCGCCCTTGTACGCGAGCGAAAACAAGCCGAGCGCATTCGTTTGACGGAGAGCCAGTTATCGACCGCACGCGAAACATTTGAAGAAACCCGCATTCGATACAGCCAAGGTCTAACCGATTATTTGCCGGTGATCGACGCGCTAACCGCTGTCCAAGCATTGGAACTTTCAACTCTCGAACTTCGTCGCGAAGCCCTGCAGCTTCGCATCAGCCTGCACCGCGCGCTCGGCGGACCGATGCCCCGCACCCAACCCTGAATCCGCTCCCATGAAACGAAAACCAAGCCTCATCACCGGAGTCATCATCTTGCTCGTTGCCGCAATTGTCTCGGTTTGGCTCGTCTTTACCGCGCCAGTTCAGGTTTCCGAAGACGACAAGCGCTCGGCTAAAATCGTTCAGACGATTTCACCTAAAGCAGAAACCTATCCGATTTCCGTGACAGCGTATGGCACGGTTATTCCCTCCCGTCAGGTGATCATTCGTCCGGAAGTGAGCGGTCGGATTGTATCACAAAACACTTCCCTCATTCCCGGTGGCCGGATCGAAGAAGGCGAGAAACTTTTCACCATCGACGATTCCGATTATCGCATCGCCCTCCAAGAAGCCGAGGCCGCGTTAACCGAAGCGCGCTCCGAATCTGAAATCGAGGATGGGCGGCAAACCATCGCCAAACGTGAGCTCGAACAGCTTCGCAAGGATCTTCCGGATGCCGCGATCAATCAGGCCTTGGTATTGAGAGAACCGTTCAAAGCTTCCGCGGATGCTTTGCTGCAACGCGCGGGGGCAGCCGTCGATAGGGCGAAACTCAATCTCACCCGCACTTCTCCCATCGCACCATTCAACGCTGTGGTGATCGACGAGTCGGTGGAGAACGGACAATTCGCCGATCCCTCCAGTCCGCTCGCGACGCTGATCGGAACCGATGCATTTTGGATTCAGGCGAGCATTCCTCTAACGGATTTGAAATGGATCAAGCTGCCTACCGATGAAACTCCGGGAGCTTCGGTGAAAATCGATTTCCCCAACAACTCCGAACCAAATTCCTCATGGTCGGGAAAAGTGATCCGGCTGCTGGGTGATCTCGAAGCGGAGGGCCGCATGGCAAGAGTGTTGATCGAAGTTCCAAAGCCGTTGGATTCGAATCCGGATCAGCCGCTTCTGTTAGGGAGTTACGTTCGTATCCAGATCGATGCCGGAACTCTAGACAACACGATCAAAATCCCACGTGTCGCGCTCCGCGAAGGCGATCGCGTTTGGCTGGCCTCCGCAGACAAAACCCTTGTCATTCGAGACGCGAACATTCTTTGGAAGCATGAAAACACCATTCTGATTTCCAATCCGATCGGCGAGGGGGAAACACTGATCATCTCCAGCCTCAACGCTCCGTTGCCCGGCATGGAAATCGCGCCAGAACCTGTGAACAACTATCCCTTGGACTGATGCTGGATAAAGAAAAAGGCCTTCTTTCCTGGTTTGCGCGCAATCACCACGCCGCGAATTTGCTGATGTTCGCCGTGTTGGTGATTGGCATCATTTCGGTTTTCAAAATCAAACAGGAAGTCTTTCCGGTCTTCGTTCTCGATACGGTTGTGATTGATGTCCAGTACCGCGGTGCGGGACCCGAGGAGGTTGAACAATCGGTTGTTGTCCCGATCGAGTCGGAACTGCGTGGCTTGGAAATGATCCGCCGGCTCGAAGCCGTGGCTTCCGAAGGCGGTGCTCAGGTCATCGTTGAGCTGATACCCGGCTTTGATCGCAACCGCGCACTTCAGGAAGTCACCGCCGCCGTGCAGCGAATTTCCGTTTTTCCAGATGATATCGAACCTCCTGTCATTTCTCTTGGCGAAGGCCGGCGACAGGATGTGATGCGGATCGCTGTTTCCGGTGATCTCAACGAACGTGAACTCGTCGATTTTGCCCGCCAGGTTGAATCCGGTTTGCTATCCCAACCGGGTATTTCTCTGGTCGAGCTGACGGGAATTCGTGAGTCGGAGATCGAAATTGAAATCCCCACGGCGACGTTGCGCTCGCTTGGCTTGACTCTGGGTGATGTCGCGAGCCGCGTCCGTGAAACGGCTCTCGATGTTCCGGGTGGAACACTTCGGACCCCCGGCGGAGATCTCCAACTGCGCACCAAAGAGCGTCGTGATAACGCCATCGAATTCCGCAACATTCCCATCATCAGTGCTGCGGATGGCTCGAAAGTCCGTTTGGGAGATATTGCAACCATCACGGATGGTTTTGAAGAAACGGAAGAGGAAAGTTATTTCTACGGAAAACGCGCGGTCACCATCTCTGTCTTCAGTGCGGAGAGCCAGGCACCGCTTGAGGTCGCCGCGGCTGTTAGAAAATTTGTGGAAAACGAGCAAAAACATTTGCCGGATTCCGTTACGCTCAGTCTCTCCCGCGACCGCTCGGTTGAATTCAAGGAGCGTGTCACTCTTCTGATGCTGAACGGTGCCATGGGTCTGGTGCTGGTGCTGCTGGCACTGGGTTTGTTTCTTGATCTCCGTGTCGCATTCTGGACTGCCATTGGAATTCCGGTCTCCATCCTCGGTTCGATCGCTCTTTTGCCCATCGGTGGCTCCACGATCAACATGATCTCGTTGTTCGGCTTCATCATCACACTGGGGATCGTCGTCGATGATGCGGTTGTCGTCGGCGAGGAAATCTTCCAGAAAATTTCGGAAGGTCAGTCACGCATCTCTGCCGCGATCGATGGGGTTCGCGACATGACCATGCCGGTTTTGTTTGCGGTATCGACCAACATCATCGCCTTCCTGCCCTTGCTGTTTGTTCCGGGTGAAACCGGTCAATTTTTCGAAGTGTTGCCCTCGGTGGTGATCGCGGTGTTCACCGTTTCACTGGTTGAATGTTTGTTGATTCTGCCATCTCACCTCGCGGGCTCGCAGGGCAAGTTGGAAAAGAACCGGTGGTTTCAGAAAATCAACACCACTCAAACTCGACTGCGTGATCGAGTCGAAGCAGCGATGGATCGCGCCTACCGGCCCGTGCTGGCATTTTCGATTCATCACCGGGTCCTTACCCTCGCGTTGTTTGTCGCCACACTCGCCATCACCGGAGCATATCTCGCCAGTGGTCGTGTGAATTTCAAATTCAGCCCGCAGATCGAAGCGGATTTCATTCAAGCGGAAATTGCCATGCCTGCCGGCACGCCTGTCAGTCGCACCCGTGAGGTTGTTTTTCTTGTGGAGGAAGCCGGAAAGAGGGCGCTCGAACTCGCCAACGAAGGAACCATCACCACCAGCATTTCCGCCGATGTGGCAAAAGACGGTTCGAATCTCGGTGAGGTTGCCGTCACGCTTGTGCCGCAGAGTCAGCGAAAAATCACCGGTCGTGAATTTGCGGATCTGTGGCGGGAGCAACTTCCTAACATTCCCGATATGGAATCGATTTTCTTCGATTATCTCGTCGGCCCCGGTGGAGAGGCGGAAATCGATATCCAGCTTGCCCATCCGGATCTCTCGGTTCTTCGTCAAGCCGCCGATGAGGTCGCAAAAGCGGTCGCCTCCTATCCCGGCACCGCCGATATTCGCAAAGGCTCGGGTAGGGAAACTCCGGAGCTCCAATTCGAGCTCACGCCGCAAGGTCGTGCGCTCGGGCTGACCTCCGCGGGTCTGGGTGTGGCGGTTCGCGATGCCTATCTCGGAGCGGAGGCTCTGCGTCAACCGCGCGGTCGCGAGGAAGTTCGCGTGATGGTCCGTCTCCCGGAAAACGAACGGAAATCTCTCCAGGGACTTGAGAGTTTTCTCGTCCGGACTCCCGGCGGTGGCGAGATACCACTCGGGGAAGCTGCCGAAATCAAGACCGCTAACGCTCCTTTGAAAATCGAGCGCGTCGATGGCGGACGGGTGCTGAACATCACCGGAAACGTTGTCGCTGGCGTCACCACTGGAAACAAAGTTTTATCGGCACTCGAGAAAAACGAGCTGCCCGAAATCGTCGCGGATTTTCCCGGTTTGAGCTACAGCTTCGAAGGCGAACAACGTGAGGAAAACGATGCGATCCGCCGACTTGGCTGGGGGTTGCTGGGTTCGCTTTTCGCGGTGTTTGCGATCATGGCGGCACTGTTACGCAGTTATATCCAAGCCTTCATCATCCTGCTTGCGATTCCTTTCAGCCTCGCAGGAGCCGTGATCGGCCACATCGTTCTTGGGGTCGATCTCTCGATCTTCAGTATTTTCGGAATGATCGCGCTCTGCGGCATGGTGGTCAATGGCGGCTTCGTTTTGGCAGTGACTCGGGCCCGTTTCATCGAGAGCGGCATGCCTATCGAAAATGTGACTCACGAATCCGCCGCCCGCCGCTGCCGCCCGATTCTTCTGACCGCAATCACCACGTTCCTCGGCCTGGCACCCATGATTCTTGAAACCAGCGTCCAAGCGCTTTTCCTCGTTCCCATGGCCATCAGCCTTGGCGTTGGAACTCTCGCATCCGCCATCGTGATCCTCCTGATCATTCCAGCCTCTTTCACACTCACGGAGACCCTCGAATCCTTCGATGCCTCCGCCACCGTGGATCCCGAGCAGCGTAACTATTGAAAGTTTCAGGAATGATTCCAATCCCATCACCGTGATCCTGCTGCGCTGCGCGATGCGCAATCGGCGATCGAGGAATCTTTCGCTGATCCAAATCTGTTAGAAGCGCCGTGCTACACGCGGCCGGTTGATTTCAACGGCATGAAAGTCCCGGAAATCCCGCTTTCCGGAAATCGCGCGAAAACGCCGAGTGGCGCAAACAACAAGCCATTGCCCGCACCCGGAAAACCGGCCAAGCCTTCAATCTCCTTGAGCCTGGTTAATAATTTCACAGGCTCACAATGATTTTTTTAGACCTAAGTTGTGGTCCCAGGAAACAATCTTTAATTTGATTCGTAGCCAATTACGTGTTTTCGGAACCATCTACCGATCTAACCACAACCCGTCCATACCTATGAAATTACAAAATCCACTGTTTAAAAAAACCGCCCTCGGCATCGCCGCCCTCGGACTTCTCGCCAATCCACTTTTGGCTGAAATCAAAGAGGCTGACGTCAGCAAGCCCGTCAAAGTCTTCATCCTTCTCGGTCAGTCCAACATGGTTGGCGCGGGCAAGGTCGCAGGTCCGAACCCGATCACGCTCGAGCATTTCGTCAAGGGCGAGAACGAATACCCATTCCTGCTCGGTGCCGATGGCAATTGGGCGGCTCGCAAGGATGTGCGCAACGTCCGCATGATGAGCGGCAAACTGCTGATCAACGATTGGCTCACCGTTGAAGGAAACAAAACCCTCGGACCTGAATTCGGCATCGGTCACAAGCTCGGCGATGCGATTGAGGAGCCAGTCATGGTTCTCAAGAGCTGCATCGGCAACCGCGCCCTCGGCTGGGATCTCCTTCCTCCAGGCAGCGAAGGTTTCGAGTTCGAAGACAAAGGCAAAACCTGGGTTTATGCCGGTTACAAACAATCTCCGATGAAATGGGAAAAAGGCACCGAGCCAAAACCCATCGAGTGGTATGCAGGCAAGCAATACGACAGTGACGTCGCTGACGCTAAAAAAGTCCTCGCCGATCTCGCCACCTACTATCCGGGCGCAACCAAGTTCGAAGTCGCAGGGTTCTTCTTCTGGCAGGGTGAAAAGGACAACGGCGATGCCGGTCTTTCCAGCCGTTATGAGCACAACATGGTGAATTTCATCAAGGCGCTCCGCAAGGACTTCGAATCCCCGAACGCGAAATTTGTCCTCGGCACTCTGGGTGAAGCAACCAAAGGCAGCGGCAACAAAGTGCTCGAAGCCCACCTCGCGGTTGACGGTGAAGCAGGCAAATATCCTGAATTCAAAGGTAACGTCGCCACCGTTTATACCAATCCTATTTCCCAAGGCGGCAGCGGCAACGGCCACTACGGCGGCAATGCGAAAACCTACATGGACGTCGGCCTCGCCATGGGTGAGGCGATGGCGAAAATGCTGAAATAACTCAAATTCCTATTTTCCGAACGGCGACCTTCTAACAGGGGTCGCCGTTTTTCATTTCAATGCTTCAGCTTCAACTTTTTCAATTTCGGCTCCACCACGAACTGGCAGTAGCTGTTGCGGTTCTTGTTCTGAAAATAGTAATCCTGATGATAATTTTCCGCAGGATAGAAAGTTTCCGTAGCGACAATCTGCGTCACGATGGGTCGGTCGAAAAGCTCCTGCGCGGCGGTTTTTGATGACTCGGCAATCATCCGCTGCGTTTCGTTTTCGTAAAAGATCACTGAGCGGTATTGGGTGCCGACATCATTGCCCTGGCGGTTGAGCTGGGTCGGGTCATGCAGATCCCAGAACCATGCGAGAATGGTTTGGTAATCGATTTTGACAGGATCGAAAACCACACGAACCACTTCGGCGTGTCCCGTTTTTCCGGTGCAAACCTGCTCATAGGTCGGGTCTTCCTGAGCGCCTCCCATGTAGCCGGAGACTGCGGAAAAGACTCCGTTGAGCTGGCGGTATGCGGCCTCCACGCACCAGAAACAACCTGCGCCCAAGGTGGCGACATCCGATCCTTCCGGCAGTTTGGGAAATCCTGCCATCCCGTTGATTTCTTGATCATTCGTCATGTTCGCAGGGTAATTCCGATTTCGATATTCACAAGTCGCGCTGTCGTCGCATTCGAAGATAAGAAAGATTGTGGGTGAAGTGGAGAGCCCCTATAAATCGCCGCAATGAAATATCCCACACGATTTCAACAGAGAACCATCTGGGGAGCGGCCACCGGTTTGGCGATGTTGGTGTTAGGCTCACTCATCGTCGGGCTGGTTTGGTTGATCGGCCAAATTTTTGGATTTCTCCAGCCGGTTTTGGTTCCTTTGATTGTCGCGGGCATCATCGCGTATCTGTTGGATCCTCTCGTTCGCTTGGTTCAGAAACGTGGTCTGAGCCGTCTTTGGGCGGTGATCAGCGTTTTTATCGCCACTCTCGCCTTGGTGACCTTATTGGTGGCTGCGGTTCTGCCTGCGATCCAAGGTAGCAAATCTTTCCTCCAGGAAATGATTTCAAAAACGTCGCCGACCGAGTCCGTGGAGACGGGACAAACTGAAACTCCTGCGGCCGATGACACACCAAGAGAAACGGCATCAAACCCTGAGCCGAATCTGTTGCCAGCTCTAGCCAAGTCCCTGCATCAAATGCGGATCGACTATGCCGGCGGCCCGATCGGTTGGGCTCTCACCGAAACCAATCCTGACGGAGAACCTGTTGAAATCGATCTCACCGCAGCAAGTCCCGATTCACTGGATTTTTTCTGGCAAACCCGTGCGGGAAAAACCCTCTACCAACACAAGGATGAACTCATTGAGATCGGATCCCGTTGGCTATCGGTCGGCTCATCAAAATTTTTCGGTTTCCTCGGCCTGATCCTGGGTATGATCATGGTGCCGGTTTACCTCTTTTTCTTTCTCAAGGATTCGGTATCCATCCGTGAGCACTGGCATGATTACATGCCGTTGCGCGCCTCGCGTTTCAAAACCGAATTGGTCTCCACCCTTCAGGAAATCAACGGTTATCTGGTATCGTTTTTCCGGGGGCAAATGCTGGTCGGTGTGATCGATGGCATTCTCGTCGGCATCGCCTTGTTTTTCTTCGATCTGCCACATGCCCACCTGATCGGTGTTTTCATGGCAATCCTCGGCATCATTCCGTACATCGGAAGCATCCTCTGCCTGATTCCCGCCTGCATCATCGCTTACCTGCACGCACAAACCGCGAGTGTTCCGTTTGGCCTTGAGCCATGGCCATACGTCGGATGCGTGGTTCTGATTTTCGCGGGAGTGCAACAAATCAACTCTCTGGTGACGGCACCGAAAATCGTTGGGGATTCGGTGGGCCTTCATCCCTTGACGGTGATTTTCTCCATGCTGTTCTGGTCCCTGGTTCTCGGCGGCTTTGTCGGAGCCTTGCTGGCTGTGCCGCTCACCGCGGCGGTAAAAGTCATTTTCCGTCGGTATTTCTGGGAGAAAGGCATCTTTGAATCGGAATCGCAGGCCGCAGCCGGTTGATCTTTGGGTGTTTTGAGGAAAGACAAGCCCGAGTTTTCGTGGTAGTTACTACCCCGATGTCAGACGAAACGGACCCAGCTCCTTCCCAGCAGGATGAAATCTTGCAGCAGGCTTATGCGAAAACCCGCAAAAGCCTGATCGCCCGCCTTGACAACTGGGAGGACCAGCGCACCTGGGATGAGTTTTACCAGACCTATTGGCGCCTGATTTACGCCGTGGCGATCAAGGCCGGCCTGCGTTCCGAGGAAGCCTTTGATTGCGTCCAGGAAACCATTTTATCCATCGCCAAGCAGAGTAAGAAAAAGCTCTACGATCCGGAGCAGGGCTCCTTCAAAACCTGGCTGATGAACATGACCCGCTGGCGGATCAACGACCAGTTCCGGAAGCGGAAAAAGGACACCGCCATGGTGGAGAGCGAGTGGGCGGACGATCGCAAGACCGCGGTGATCGATCGTGTGGAGGATCCGAACGGAGATGTCCTGGAGCGCTTGTGGGATGTGGAATGGAAAAAAGGCATCGCCGACGCCGCTTTAGCCCGTGTGAAGGCACAAGTTTCTCCGAAGCAATATCAGATTTTCGACTACTACGTGATTCGCCAATGGGATGCGGGAAAAGTCCAGGACAAGCTCAACGTCAGCATGGCTCAGGTTTATTTGGCGAAACACCGTGTTGGAGCCGTGCTCAAGAAAGAACTGGCGAAACTGGAAGAAGAGACGGAGTAAGCCATGCCGAAACCTGTCCGCGCTCACCCAAACATTCCCGATCATGACGTTCTGCGCAAGATCGGTGGGGGGGCATACGGTGAAGTTTGGATGGCGCGTGGAGTGACAGGTGCCCTGCGTGCGGTCAAAATTGTCTGGCGCGAGGATTTCGATGACGAAAGAACCTTTGAACGAGAGTTCGAAGGTATCCTGAAATACGAACCCATTTCCCGCAATCATCCGGGACTGGTGAACATCCTGCACGTCGGGCGCAGTCCGGACGGAACTTCCTTTTATTATTACGTGATGGAGCTGGGCGATGACGTCCACACGGGGCAGGACATCAATCCCATCGAATACGAGGCTCGCACGCTTCGTCCGGATGGCGAAAAAAATGTCCGCTTGGAGACATCGGTTTGTATCGATGTGGGACTGCATCTCGCGGAAGCTCTGGAGCATCTTCACCAAAACGGCTTGGCCCATCGTGACGTCAAACCGTCGAATGTGATTTTCGTGAACGGCAAGGCGAAGTTGGCGGACATCGGTTTGGTGGCTGCGCGGGATCAAAGGACGTTTGTCGGCACCGAGGGATTCGTCCCGCCGGAAGGTCCGGGCTCGGCGCAGGCGGATATTTACTCACTGGGCAAAGTCCTCTACGAAATCGCGACAGGGAAAGACCGTTTGGATTTCCCCGAACTGCCCGATGATCTGCCGACCGGGCTTGAGCGGAAACGTTGGCTGGAGCTGAACCAAATTGTCTGCGATGTTTGCGAACCGCGAATCAGCAGACGCAAGATTTCCACAGCAGGCGAACTGGCCGAGGCACTGCGCTGCCTGCAACGCGGCAAACGCAGAAGAAATCCCGGACGCTCCCTGATTCTCACCACATTGGTTTTGTTCGGGTTTTCAGCATGGGCTTCCTGGCACATGTTCAAAGAGAGCAAATGGTTGCCGTGGCACGAAGTGCCGGCTCCCAAGCTGATTCTGCGCGAGGGATTGATCAGGATCGTCACCACACCGGAGGGTGCGGAAGTTTACACCATGGATGATCGATGGATCGGCAGCACACCGACCGAGACAGGAACCTTGCGCGCGCCGGTGGGCAGTCAGGTGGATTACATCATCCGCAAGCAAGGATATAAAACCGTCACTATCAGCGAAACCGTCACACCGGAATCCGCGACAACCCCGATGTTGATTTTTCGGGAACTACAGAATTTTTCTCCACCCGTCGTTGGCGAAAAATGGCAGGATCATATGGGGCTGACCTATTTGCCCGAAGGCGAGAAGCACGTCAGTGTCAGTTTCATCTCAAAGCAAATCTGGCAGGACTTCCTGAAGTTTTCCAAGCGTCCTCAGCATTCGGTCGAATACCTTACGATATCCGAAAACGGCAGAAATACCGATATCGTTCTCGCCCAGCAGCCGGACATCATCGCATTCATCGACTGGGTGCGGGTGAATGGAACCCAGCAAGGCTTTTTCACCCAGGATAACGAAATCATCGCGCAGGTGGACGAAACATTCAATCATCCCGATCTAACAGAAAAAGCGAAGCGCGGAAATCTCAAGCCCTTCAGACTTGCGGTTGGTGAATACAAATACGGAGCCGTGCAATTGGTGACGGAGCCGGCGGGTGCGGATGTTTATTTGAACGGCGTACACTCGGGAACAACCTCCACAACGCTGTTGATCCCCAAGGTCAAACCGGGCGCTGTCGAGTTGCTACTCATCCTGGATGGGTATAAGCCGCTGACAATGAATACAGAGGTTCGGCAAGGGGAAAACGTGGCCTTGACCGCCACTCTTGAGCCAAGCCAGGGCGTGATTTTCGGTAAAACCTGGCACAACAGCATACAGATGCGCTTGGAGCCGCTGGGTAAGGATCTGATGGTTTCCGCATTTGAAACACGCGTGAAGGACTATGGTGTGTTTACGCACAACGCCCGTTATGAGCGCCCGGCGATTCCGGATTTCCCGCAGAATCCGAATCATCCTGTGGTGTACGTTTCGCGACACGACGCGGAAGCCTTCTGCAAATGGTTGACCGAGAAAGAGAAACAGGAGGAGCTCATCGGCCAAACACATTATTACCGTCTACCGACCGACCTTGAGTGGAGCCAGATGGTCGGCCTGGTAAAAGAGACGGGCAATGACCCAAGCCAACGCGATGCCAACAAATCCACGATGTATGCCTGGACGGCGCAATGGCCGCCACCGGATCATTTCGGAAACTACGCCGATGTGAGCGCTGCAGATACGCTGGATGTTCCTTCATCAAGAATCATTTCCGGATACAAGGATGGTTTCTCCAGAACTTCACCCGTGGGTAAATTCGAACCGAACGCACTTGGATTGTATGATCTCACAGGAAACGTCCACGAGTGGGTGAGAGACGAGATCGAACTTTCCCCTGAGACTTCACTTGGCGTCCTGCGTGGTGGGGGATGGAATACCTATCGCGAGGAAAACCTGATTTTGGGATGGAGAAATCCTGTTCCCCCGAGCGCCAAGACAGGTTACTATGGCTTCCGCATCGTGCTGGCCAAGCCCGATCCCGTAGAAGATCCCGTCATCATCAATCCCTAATACTCCCATGGTTACCATTCAGCTCAATTATCAAGGCGGACTCCGATGCTCCGCAACACACGCACCCTCAGGCAACACGCTTCATACGGATGCTCCGGTTGACAACAACGGCAAGGGCGAGTCGTTTTCTCCCACGGATCTGCTTGCGACAGGTCTCGGTGCCTGTATGGCGACTGTGATGGGCATCATGGCGGAGCGCAAAGGGATCTCTCTCGACGGATTGAATGTGGAGGTCCGAAAACACATGTCCACCGACGCCCCGCGGCGGATTTCCAAGTTGGAGGTAGATATCCATATGCCACTCGCTGCCGATCATCCGGAGCGCGCCTTGTTGGAGAGCGCCGCGCGCGGCTGCCCGGCACACCACTCCCTTCATCCGGATATCGAAATCGTCTTTCTCTGGACGTGGAAATAACTTGTCATATCAACCTCATTCCCATG
>CBFGOP010000043.1:0-16844 GCA_965650415.1 uncultured Prosthecobacter sp. | reverse complement strand
AACACGATCTTCTGTTGATGTTCGATGAAGTCCAGGCCGGATTCGGGCGCTGCGGACAGATGATGGCATGGCGCGCGATTGTACCTGAAATTGAACCTGATGGGATTTCATGGGCCAAAGGCATGGGCGGTGGCGTACCGATCGGTGCGTTCTGGCTAAGCGATCGCAGCATCGATGCCGATGGCAAAGCCCTTTCCTCTCTCATGAATCCAGGCTCGCATGGTTCGACCTATGGCGGTAATCCGTTGGTCTGTGCCGTAGCGATCGAGAATTTACGGGAAATACGGGAGAAAAACCTCGCGGCCAACGCCCTCCATCAGGAAAAGCGGATCCGTGCTCAAATCGATGCTTGGAATCTCCCGGTCGTCACGGAAGTCCGTGGGCTCGGGCTATTGCTCGGGATTGGCCTGAATCCAAACCTCATCCCCACCGCCGAAGGCTCCACCCCTGCTCTCACCCTTGTTAAAACCCTTATGGCCGAGGGCTTGCTGCTGGTTCCTGCAGGACCCGAAACCCTCCGTTTACTGCCACCTCTCAACGTGACCGAGTCGGAAATCGACGAGGCTCTCGCGATCATTCACCGAGTGCTTTCCACCTACGGTCATTAATTTTTCTCCCTCCAGACCCCTGATGAAACACCTCCTTTCTATCGAAGAACTCAGCGCTGCTGAAATCAACCAACTGATCGCAGATGCCCAGGCTCTCAAAGCCGAGCGCGGCCATCACCGCTCCCAACCACTTGCCGGTCAAACCTGGGGGATGATTTTTGCGAAATCCTCTACCCGCACCCGCGTGTCCTTCGAAGTTGGTGTGCGCGAACTCGGCGGGTTTCCCATGTTCCTTTCCTCAAACGACATCCAGCTCGGACGCGGCGAACCCATCAAGGACACCGCCCGTGTGATGGGTCGGATGGTTCACGGCATCATCATCCGTACCTTTGCCCAACAGGATGTCATCGACTTCGCCACTTACTCCAACCTTCCCATCATCAATGCGCTGACCGATGATGAGCATCCTTGCCAAATTCTCGCCGACCTCCTGACGGTGAAAGAAAAGCTCGGTGGCTGGGAGGGCAAAAAGTTTGCGTTCGTGGGCGACGGATTTTCGAACATGACCCGCTCATGGATCTGGGCGGCGAAACGCCTGAACTTCGAACTCACCATCGCTTCCCCGCTTGCCTGCCAACCCCCTGCGGAGTTTCTGGAAAAACTGAACTATCCCGGAGTGAGAATCACCGACCAACCCGCCAAGGCGGTTCAGGGAGCCGACATCATCAATACCGATGTCTGGCTGTCCATGGGTCAGGAAGGACAAAAGGAAAAAGAGGCCGAATTCGCGGGTTACGAAGTCAATTCGACTCTGCTCCAAAACGCGGCCAAGGGTCACATCGTCCTCCACTGCCTGCCAGCTTACCGTGGGAAAGAAATCAGCGAGGAAGTTCTGGAACTCCACGCCGATACGATTTTCCAGCAAGCCGAGAACCGCCTCCACGCCCAGAAAGCCGTGCTCGTCAGCATTGCGAAACGATAAAAGTTCCACGTGGAACTTCTCGAAACCCTAAATCTTAAACTTTAAACCTCAAAAAGACGCCGCTCTTGGCGAGAAAAGAATTTTTTCAAGCCGTCCACTTGAAACTGGCAAACTTATATTCTGATCACGGCTCACTGGGCACTAGCAACTTTTCAAACATGTTCCACTACCCCAAAACCTACGATGTCATCGTCATTGGTGCCGGCCACGCTGGGGTCGAGGCCGCGTTCGCGGCAGCACGGATCGGCGCGCAGGTTGCCGTCCTAACCCAGAACCTCGACACCATCGGCCAAATGTCCTGTAATCCGGCCATCGGGGGTCTCGGCAAGGGTCACATGGTTCGAGAGATCGATGCCCTCGGCGGTTTCATGGCTCTGAACACCGACGCAACCGCCATCCAATGGCGCATGCTCAACGCCTCAAAAGGCCCTTCGGTTCGCGCTCCCCGCGCCCAATGCGACAAAAAAGCCTACCAGTTCCGCGCCAAGGCAGTGATGGAAAATACGGAGGGAATCGAACTCCATCAGGGAAATGTCGCGGAATTGCTGGTCGATTCCGAACAGCGCATTACCGGAATCCGCACCTCCCTCGGGATGATTATTTCCGGGAAAACCGTGATCCTCAGCGCGGGAACTTTCATGCGGGGGCTGATGCACGTCGGTTTGCAAAATGAAAAGGGCGGTCGCATGGGCGATGCCAGCTCGACCGTATCCGACTCTCTGAAACAGCTCGGCTTCGAAGTCGCACGCTTCAAAACCGGAACTCCGTGCCGCTTGTTGGGTCGATCTCTCGATTTCTCCAAGTGTGAACGCCAGGATGGCGACACCCCCGTGCCAAAATTCAGCTACTTGGCAGACACCCTGACCAAGGAACCCAACGACCTCTTCACGCTCAATCCGTGGGGCGATCCGACGTTCCACGTGGAACAAATGCCCTGCTGGATCACTTACACCAATCCCAAAACTCACGAAATCATCGCCGGAAACCTCGATCAATCGCCCATGTATTGCGGGGTGATCGAAGGCACCGGACCACGCTACTGCCCATCGATCGAAGACAAGGTGGTTCGGTTTGCCTCGAAAGAGCGGCATCAGATTTTCCTTGAACCCGAGGGTCGACACACCGGCGAATTCTACGTTAACGGTGTTTCCACCTCTCTCCCCTATGCGGTGCAGTTGGAGTTTCTCCAAACCATTCCCGGTCTGGAGAAATGCGAAATTCTTCGTCCCGGTTACGCGGTGGAATATGATTACTGCCCACCGACCCAACTGCTACCGACCCTCGAGACGAAACGGGTGGAGGGCTTATTTTTCGCAGGACAAATCAACGGCACCTCGGGATACGAGGAAGCCGCGGGTCAGGGTCTGATTGCCGGAACCAACGCCGCACTCAAAGCCGCTGGAAAACCCGCCTTTGTGCTGGGTCGCGAAGAAGCCTATCTCGGAGTGATGGTTGACGATCTCGTCACCCGCGGCTGCACCGAGCCATACCGCATGTTCACGAGTCGCGCCGAATACCGACTTCTACTTCGCCAGGATAACGCGGATTTACGCCTCACCCGTCGAGGAGCCGAGATCGGTTTGGTGTCGGGAATCCGCTTGGATCGACTTGAAGAAAAAGTGGCCGAAATGCAACGCGCCAGCGAGTGGGTTCGCAGCACTTCCTATGAAGGTGTGAAATTGGACCAATGGCTCAGGCGCTCGGACAGCTCTTGGGAAAATTTGCCTGACTCTTTGCGTAGTCAGGTTCCGGAACATTTCTGGCCACAGGTGGAAACCGATTTCAAATACGCCGGTCACCTCGCCAGACAGCAGCAACAGATCGAGCGAATGTCGCGTCAACAGGAACGCCAGATTCCGGCAGATCTCGATTTCGAAATCATCCCCGCATTGAAAAAAGAAGCACGAGTTCGCTTTTCGGAAATCCAACCGCAGACCATTGGTCAAGCCGCACGCATTCCCGGCATCACTCCGGCCGACATCGCGATCTTGGTGATCTGGTTGGATAAGCTGACACGCAGTCGTTAGGCCAGTTATTTGGTAGGGCGCCATCGCCGAGGGCGCCGCATGAAATGATGACGAATTTGAAATGTCATCGGAGAATCTTGTCGGTCTCGCTTTGCACAGTGCTACTCTAATACACTGATAATCAGCGACTTATAAAAAGTCAGAAAAATACACCCTGAGAGATTCGAACTCCCGGCCTTCTGATTCGTAGTCAGACGCTCTATCCAGCTGAGCTAAGGGTGCTTTACCGCAAACGACGGGCGGGCAAGAAAGCATTTCATCCCTGCAACTGTCAAGAAATTCAATGCAATTTTTGAAAAAATCACGGACGGCTATCGAGTTGGAAAACCTGCCCGGAAGTAAAAGGCATGCGTTCATGAAGAAAATGAATGAACTCAGCTACAATTTGCGGAGTGTTGAATTGCCCCATCACATGCATTTCCCGCACGACCTCCTTGCGTTTCTCGGTCACATCTTCGGTCATCTTGGTTTCCATGAAACCCGGGAGAATGGCGTTAACCCGAATTCCGTTCGCTCCATGAAGCTGCGCGAGATCCTTGGTCAAGCCGATCAATGCCGCCTTGGCGCTCGCATAACCCGACTGACCCACCGCCGGGTTAAGTGCTGCGTAACTTGAAATGAAGACCACCTGACCTCTGGTTTTCATACCTGAAATCGCTGCCAGAGCGCTGTGTTTCGCTGCCGTGTAATTGATCTCGAACAACTCATCCCAGTCGCTTTCTTCCAGACGGGCTATCGGTTTGTCTCGAACCATCCCGGCTGCACAGACCAAAAGCTCACAGGGATTTTCGGAGAAATAGCGATTCACCGCATCCCTATCCGTCAGATTCAAATCTTCTCTCGAAAGAGCAAGCACCTCCCAATCCGCAGCCAAGAATTGCTGTTGCAGAGCTTTCCCCAAACCACCCATCCCGCCGGTAATGACCAATCGTTTCAACACCCGAATTCTCCACAAGAATAAGCTGTGAATAAAGCCCCAAAAACTTGTGATCTGTTGATGGTATCTATTATGGATAAACGAAACATCGCGACTTGTGGGTTGACCACCCGATTTCCATCACAACTTGTTGTTTCCTTGGAACGCATATCCCCGCAATGAGGAACAGTCATTTTTGCAACTTATGCACACCATGATGATGATGATCTTATGAGTTCAAAAATGAGAATACTCATCATCCTTGAAGAGAAGTTGTCACTTGTCTCATTGCGCGAAGTTGCCTTTCGCACTTGGAAAATGAACGTGTCATGCCATCTTTCAACCACTTTCATCCGATCATGTTACCGACCCTCAAACGCACCCTGTCTTTGCTTTGCGTGTTCTCGATCTTTTTCATTTTGGTCACATTTCTCAAAACTTGGCAATCGGGTGGTGATTTCAAAAATCTGATTCCGAGTTTTCTCCTACCCGTTGCCAAGAACCATCGTGCTGAATCCTTTACGCCATCCACCAAAGCTGCGCTGAATCTCAGTGATGTCGAAATGATTTCCCGACTCAACCAGGAATACGCACGTCTCACCAAAGCGGTCATTCCATCAGTTGTCAGCATCGACACAGCCGGTATTCAAACCGAACAAGAGGTGGACTTTTTCGGCCGCTCTCGAATCCGCAGCTATCCGACCCAAGGGCAAGGCTCGGGAGTCATTGTCAGCGAAGAAGGACACATCATTACAAACCACCACGTGATCGCAGGGAAACAACAAATGAGGGTTACTTTGCACGGCGGAAAAAAATACAATGCAACACTTGTCGGAGAAGATTCCCTGTTAGATATTGCTGTGCTTAAAATCGATTCGAATGAAATCTTCCAATCTCTGAAACTCGGAGATTCGTCCCGGGTCGAAGTGGGACAACTCGTATTCGCAATCGGTAATCCTTTCGGCTTGGGTGAAACCGTTACCCAGGGAATCATCTCTGCAAAAGAGCGATCCTTGTCAGACACGCAACGAGATCTGTTCCAAACCGACGCAGCGATCAATCCCGGAAATTCCGGCGGACCTTTGGTCAATCTAACAGGAGAAATCATCGGTATCAACGTAGCCATCTTCAGCGTCGATAAGGACAAGCCAAGCTTCCAAGGGGTCGGATTTTCGATTCCTTCAAATGATGTCCGAGAAGCATTGGAACAAATCATACAAAGAGGAAGACCTATCCGCGGTTATCTCGGTGTGAGAATGAAGGATCTTGATTCTTTGGTAAGGATGGATCTGGGATACAACGGAAATATCGGTTCCGCGATCTACATCATCACTCCGGATTCACCTGCAGAAAAAGCGGGGCTGAGACCCGGTGACATCATCTTAAGATACAATGATGAGGAAATCATCAGTACCGACCAACTCATCACGCTTGTGCAAAGATCAAAAATCGATACAGCCGCCAAAATCCAATTTTGGCGAAAAGGCGAGATCAAAGAAGTCAGCGCCGTCATTCGTGAAAGCGTGTTCATGCAGTCCAAGAAGGGTGAGTCGGAGATTTTGGATGCGGAAATCAATCTCGGCTTGCTCAACGTGATCGGAATCCGGGTTCGCAATCTTTCCGGAATCGAAATACGACGCGGTTATCACGGAGTGGTGATCACTCACATCACACCGAACAGCCTGGCAAGTGGACTGCTTGTACCCGGCGATCTGGTGATCGCGCTTAACAACACGGAAATCACTCAAAGCGAAGACTTTTACCTCAACATGGCTGCGTCCGCTCCGAGTCAGGAAACCATCATCCACCTTATCCGCAACGGCCAACCGCTGCGGGTGACCATTCCCAAAATTTGATCCATGAAAAACAAGCTTCCGTATTTCTTCTTCGCCCTTTCCGCGGTGCTCGCTATCTCGGCATTGGTGCTGATGTTGAACAAATCCAAAACAAAGGACGAACCCACCACTGCAAACATCACCAAGAATCCCGTTGTGGAACCTCCGGCCATCACGGAAAAAACCGATTCGGGCATGCCCACCCTCACAGCAGAGGAAATTCTGGCAAATATGGGCGATGGCATGACTGCGATCAATCCATCTTCACTGGTCAACCAAATCAGCAACGCTCTAACGGAAGGAGATATGTCAAAGGTTTCCAACATCATCGGCAAGCACGCCATGAACGCGGAAACCTTCGCTTTGCTGAACTCCGTTGCGAAAATGCCTCACCAGCTGCGCGAAGTCGGGGAAATCGAACTGAACAAACACACCCGCTGGGCTATTGAAGTCGATGATGAACAAAACGGAAAACAACAAATTTTTTTCGATCTCTATCAGGAAAACGGGAAATGGAGAATGGAGAAGATTTCGGCAGTCGGCAAAGAAGTGAATCCGAAAGAAAAGGCATCTGCACCCGATCCCTTGGCTCTCGCCGATCATTTTCTACAAGCGGTTCTCAATCAAGACTTCGAAGTCGCGTTGCAATGGGTCGATCTCAAATCCGTATCCGAAACCAAGATCGCGGCGCTCTGCATCATCTTCGAAGAGGGAGCCTACAAGATCCGTAAAAACAAACCTCTCAGAGCCATGTTCCAACGGGATGACACAGCTGGCTTCCTGGCACATGTCGAAACACCCGATGCGGATCTAACAGCCAACATATCCCTCAACCTGCGCCTGAACCCGACAACTGAAAATTGGCAGGTCATCGAAATCAATCTCGATCAATTGCTCGACGACTACGCCAAACGCGTTGCCGGCGGTGATGTCTATTACTCTCCTCTTGTCAAAAATCCGAGCGGCGGTGAGACCCTCGCGTTGTATTTCGAATTCAACGAGGACTCGATCAATCCCAGAACCCAACGCCAACTCGAAATCGTTGCCTCAATTTTGAAAAACGACTCGAAGAAAAAAATCACCCTGAGCGGTCATACCGATGCGCTTGGAACGAAAACCTACAACGACCAACTTTCGTCCAACCGCGCCGAAGTCGTTCGCGATTTTCTCAGTAAGGCCGGCGTCTCATCCGAACAAATCGTCACCATCGCCCAAGGAGCCTCACAACCCCGCCGCCCCAACGTCACCGAAACCGGCGAAGACAATCCCCAAGGCCGCCGAGCGAACCGCAGAACGGAGATTTATTTGGATTTTTGAGGGAACCCCAACCAATCTCTCGGACTCGTGGATCCGTTATCACAAAAACAGAGTCGCAGATATGAGCGCCAAATTGTACTTAGAGATGGTACACGTGGAATAATCCGGCCCATCGTGCCGTCAGATCGAACAGCACTGGCAGCAGCGTTGGAAGAACTTGGTGCGGAAAGCCGAATCCGAAGATTCTTTTGCGATAAATCAAAGCTATCTGAGAGCGAACTCGACCGACTGACTTCTCCTGATGGCATTGATCACATCGCCTATGGAATGGCGGTCAGTCTCGATGACGGAACCGAGCACATGCCGATCGCGGTGGCACGTTGTTTTCGGGATCGGGATCAGAAAGATCTGGCGGAAGTGGCCGTCGTGATTGCCGATCCATGGCAAGGCAAGGGAGCCGGGTATGAGCTCTTGAGTGTGCTTTCTTCAGCAGCACGCGATGCGGGAATCCGTCGTTGGTTCGCCTCCATGCTCACCTACAACACAGCGATGAAGCGCCTCTTGGATCACTTCGGAACCATTTGTGAAAACCGAGATCTCGGCGGCGGAATCATCGAGGTGATCTATGATCTGACCAAGCCACCCACTATAAGTCGCTGATATACCCAGATTTTTCATGCTGGGAGAATGTTTCCTCTGTGCTTTATTTTCCTGCGTCATGGAAAAGATGTTCACACGATTGACCGCTTGGATGCTTTGCTTTCTGCCTATGTTGGGTTTCTCGGAAACTCAGGACTTGCTGAAAGACCAACCTCTGGAAGCATTTCGCGAAGTTCAGCACTGGCGCGGCGTTTCCGAAGTTTCCGCTGTGGATGGGAAATGCGAAATGATGGTGAAGGGTGAGGGTAACATATTGGTGAACTCGACGGCCAAGGACAAAACCGTGCCCTACCTGATGACCAAGGAGGAGTTCGGAGATGTGCAGATCGATCTCGAGTTTATGGTTCCCAAAGGTTCCAACGCAGGAGTGTATGTGATGGGTCGCTATGAAATCCAGATTCTGGACAGTTTCGGCCGCGAAAAAATTGGCTCCGGGGATCTGGGTGGGCTTTATTCACGTCACGACAAGGCACGACCCCAGGGCAGACAGAACTACGAAGGCAACCCGCCGAAAGTAAACGCGGCCAAAGCGCCAGGCGAATGGCAAACGATGCAGATCGTTTTCCGCGCACCGCGTTTTGATGCATCCGGGAAAAAACGCAAAGATGCCAGTTTCGAGCAGGTTTTCGTAAACGGCCAGTTGGTGCAGGAAAACGTCGCGACTTCAGGCCACACCCAATCCGCTCCCTTCGAGGGAGACGCCAAGGCGGGCCCGATTGCGATTCAGGGAGATCACGGTCCGATCGCCATCCGTAGTTTCAAGGTCACCAAGCTGGAAGATGCGGAAACCAAACGTATCGCGGAGTTGGATGCTTACTGGACCGAGGTTTCACGTGCGGTGAAAACGGGCGATTTCCAAAACTACAAAACCACGTTTCACGCAAAAGCCGTATTGGTTGCAGGCACCAAAGGCACCAGTTACCCGATCGCGCAGGCATTGAACCGCTGGAAAACCGAGTTCGACGATACCAAGGCAGGCGATATCGAGGCATCGGTCGATTTCCGCTTTTCCCACCGCTACGGCGACATGCAAACCGCCCATGAAGCCGGTGTTTTCCTCTATACCCAGAAGAAAAAGGACCGAGAGCCGATTCAAGAATACGTCGCTTTTGAAGCCTTGCTGGTGAAAGAAAACGGAAACTGGCAAATGCTCATGGAGTATCAGATCAAAGGGGTCACAAAAGAAGATTGGGACAAACTGGCACCCTAAATGCGCAGGCTGCGTAAGGTTTTCGTGATTTCTCGCGTTGAATATTCACAACAAACCGCGACAGTGAGCCTTGCTGCAAAAATCGCCGCCACACCCATGAAAATACACGTCTCCTTTTCCAAACTGAAACTTCCCGCAGCGCTCACCCTGCTCAGTTTGTTGCTCTGCCCTTTCAGTCTTGCTGAGGAGCCTGCCAAGCAGGAAAAACCCGCCGCTCAAGAAAACAAGGTTGAGACGCCGAAAGTTGAAATTTCAAAGGATGGAGATGAAGTCACCCTTCCAGGCCTCAGGGTGTTCGCGAAAAAAGGCTATGTCGATGTCGATGCCAAGGTTTGTCTCGCAGAAGGCTTCCTGGAACTGGTTGCGTGCACCAAAGACAGCAAAGAACACGAGGCTCTGATTTCGATCGAGGCCAAAGCCGCACATGTTCACGCGGCTTTGCTGCTGATTGGCGCGCAACCCGGCAACCCCGCCATGCGCAAGCAAGTGGAAACCGAAAATGGCCCACGTTGGCTGGACATCATGCCACGCGGCCAGGAAATCGATGTCTTCCTCGTCTTCAACAACAAAAAAGGCGAGCTCGAGGAACTCCCGATCAACAAATTTCTGATTCGTGGGCTGGATGAACGATATGACGGAGCGCCCATCGAGACCGATAAAAAAGAAGACCGCTCGTTTCCCACGCACACCTTCCTGTTCGTGGGCTCTCACGTTTTCAAAGACGGTGAAAGAGATCCTGTCTATCTCGCCGATGAGAGTGGAAACGTGATCTCCATTTCCACCTTTGGCGATGAATTGCTGGCGCTTCCGGACGTCCACGGACATTCGAACGATGCCCTTGAGTGGTCTGTCGATTCGACCCATCTTCCTCCGCTCGACTCCAAAGTCATCCTGCGCCTGAAACCCAAAAAACCTGTCGCCGCACCAGCGAATCCAACGGAGAATCCGAAAAAATAAGAGAAGTGTTTATGAGAATAAAATTTGTACATTGGACCATTATCCCGACACTTGCAGTAAGTTGGGCGAACGCCCAGGAAGTCGAAATCGATGCGGTAGCAGCAGGAAAAAAAGTTTTTGAAACCGTCGGATGTTCGGAGTGCCACACCGTGACCAAAGGCGATCCTTCCCACAAAACCGGACCCAACCTGCACGGGCTTTTTCTAACAAACCCGCGCGACCGCAAGGTCAAGGCTGGCGAGAAGGAGACCACGGTGAAAGCGGATCGCGCCTACTTCGACCGATCCATTCGCAAGGCATGGGACGAGCTCGCCATTTCGGAGCAGGGCCCAACCGTTGGCACCGCCTACCTGCCCATCATGCCGAACTACACCAAAGAACTCGTTTCCGACGAGGACATGGAATCGGTCTATCATTACCTCCGCACACTTGCCGATGGCGCCGAGCAAGGCCCAGTAAAAGTGATGGTGAAACGCAAAGTTGCCGCTCAACCCACCAACATCCTTGAAACACCCAACGAGGAAATCGTCATCGACCGCACCCGCGTCTTCCGCGCCGCCCTGAAAGGCACCAGCGGACGCGCGCTTCACGTCGGCCAGCCAAACGGGATCAGCTACACCTTCGATCCCCGCTTGCTTTCGGTGCGCCGGATCTGGTCGGGCGGATTTCTCAATCTAACAGAAGAACGCACCTCCCGCGGTCGGGACCTCCCGAAAATGGGCAAAGGCGCCAAGGTCCACTACGAAGGCATCGCAATCTTGCAACCCCTCACCGGCAAAGGCGAACCGGTCGACTTCGAATTCAAGGAACCCGATGCCCAGGACAATGCGGCGATTGAAAAACATCTCTGGGACAAGGTCGATTTCTCCGAGCGGCTTGCCAATCTCGATGCGGAGTATCTCGGTCACCGCCCTGCAACAGGAAGCGACCATCCCCGTTTCAAATTCCGGGTTGGAAAAAACATCATCTACCAAACGGTTTCCATCAATGAAAAGGGCATCATCAACATCTCGCTGACCGGCGATGCGAAGGAAGCGCAAAGCTTCAGGATCGCGGAGAGCCAGTTCACCGATTTGAAAGTCTCCGCAGGATCGATTCAAAACGGCATCTGGACACTGCCTGCGGAAGCGCTGGCATCCGCCACGCTCACGGCACAGATGAAAATCGAACCTGCACAGCGCGAAGCGATCGGCAAAAAGGAAAACTGGGCTCCACAGAAACTTGTGACCCGTCCCGCAAAAGCCGGCAAAGCCGCGATCGAGCTTCCCGCAGGTTACAGTGTTGAGGATTGGGTTTCACCACTCGATCTGTTAGGCCGCGAACAGCTTTTCGAACCGACCGGGATCGCTGTCGCCAAAGACGGCACCATCGTTGTCGCCACCCGCGCCGCAGGGGTTTGGAGAATCCGCAACGGCGAATGGTCCTTGTTCGCAGAGGGAATCTACGAGGCCCTCGGCGTGCACATCGAAGACGACAAAGGAGACGTCATCGTGATCGCACAGAAACCCGAGCTCACCCGCATCAGCGACCAAAACGGAGATGGAATGGTCGATGACTTCCAGACCGTCAGTGACGATTACGGGTTTCATGGAAATTATCACGAATACACCCACGGTCCTGTTAGAGATTCGGCGGGCAATTACTACTTCCTCCTCAACCTCTCGCATGATGACAAGGCGGATCGCGTTTCATGGCGTGCCGGCGGTCGTTTCATGGGCAGCATGGGCGGTTATCGCGGCTGGGCCATGCGCGTCACACCCGAAGGAAAAACCGAAACCTTCGCTCTCGGATTGCGCAGCCCGGCAGGAATCGGCATCGCTCCCGACGGACGCATCTGGTATGCGGAAAATCAGGGTGAGTATTGCGGTTCCTCAAAGATCGTTCCGCTGGAACAGGGCAAGTTCTACGGCCACATGTCCGGACTTGAAGCGCTGCCCGGGATGATTCCGGATGCACCCGAGCTCAACTACGATCTCTGGAAAGACAAACTCCGCAAAGGCGCGGTCTGGCTTCCCCATGGCATGATGGCGAACTCTCCCGGAAACCTCGCTTGGGATCTGACAGCCGGAAAATTCGGTGTTTACCAGAACCAGATGTTTGTCGGAGACCAAACGCTCTCGCAACTGATGCGCGTCGTCACTGAAGTGGTCGAAGGAGAGGATCAGGGCTGCGTGATCCCTTTCGGCAAAGGTTTGGCATCCGGCATCATGCGTCCGGTGTTTTTACCTGATGGCAGTCTGCTGTTAGGTCAAACCGGTCGTGGCTGGACCGCCCGTGGTGGCAACCAGTCTGCTTTGCAACGCATCTCCTACGATGGCAAAACTCTTGCGGCGGATATTTCAAAAATCACTGCCACTTCCACTGGATACGAAATCCATTTCACCCAACCTTTGTCTGCCACCGTCAACACGGATCAGTTGACTCAGGGTCTCGCGGTCAAATCCTGGTTCTACACCAACCTCGCGGAATACGGATCACCGCGTCATGAGATTCGTGATGAGAAAATCGCCTCCACTTCGCTCTCTGCGGATCGCAAATCCGTGGAGTTGATATTGGAAGGATTCGGCAGCGATAACCGATGGACCGGCCGTCTTTATCATATCCAACTCAAGGATGCACCCTCCGTTTTCGGCGAGCTGCCGGTTTGGAAAACTCTCGAAGGTTTCTACACGCTCAACGCGATTCCCAAAGCCAAATAACATCTGCAGATTCCATGAAATTCACGTTTCTAACAGCAGCGGTCCTCGGCCTGGGTATGCTTCAAAGCCATGCCCAGGAAATTCCACCCAACTCCGTTGAGCTCACCAAAACCTTCACTCCGATTTTCAAGGAAGGAAAAATCGAACAGACCATCGATGCGACGGCGGACTACGCGAACTTCCGATACATCGCGGAATACGATGCGAAGCAGGCTGCATATCTGATCTTGCGCAAAGGAACCGAGGTTGAGTTGCCGGCTGGCAAGAATCGCAAACTGGAAGTCACCTACGAACATTCCGGTGCCAAACCCGCACGCTTCCGCGTATGGGTCGATGGTTTCCCGGTCGAAAAAGGCCGCGACATTCCCAACACCGAAATGGGCGAAAGCTCGATGACCGCCGATGCCGCGACATCCACCGAGTTGATCCGCCTGGATCGGGATTTCACCATGATGGTCGAGTTTACTCCGGACAAAAACGGTGGCGGACTTTTCTCCAAAAAACCGGCTCAGGGAAAATGGGTCACGGATTCCAAAGCCCTCTATGTGAAGGATGACAAGCTGGTCTATGAAATCGCGGAGCTCGGCAAGATCGAGGGCAAAACAGTTCTCAAGCCCGGCACGAAATACGTCGCCGTCGTCACTTCGGAATCTGGCAAGGTCCAACTCTATCTCAACGGCCAGCCTGAAGGAGCCCGCGAGAAATTTTCACCCCAGGATCCGCAGAATCCGATTTTCCAAATCGGCATGGGAACCGCGAATCTAACGGATTATTTCAAAGGCAGGATCTCAGGTGTCAGATTTTGGGGTCGCACGTTGAACGCCGAGGAAATCGGCCAGTTGTCGAAAGGCAACGCACAAGCGGTCAATACTCCGGAGTTCAATTGGATGCCGGTGGTGAAAGTTCCGGAGGCCAAAGCCGGCGAAGTTCCCGGCCATCCCGTCCGTTTGCAGTTGGAAATTCTGGGCGAGTTTGTCATGCACCGTTCCGTGATCCAGCCGCTTTCCCTGGCGGATCATCAGGCCTTGGTCAAAGCTTGGGGCAAGGAGAGCTACAACCGCGGCAAAACGATTTACTCGCAGCTCTGCGTCACCTGCCACGGCACGCTGGATCAACCGGGTTCGCTTCCCACCGCACCGCGTTTCCACATGGGTGACTTGAAAAACGGCTCGGATCCCTACCGCATGTGGCAGACCTTGGAAAAAGGTTACGGCCAGATGATGATGGTTCCGCAATACACCACCTCGCAGAAATACGATGTGATCCACTACATCCGCGAGGAATTCTTCAAAGGCAAAAACGAAAAAAACCTGACCCCTGTCGACGATGCCTACCTCGCTTCGCTTCCGCTCGGCATGACCCAACTTCAGGAACAGGCGCCCGAGGAAAGGGATCCGCAATACCTGCTTCAGGATTACGGCAACACCCTCTTTTGGACCTATCAGGTCGAGCCCGGAAACATCGCGCAAAAAGGAATCGCGGTCCGTCTCGATCAAGGCAACGGCGGCGTTTCCAAAGGCAAGGCATGGATGCTTTACGAACACGACACCATGCGCATCGCGGCGATCTGGACGGGCGACAAATTCATCGACTGGAAAGGCATCGGTTTCGATGGTTCGCACGGCACACACAGCAGCATCGTCGGAGAAAAACATTTCGTTTCCAAAAATGAACCCGCATGGGCAAATCCCGAGACGGGCGATTTCACAGATCTGCGCATCCTCGGAAGAGACAAGCTCCCCTACGGGCCGCTTCCAAGAAGCTGGATGCGTTTCAAAGGTTTGGAAATGCGCGGAGCCGATCCCGTCATCCGCTACACCATCGGCGATTGCGAAGTTCAGGAGATTCCCAAACTCGCCGGAGAAAATGTTTTCGAGCGTCACATCTACTGCGGACCTAGTAGCAAAGAGCTGAAGATCCGTCTCGATGACAAAAAGTTGCATGTCCTTCCGGCAAGCAAGTCAGCGTTCCGTTTCGGCATCCGCTACCAAGCGGGCAAGGTGGAGGTGTTCGCGTTGGATCGGGACTTGTCCCTACCGCCGCAGCAAACCAAACGCTTTGAAAAAACCCTCACCACCCGAATCAAATCCTCACCGCCGGAAGGTGCGTGGGCGGTGGACACATTTGAATTTCCGGAACCCAAAGACAACCCATGGCAGTCCTGGATGCGCACCACCGGATTCGATTTCTTCGAAGGCGGCAAGAGCGCGGCCATCTGCAACTGGAACGGTGAGGTCTGGATCGTCGATGGTATCGATCAAAGCCAGGGCGAGCTGAAATGGCAGCTGATCTGCACCGGCTTGTTCCAACCGCTCGGGCTGAAAATCCGCGACGGGCAAATTTTCGTCAGCTGCCGCGACATGATCGCGTTGTTGCACGACACCAATGGAGATCGTGAAACCGACTACATCGAGAACTTCAACAGCGACCACCAAGTCACCGAGCATTTCCATGAGTTCGCCATGGGCTTGCAAACCGATGCGGAAGGAAATTTCTATTACGCGAAATCCGCCCGTCACGGAAAGCCGGGCCTCATCCCTCATCACGGCACTTTGCTCAAAGTCACCAAGGACGGATCCCAAACCGAAATCCTCGCCACCGGTTTCCGCGCGGCCAACGGCGTTTGTCTGAACCCCGATGGAAGTTTCATGGTCACCGATCAGGAAGGCAACTGGATGCCGAAAAACCGCATCAACTGGGTGAAACCGAAAGGCGACAATGTTTTCTACGGCAACTTCTGGGGCTACCACGATGTCACCGACGAGTCGGACTCCGCGATGAAGCAACCGCTGTGCTGGATCACCAACAGCTTCGACCGCTCTCCAGCCGAGCTAATTTGGGTGCCGGAAAACTCCGCATGGAAAACCTTGCGAGGCTCTCTGCTCAATCTCTCGTACGGCGAAGGTAAAATTTATACCGTCCCCCATGAAACCCAAGGCGAGGAAGTCCAAGGCGGCATGAGCCCGCTTGCCATGAAACCGCTGCCGACAGGCATCATGCGCGGTCGCTTCAGCCCGGTTGACGGCCAGCTCTACGGTTGCGGCATGTTCGCATGGGCCGGAAACCGCCAGCAACACGGAGGATTTTATCGCATCCGCTACACCGGCCAACCCGCCTACCAAGCGGTTGCCCTCAGCACCAAAAAAGGCCAGATCACGATCGGTTTCAGCGATGCGCTCAGTCCCCAATCCGCCGCCGACATTTCTTCATGGGAAATCCGCGCATGGGATCTGGAACGCACTTCGAAATACGGTTGCAAACACCTCAACGAACGCACCTGGAAAATTTCGAAAGCCGATCTATCAGCCGATGGCAAATCGATCACCCTCGATGTTCCAGAACTCGCACCGACCTGGGGAATGTCGATCAAACTCCAACTTCGCGGCGCTGGCGGCGAAACCATCGAACGCGAAATCCACAACTCCATCTTCACCCTCGATTGATCTAACATTTTTATGAAATTCCTCTCCATTCTGCTTGCTCTTGCAGCCATCGCCATCGCCGAGACCGAAACCAAAAAAATCGGGTGGTTCGATCCGGTCGTCAAAGACATCGAAGGCTGGAAAGTTTCCATCGATCCCAAACTCATCGATGGTGAACACGCCGAAGAAGGTGAGCTCGCTCTGAAATTGTTAGCCAACCACCTCCAGCGCATCATCATCCTGATGCCTGAAAAACAACTCGCGGACTTGCGCAAAGTCGGTATCTGGATCGAGCACAAACATCCAGAGCTCGACAACATGCAATACCACC
>CBFGOP010000042.1:0-16881 GCA_965650415.1 uncultured Prosthecobacter sp. | reverse complement strand
AACTATCGGGTTTCCGATGCCGCCGCGCTGGCCGCCCACTACGGTTCGGTCTCCGCAGTGACCTTCATGGCAGCCGTCGCCTTCCTTGATCAGCAAAAAATAAGTTACGAAAAATTCATGCCGGCGATCATGGCGGCCATGGAAATTCCTGCCATTTTCGTAGCCATGGTGCTTGCCAAAATGTTCAGCGTAAAAGCCAAAACCCCATTGAAAAACTCCATCCACGAGGTCATCACCGGGAAAACCTTCATCCTCTTGATTTGCGGTATCGTCTGCGGTATGACCACTACCGACCAAACCAAAACCCTCCTCCAACCCTTCCTCATCTCACCTTTCTACGGAGTGCTTATGCTATTCCTGCTCGAAATGGGATTGATTGCCGGTACGAAAATCAAGGAGTCGAACCGCATCAGAAAAAGCCTCATCGCCTTCGCCATCATCTCCCCCATCCTCCAAGCCGGCCTCGGGCTGCTACTCGCTTGGTCGATTGGCCTCAGCCAGGGCGGAGCCGTCATCTTTGCCGTCCTAGCCGCCAGCGCCTCCTACATCGCCGCTCCCGCCGCTGTCCGCGCTTCCCTCCCCAACGCAGACCCCGCCACTTATGTCACCAGTTCCCTAGGCATCACCTTCCCCTTCAACCTGATGCTTGGCATTCCGCTCTACCTGACCATGAGCCAGCTGCTATACAGCTAAAAAACCTAAACTTTAAACTTTAAATCTCAAGGAAGAGTCCCTGCTACCCCATCTCTCGTCTATCTGGCCTCTTCATTGAAGTTTAGAGTTTAAAACTTAAAGTTTCCCAGCTTGAGGGTTGAACTTTGAGTTTTGAAATTTAAGCTGCCTGACATGTCCACCTGCGGCCCGAAAATGAAAATGGATCCCCAGCTCCACCGAGAGCAGAAGCCTTCTTGGATCAAGGTCCGGCTTCCGAACAATCCGGTTTTCTGGTCTACCAAGTCGCTGATCACCGATCTCAAGCTCGTCACGGTTTGTGAGGAAGCCCAATGCCCGAACCGCTGGGAGTGCTGGGGACAAGGCACCGCCACCTTCATGATCGCGGGCGACAAATGCACCCGTGCCTGTGGTTTCTGCGCGGTCAAAACCGCAAAACCCGATGCTCTTGAAGCCGACGAACCCGCCCGCGTCGCCGAGGCCACGCGCCGCATGAATCTCAAACACATCGTCATCACCGCCGTCGCGCGTGACGATCTCAAGGACGGCGGAGCCGAACATTTCCGCGAAACCATCCGCGCCGTGCGCGAAGTGAATCCGGAAATCATCATCGAGGTTCTCGTTCCCGATTTCAACGATCGCGATTGGGCCCTGCAAATGGTCATGGATGCCCGCCCCCACATTTTCAACCACAACCTAGAAACCGTAGAGCGCCTCACTCCGCTCGTGCGTTCACGCGCGAAATACCAGCGCTCCCTGACCGTCCTGAAAAAAGCCAAACACATGGTTAACGGCAAGGTTTCCACCAAATCCGGCATCATGCTCGGCCTTGGCGAACGCCGCGATGAAATCCTAAAGGCGATGGACGACCTGTTAGAGCACGACGTCACCGTCCTCACCCTCGGCCAATACCTACGCCCGACCCCGAAACATTTGCCGGTCGTCGAATACATCCACCCCGATCAATTCGAGGAATACAAACAAATTGCCCTAGACAAGGGATTCCGCCACTGCGCCTCCGGACCGCTCGTCCGCTCGTCCTACCACGCCGCCGACTTCCGCCCCGAACTTGATGTGCTCGAAGCTATCGAATCCGACCTCCGCGCCATGACCGGCTTGGAGCTGGGACCGGAGCACCTTCCGGTGTTGCAGACTTTGAAACTTTAAACTTTAAACTCTAAATCCCAATTTGAAGAGGGGCTTTGTAAGCCCTTTTCCTGTGGATGAATTCCCATTTTCAAAAACCTATGGAACCCGAAACAATCGTCATTCAAGGGCCATCATTTTTAGATGTGTTGGGAGTATATCCAATGCTGCTAACTCTCATATCTATCCTTCTTGGTGTAATCTCACTGACGACTCGCAAGAGCCATCTCGTTGAATCGATTTTCCATGCACTTGTTGGCATTGGAATCCTTGGAGCAGGTGCGAGCGCATGGAGATTCTGTGAATTCCATAAATCCATCAATCCCAGTGGAAACGTTGACCCTCAAAGCTGGTTTACCGAGCATGCAATTGCATGGATGCCTGCTGCAATTGTCTTCCCGCTGTCGGAATTGCTATGATTATGGTCTCATTGTCGTTTTTAAGAACGAAATCGAATCCGCAAGTATAGACATCACTCTTCGAATCTGTAACGTGAAATGACACAGTTTTTTGAACTTAGCTTCCAATTAGGGTTTAGAGTTTAAAGTTTAAAGTTTCGCGATCTTGAGCACGCGGTCGAAGTGCTTTTTCTCCACGGGGTTGATCGATAGCCGTGTGCCTTTTTGGCAAACCATCATTTGGGCCAGAGCCGCATCCGCTTTCAGAGCTTCCAGGGGAATGATTTCTTTAAATGTCGCCACGTATTTGAAATCCACCAACCACCAGCGCGGCTTGTCCTCCGTGGCTTTCGGATCGAAATACTCGCTCTTGGGATCAAACTGCGTTGGATCGGGATAAGGCTCCGACGCCACTTCCGCTACCCCCGCCGCACCGGACGGTTTGGCATTGGAATGATAGAAAATCGCCAACTCCCCGGGCTGCATTTCGTGCCACATGAAATTGCGAGCCTGATAATTGCGAACCCCTGTCCAAGGTTCCTGCTTCACTTTTTTCAGATCATCGATCGAAAAAACATCGGGCTCAGATTTGATCAACCAATGCATAAAAAAAGACAGAAGATAGAATACAAGATTTCAATTCTCGAAACACGGATTCTTCAACCAAGAACGAGGAACTAAGAACCAGGAACCAAGAAATTCCTAATCCAAAAACCTGATCTTACCCGGAACAGGTAGTTTCCCAGCCGCCATCGCGGCGTGTTGCTCGTCGGTGCAAGCGGAGTTGATCGGTGCATCCGGAGCGACTTCATTGTCGGTCACCAAACCTTGCTCGAGCATCCATTTCTCAACTTCCTCACCGCTGATATCTGCCAGCATGTGGCCATTGATCTCTACGCAAGGTGAAAGCGGCTGACCGCTGCGCTGTTCCATCTCCCAGCGGAACGCCGGGTTCTTGATGATGTCCTTTTCCTCATAAGGAAGGTCATACTTGCGCATGATCGCACGCACTCCCTCGCTCCATCCACAAAAGGTCTTCAAATACGCCGTGATCGTTGGTTTCGCTTCGCTCATAGGTCTTAGGTTAATTTCAGTATTGGATTTTGCAACTCTACTGGTCAAAGAATTTGGATTTCACGTTTGTTGATTTATTGAGCTCGGCGGCCTCGGCGATGCCGCCCTACCAGGACAAATGTTTCACCATTCACTCTTCATCCTTCACTCTTCTTTTACTCCCATTCAATGCTCGCCGGTGGCTTGGTCGAAACATCATACAGCACGCGGTTGATGCCTTTGACTTCGTTCAAGATCCGGTGACTGGTCTCGCGAAGGATTTCATAAGGAAGCTCGACCCAGTCGGCGGTCATCGCATCTTCGGAAACCACAGCTCGGAGGGAAATCGCCCATTCGTAGCTGCGTTCGTCGCCTTTGACACCGACGGTTTTGACGGGAACCAAGCAGGCATACGATTGCCAGACTTTGTCATACCAGCCGTGCTCTTTCAGTTTTCCGATGAAAATCGCATCGCACTCACGAATAATTTCAAGTTTCTCCTGAGTCACCTCGCCCGGGCAGCGCACGGCCAGCCCCGGACCAGGGAAAGGATGTCGATTCAGAATGTCGGCAGCGATCCCGAGGGAATGTCCCAATTCGCGAACCTCATCCTTGAACAATTCCGCCAAGGGCTCGAGCACCTTGCCTTGCGCTTGAAGCTCGAGAATGCGGTCCACCCGGTTGTGATGGGTCTTGATTTTGGATGCCTTGGATTTTGCATTCGATGCGCTCTCGATCACATCGGGATAAAGGGTTCCCTGGGCCAGAAGTTCCGCATCACCGACCGAATCCCAAAACACATCGATGAACAGGTTTCCGATGATCACGCGTTTCTTCTCAGGATCGTCCACACCTGCTAGAGCGGTTAGGAAACGCTCACTGCAGTCAACCGTCTCGATGGGAACTCCCATGCGGTGGAAATTGTTTCTCACCTCTTCACCCTCGTTTTTGCGCATCAACCCGTGATCGACAAAAATCGCCCGGACATTTGCGCCGGCTTCTTTGAGCAAGACTGCCAACACCGTACTATCGACTCCACCTGAAACGCCGCAAACCACCTGTTTGGTGCCGCATTTCTCTCGGATACCCTCGATCATCTCGCGCTTGAAGTCATCGATTTTGAACGGCATCAGCTCTTCGGCCGTCAGCAGGAAGTTGTGCAAAATCCGCAAGCCCTCGTGACTGTGAGTCACTTCCGGGTGAAACTGGATGCCATAGAAATTTTCGCCCCACTTCAGGGAAACCGGTGTGTTGTGCTGGTTGGTCGCAAGGATTTCCGCGCATGCCGGAATGACTTTCACCGTATCCGAATGGCTCATCCAAACCTGGGATTTCTCCGACAAGCCTTCGTAGATTCCCGTGCGGCTCTTGGGAAACAATTCCGCCGGACCGTATTCGCGGCGATCGCTTGCCTCGATGGTTCCGCCGAATTTCAAATTCAACAACTGCATGCCGTAACACACGCCGAGCACTGGAACGTTGAACGCTTTAAGCGCCTCGAAATCGAGATCCGGTGCATCCGGCTCGCTCGTGCTGCGTGGTCCGCCGGAAAGAATGATCGCACCCGGTTCACCGAGATTCGGAAAATCCTCCAACGCATAAAGCATCGCGAAATAACCCAGTTCCCTCACCCGTCTAACAATCAGCTGCGTGTACTGCGAGCCGAAATCGATTACCGCTACATGTCCTTTATCGTGCATATCTAAAATTTCTAAAATCTCTCTTCGTAAAAAATTAACCCAGCGGTTGGTAGTTGGTCGGCTCCTCGGTCATCACGATGTCGTGAACATGACTTTCTCTCAAACCACCCGGCGTGATGCGAACGAAATTCGCCCGCTCGCGGAGCTCGGCCAAAGTTGAAGCACCCACATATCCCATGCCGGATTTCAACCCGCCCATGAGTTGGAAAATCACATCGGAAAGCGGACCTTTGTATGGAACCCGTCCCTCGACACCTTCAGCCACAAGTTTTCCGGAACTGTTCTGCGCATAACGGTCGCCCGCGCCTTTGCGCATCGCTCCGAGCGAACCCATGCCGCGATAGGTTTTGAAACGACGTCCCTGATAGAAAACACTCTGACCCGGACTCTCGCGCGTTCCCGCAAGCAGCGATCCCAACATCACCAGATCCGCGCCCGCAGCAATCGCTTTCACGACATCGCCCGAGTAACGAATCCCGCCGTCAGCAATGACTTTCACTCCGCGCTCACGGCAGTAACCCGCCACGTTTTGGATCGCCGTAAACTGCGGCATGCCCACACCCGCGATCACCCGTGTCGTGCAGATCGATCCCGGACCAACCCCGACTTTCAACGCGCTTGCTCCGGCAGCGACCAGATCGCGCGCGCCTTGCTCGGTCACCACGTTTCCGGCGACCACTGGAAGATCGCTCAATGAACGAAGTTTCTCGATCACATTCATCACGTGACGCGTGTGTCCCGTCGCAGCATCGATGAAAAGCGCATCGGCGCCAGCCGCAATCAGGGCTTTTGCTCTATCTTCCATATCCGGCCCCACGCCAACCGCCGCACCGCAGCGAAGTTGGCCGTTCAAATCTTTGGCAGCACTCGTGAAAGTGATACGTTTTTCAATGTCGGATCCAGTGATCAAACCGACCAATTTGTTATCCGCATCCACCAAGGGCAGTTTCTCAATGCGGTTTTGATAAAGAATTCTGCGAGCTTCCTCGATCTTCGTGTTCGGCGGCCCCGTGATGACTTTATCCCTCGGAGTCATGACTTCGCCCACCAATGCATCGGGTCGATCCAAATACCTCACGTCCCGACCCGTCACCATTCCTTCCAAACGACCGTTTTCATCAACCACCGGGAAACCCGAAAATCCATTCGCTTCCATGATCGCGAGAACCTTCTCGACGGTATCGGAGCGCTTGACGGTGAACGGCTTATTGATCACGGCACTCTCTGAGCGTTTCACTTTGGAAACCATGCTCGCCTGTTCATCGATCGGACAAGCCCGATGGATGACACCCATCCCGCCTTCACGTGCGAGAGCAATTGCCAAATCATGCTCGGAAACCGTATCCATGGCTGCGGAAACCACCGGCAAGTTGAGAGAAATCCCAGTTGCAACCTCGGTAGATAGATCCGCTTCACCCGGCAAAACCGAGCTCAAAGCCGGAACCAAAAGCACATCGTCAAACGACAATCCTAAAGAAATCTCTGCCATGCGAAAGTCAACAGAGCCCCGAGTCCCTCGGCAAGCCTGTATTCGCTTTTCCCGGAAAAAAATGAAGAAATCCACGTCCCGGATTGGCGAAAAGAGACCCTGCCGAGCCTCGATCCAAAAATCAAACTTCCGATTTCCTTGATCCTACTCTAAAGAGGTATGAGATAGCTGAAATGAATTCGATTCGGCGAGGTCATCCACACGTTTGATTTGAAAATGAAAGCCGTATCACAAGCGCTACTTGCCTCCTTGCTGTTCAGCAACCTTGCCCTATCCGCCGAACCCACCCCATCCCGTTTGTGGAAAGCAACATCCGGCCACACCACTGAAGGCATTGCGACCCATGCGGACAAAGTTTCCGTAACCCTGCAGTTGACCACCGGAAAAAACGTCAACCTGCCGCTGGACAAACTCGCTCCGGAAGACCGGGAATTTCTCGCAAAACATTTCGGCTTCGAACTTCCAAAAGAAGGCGATCCCATTTCAAGCAATGACAAACCCCTCGATGCCAGCGCCGTGCCACACCCGATCGGAAAAGTCACCGGACCGCTCAAAGCATCCGACATTTCCAATTACTACATCTACATCCCGACATCCCTCAAAGCAGGTCGCAAGGCACCGCTCCTGCACTACAACGACTCATCTCCTGTCAGCCCGGTTAAAATGAACCGACTCGTTTCAGCCTGCGAATACTTCGGCTGGGTGTTGGTCGGAAGTGCCGACTCGAAAAACGGCAACAACCAGAACCGACAAATCGCCTTGGACAACGTCACCGAAGTCAAAAAACTCGGAATCATCGATCCCGCGAGAATTTACTTCACCGGAAACTCCGGTGGAGGAGCAACATCCTGGATGAACTGCCAGGCACAGGAAGCCGCGGGCACCATTCCCATGAATGCGTATCTCCCTGGCTTCGATGAATATCAGTATAAAAAGGGTCATCATTACGTGGTCGGCGGTGCCAGTGACTTCAACCGTTACGCCAGCGCCTATGCGGCCAGCCGATTCGAAGGAACTGCGGTGTATCGTCCTTATCCTGGTGCCCATACCCCACCAAAACCTGAAGCCGTTTGGATTTACGAAGACGCAATCAGCTGGCTCACCATGCGCTACCTGATGACAAAAGAAAGGGACAAATCATTTCAAAACGAGCGACTCGATTTCGAGTCCTCCATGATCCGCATGATTCAGGATCACACGCAAAAGGGCAATCCTCACCTCGCCTACCACCTCTGCCAAAAATTGATTGAGGATTACAAAATTTCAGGACCGAATGCGGCGATCGTCACCAAACTCCATAGCTCGCTGAAAAGCGACCAGGAGCACGTCCTTTTCCATAAAGCCCTGACAGATATTCATGACTTCGCGATCAAGAACTTTATCGAGGAGAAAGGCACTTACCAAGGTCCGAGCTTTCCCGAACACAACAAAAAAATCGATACTCTTCTGGAAACCTACAAAGGCATTCCGTTCATCGATGAAACCCTGAACGGACTCAAAGCAGCGACCAAATAGGCGGCATTGATTCCTCATTCAAAAGTTAAACCTACCGCCAAACCAAGCCGACCCGCTCGACTTTGACATCGGTTCTCCTTGGTTTCAGCGTCTCTTTCTGCAAACCGATGTTCGCGGCATCGTAACTCCGTTCGATTTCCGCCAGTCCATCGCTCATCTCCTGATCGATCGCGGCCATCTCCTCTTGGATTCCTTGGATTTTGGCCTCCGCATTCGACACATCGCGGTGCTGCTTGTAGGCACTGGTGGTTTTCGTGATCGATCCCGAAGTCGTGCCACCCAGCCCGACTTTTCGCCCGAATACCGCTTTCAAAATTCCGCCCATCACGGAGGCTCCGGCGTTGATTTTTGCGGAGGTGGCTTCCGCTTTTTCTCGCTCGAGCTGGGATTCGGCTGTACGCATCCGTCCTTCCAGCATGCTGATCTTTTTACCCAGCGTATCTTTGAGTTTCTCCATCGCCTGATCCCGTGCTTCACGGGCCTGATGGGAAATCCGAACCCGGAAATTCCCTTCCGTTTCACCTATGCCTGCCCACAATTTCAGTTCGGGACATGACCAGATTTCCTCCTTCTCACTTCGATATAGCTCCTCCTCAAACTGCTTCGCCACGGGTTTGTAGTTTGCCGCATTCATCGCGTAACCCGGCAAGCTTGCGAATTTCACTCCATCCTCCGGATGATCGTTGAGGTCATGAACATCGATCGACAAACTGTGCTCCCAATCGATTCCGTTTTCTAACAAAGGATTGAGCCTGACCACTTTTCTCGATCCCTCGATCCCGGCTTTGGCCAAGGCAAAATGCACAGTCGCCTCACGCAAGAGATACGGTTGATAGGACTCGCCATCGGGTTTCATGAAAAGTTCGGTCACACCCGCACCCACCGCAGGCCGTGCCACATGATCCTGAGTTTGCACGGCGCGCAGCATCGGATTCGCGAACGACTCGGCCGCAGGCTTGGAACCCACGAACGCCTCACGCCGCCCATCCATCAACACCTTGATCTGTCCTCGCGTCAGCGGACCTGTGAGATAGCTCATCACCCAGCGCACATGAAACAACACCGGCTGATCCTCATGGACATTGTTCATCAGGAAAATCCGATTTCCCAAACCTGATAACAAACGCTCCATTTCCTTGCGATCAAACTTCGCGTTCTGCGAACCCGCCGCACCTTCCAGTCCATCCAGCACCCGCAGCTTGTCCCGCTCGGTTTGCAATCTTCCCAAAAACCATGTGCCGATGTTGGACAGGGCCTTGTAATCCAAATCCACCGGATTCTGTGTCGCCAACAAACAACCCAACCCGAACGCCCTTGCTTGTTTGAGCAGGGTCATCATCGGACGCTTCGATGGTGGATTGGCCGATGGTGGGAGAAACCCGAAAATCTCATCCATGTACAACAAGGCCCGCAACGAAGTCGTTCCACGCTGGGTTCGCATCCAACCCAACATTTGGTTGAGCAACAAACTCACAAAAAACATCCTTTCGGAATCACTCAGATGCGCGATCGAAAAAATCGAAATCCGTGGTTTGCCATCATCACGATGGAGCATTTTCGCCACATCCAACGGGGGGCCCTCCAGCCAGGTTGAAAATCCCGGAGACGCCAGCAAATGATTGAATTTCAGCGCCAAGGACTGACGCGATTTTTCGGGATAAAAACTCTCCACATCCATTACTCCGACTTTGGTGAAACTCGGCCTCTGAATCTGGGTGATCAAACTTTCCAAGGTCATTCCGCGCCCCTCATTCCACTCCGTTTGAAAAATCATGCCCAACAAAACCGCTTCCTGGCTTTGCACCCCTGATGCCTCCTCGCCAATCAACGACAACAAACTCTCCACCGTCGAACTGACATGATCCCCAAACAACTCCTTGTCCTCCAACACCTCCACAGGCGGAACGGAGAGCGAACCCAAAATCGAAACCGGAATCCCCGCACTGCTGCCCGGCGTGAAAATATTCACATCCACCTGTTCACGAAAACGGGCGATCCGCTCAGGACTCTGGCCCCAATCGGCCAGCCCTTGTTTCCACATCGCGGCGGTTTTCTCCGCATGCTGATCCACGGACAAACCCTTTTTGGCGGCATCGTCCGCGTTTACCCATGGCTTGAAACTCTCGGCATCCAGTCCGGGAAAGGTCAGCAACAAATTCGCAATGTCGCCTTTAGGATCGATCACAATTGCAGGCACATGATCCATCGCGGCCTCTTCCAACAAGGCCATGCACAAGCCGGTTTTGCCGGAACCGGTCATACCCAGAACCACCCCGTGCGTCACCAGATCCTTCGAGTCATAAAGCACCAAATCCTGACCGATCTGGCTGCTGTCCAAATCGTACTCTTTTCCCAGATAAAACTGACCCAGCTTTTCGTAGTCGTTCATTCCCAGACTCATGTCTCCTTAATGACACACGAGCCTGAAAACCACCAGTCAGGAATCTATTTTTTCGCCTGATCGTCCTCCATCGCCGAAAGCACGATTCTCAGTGCCCCACCGGAAATCCAAATCTCCCAGACCAAACACGCCAGAGACAACCCCATCAATCCGAGGGCGATCGAAAATGTGACCAGCGCGAGCAGCGCCTGCTCCCCAATCACACTCACCATCGAAATCACACAGAGCAGCAAACTCAGCGCCCCCAACAACTGCATCCCCCGAATCAAAATCAATCGTTTGCGCAGATTCTGAATCTGCCGCATGAGCAGGCTGTCTCTCTTTTCCAACCAATCCTTATGGAGATTCCGAATCAGGGCAGAAAGGTGCAGAAAACGGTTGGTGTAGGACAAAAACAACAAACTGATCGCCGGAAACAACAAAGCGGGGGTCGAAATTTCCAAAGTCATAAGCAGATCCAACCCGAATCCACACCACAAAGCAACGCATCGTATGGTCTGAAAGTCAAAAGTCTGAAAGTCGAAGGTCATATTCAATCGCCCCAGCGATTCTGGACAGACCTTTAGACTTTTAACTTTAAGACCGATTCACCCGCGTCTCCTTGAAATTTGAAATTTGAAATTTGAATTTTCCACGTATCCAGCGATTCTCACAGCCATGCGCAATACCACACCCCTGATTCTCACGCTCTTCATCGCTGGTCTGGCGACGTATCTCACCCTCAGGGACAAACCCGGATCGGCCTCTTCCGCCCCATCCGCCGCTCTCACCCCGGTCGAATGGCCTTCCGTGAAATCCGATATCCCGGCCGACCCCAAGGCGGTCTTCGGCACGCTCGACAACGGCATGCGCTACATGATCCTCCCGAACTCCGAACCGCCACAACGCCTCTCGATCCGACTCCACATCGATGTCGGTTCACTGATGGAAGCTGACGACCAACAGGGACTCGCCCACTTTCTCGAACACATGGTTTTCAACGGCACCAAAAACCACAAAAATGCCAACCAACTCATTCGTGAAATGCAATCCCGCGGGATCGCTTTCGGCGCACACGTGAATGCCTACACCTCGTTCGACGAAACGGTTTACATGTTGGATCTGCCGGATCTCAAGCCCGACACGCTCGATCTCACTTTCGGCATCATGCGTGACTTCGGCGACGGCGCCCTGCTATCCGAAAAAGAAATCGATGACGAACGCGGGGTCATTCTTTCTGAAAAACGTTCGCGGGATTCGGTGGGCTACCGCATCCAGCAACAACAATTCAAAGCGCTCCTCCCGGATTCCCTCATATCCAAACGTTTTCCCATCGGCGAGGAAGAGATCATCAAAAACGCCCCACGCGAACGCTTCCTGGATCTCTACGAGCGCTATTACATTCCTAACAAAATGACCTTCGTCGTCGTCGGAGATGTGGATCCGGGTGAGATCGAACAACGCATCATGTCCACCTTCGGTTCCATGAAAAACCCGGCCAACCCCGGCACCGAACCCGACCTCGGTTCCGTCACTTCTCCGCAAGGTTTGGTTCCCCAGGTGTTCAGCGATGCCGAACTCGACTCCACCGACGTCTCACTCCTTCTCGTCAGGCCGTTCAATCTCATGCCGGACACCAAAGCATCCCGTGCCGCCGATTATCCCATGGTGATCGCCAATTTCATTCTCGGACGCCGCTTTGAGCGTCTCGCCAAAATGGAGAACTCACCCATCGTCAACGGCAGCGCCTACAAGGACAATCTCTTCAACCACCTCGAACTCGGTTCCATTTCCGTCACCGTCGCCGACGACCGCTGGCAGGAAGCCACCGCGATTCTGGAACAGGAATTCCGGCGCACCCTCGAACATGGGTTTACCGAAGCCGAATTCAATGAGGCCAAAGCGAATCTCATCAACACCTATCAGGAAGCGATCAAACGCAAGGACACCCGCAAATCCGAATCCTTAGCAACCTTGATCATCCGCTCGATTGGAGACCAAAAGGTTTTCAACACCCCGGAAATCAGTTTGGAAATTCTCAACGAAGCCCTCACCAACATCACCCCCGCACTTCTGCATCAGGAGTTTGCCGAATTCTGGAAAGCTCCCGGACACCATCTCATTCTCACCACCAAGGAAGCCAACGATAACACCCAACAGGAACTCTCCGCCGCTTACCTGAAATCCACCGAAACTCAGGTCGCGCCCCCATCCGAGCGCATCATCGCTCCCTTTGCCTACACCAACTTCGGAAACCCAGGTGAAATTGAAAAAACCTCAACCGTCGATGACCTCGGTATCACGCAAATCACCTTGTCCAATCACATCCGCGTGAATCTCAAACCTACGGATTTCGAAAAAAACCGCATTCACATCCTTGCTCGCATCGGCTCGGGTCAGCTTTCCCAACCTGCCGACAAACCGCTGCTCAATGCCGTCGCCTCTGCCGTATTCAACGAAGGTGGCCTCGCCAAACATTCCAATGATGAACTCGCGGAAATCTTCGCCGGTCGCAATGTCTCTTCCACCCTCAGCATCGACGAAGACGCCTTTATCCTCTCCGGCTCCACCACTCCGGACGACCAACTCCTTCAACTCCAGCTCATGGTCGCTTCCATTACGGATCCCGGATACCGACCCGAAGGCCTGTGGCAGTTCCAGAAAAACATCCCTGTCATTTTCCAAAACCTCAAACACACACCGGCAGGTCCCTCACAGGAAATGCAAAGCTGGCTCTACGGAGGCGACCCACGTTACAGCATGCCCACCCAAACCCAGCTCTCCAACTACTCGATCGAAGACGTCGCCAACTGGCTTTCTCCCGAACTTGCCGAGGGCCATATCGAAATTTCCATCGTCGGCGATTTCGATCTTCAAAAAATGACTGACGATATTCTCAAAACCTTTGGCACCATGCTGCCACGAAATGCGGAACCGAGCACCAGCACCATCCACAAACGCAGCGTGAATTTCCCGAAACCACCTGCGGAAAAAACCTTCACTTACGAATCCAAGATCCCTCAAGCCATCGCAACCACCATTTGGAAAACCGATGGCCTCAGAAACAACCTCAACGAACATCGCCGACTCAATGTGCTCTCTGACATCTTCGGTGATCGCCTTCGCGAGGAAATCCGTGAGAAACTCGGTGCATCCTACTCCCCGAACGCAGGAGCCATGGGATCGGACGCACTGGAGAAATTCGGTTACCTTATCGGCCAAGCGATCGGAAAACCCGAGGACATCCCGCTGTTGATCGACACCATGTCCACCATCGCCAACCAACTCGCCGAAGAAGGTGCGACCCAGGATGAACTCGACCGCTCGCTAACACCCATCGTCGCTACGCTCGAAAAATCCCTGCGCGACAACTCCTACTGGTTGTCCACCGTCCTTTCCCAATCCCAGAGCGAACCCTACCGCATCGACCTCGCCCGCCAACGCGATGCCGACTACCGCTCCATCACCCTGAAGGAGATCAACCAACTCGCCAAAAAATACTTCCCCACCTCCAACCTCCACAAAGTGTCGATTCTTCCGAAGTAAGAATCTGTTCTTGGTTCCTAGTTCTTAGTTGAGCTTCGCGCTAAATATCTTCAAACCAAGAACCAAGAACTAGGAACAAACAAAAAAATGCTTCGCCTTCCCTTCCGAAACAAAGTCTGGCGCGGCGCGGCGGGTGAATTCGCCGGCTCCGGAACCGGCGCTTCGATGGATTTTCAGGATCACCGTTCCTACTCTCCCGGGGACGATCCGCGACACATCAACTGGCAGGCCTACGCCCGCACCGGACAGGTCACCATGAAACTCTTCCGCGAGGAGATCCGACCCGTCGTCGATATCGTTTTCGATGCCTCGCCCTCGATGTTCTTCACCCCGGAAAAGAAAAAACGCAGTATCGAACTGCTCGCCTTTCTAACCGAATCCTCGCTAAAGGAAGGTGCCTCGGTTCGCATCTATGCGGTTTGCGGAGATGCACAAACCACGATCGACCCGATGCTGGTGCATACCGACCGCTGGATGAAATCCGTTGAGGATCTCAAGCCAAGCAATCCAACCAACCCGCCGGATCTTCAACGCATCCCGCTGCGCAGCCATGCACTCCGCGTTTTCATTTCCGACCTCTTATTCCAAGGCGATCCCATTCCGTTCTTCCGAACCCTTTCACAGAAACAAGGCACGCCCATCGTCTTCAGTCCCTTCACCCGGTCCGAGGCCGAACCCGATTGGTCGGGAAATTACGATTTTATTGATGCGGAACTGAACACCCGTCACCCACACCGGATCGAACCCGCCACTCTGCGCCGCTACCGCGAATCCTACGCAAACCATTTCCATCTCTGGAAAGAAGCCGCCATCCGCCACCAAACCCCTCTCGCCCGTATCCCATGCGAAACCGAACTCATTCCCACCCTCTACCAGACCGCACTCCCGGTCAAAGCGCTGGAAATGAGTCAGTAAAGGGATGCTTGATGCGTGATTTTTCTAACTCGATAGAGTGGTTACTTCTTTTTTAATCCAACCACCAAAACCACCAAACCGCCGCCCAGCAGGGCCCACGAAACCAGAGGTGGAACTTCATGGCGCTCTTTCACATCCGCCTGCACCTGGATCGGTCCGGCATCAATGATCTTTTCGCGCTTCGTGGTGGTAAAACCTCCATAGCCCAACAACGCGGCTCCGCCGATGATCATCACAATTCCTACAATGCTTGTTACACTCATAACCTCCACTCTCCACCTTGCAGCATCAAGAAGCCAGAGATAAATTTAAGGACTTTGTCATGTCGCACCTCATGGATCGCGCGAGTCCACCGACGCTCACATAACATAGAGAGACACCACCCCCGCTCCGTCTCTCTCACCAAACACACCAATCAATCTTTGTTCACCGGAGCTTCAGCTTTGATACTGAGCAAACGTTCGGCGCGGGGATACCACCATTTTTCTTGGTTCGATGACATTTTCAAGAGATCGAAATCGGCGCGGAAACGGGTGGGATAACGCATCATTTCCCAGAAGGCGTGATTGCTGATCGGGATGAAAGGATTGAAAAGGTTGCTGCGGAGCTTCGCCCACTCCGCTTCATCAACCGCTTCTTCGTCAAAAGTGCTGACGCTGACTTTGCCGATCCCATACCACTGTTCTGTCTGGTCATCGGGGCTGCCGTCCTGCTCGGTGGAATCGGACTGGAAGCTGAGAGTCAGAGCCTTCGTGTTATGAGGAACGGAAAACTTCAGCTTGTAGGTGGAATCGATGGGCACGTTTTGCACCGGCTCATAACGAGCCCATTGCTGCCGATAGCCAAGCTCGCCGATAAAGGAAATCCCCGTGAAGCAATTGTAATTGCCTGCACCCGTGAGGTCTTCCGGATAATGCTGTTTTCCGGTCCAGTCATTGGCCATGCAATTGCTGAACGAGGTATCCAGCAGGATGAACTGCTCATTCAGAGCGATCTTCATCTTGTCCGGACCCCAGGTTTTGTGCGAGCCGTCCCAAGTGCCGACGAGAAACAGCTCCACCTCCACGGTGAGAACCTTGTGCTCCGGCAGGTCTTTCAAACTCAACGAAGTCACCTCCTCATCGGTCATTCCGCCCAGAAACGTGCGCTTCTCATTCGGCGAGGCCATCACCTTTCCGGAAGTTTTCCACTCCGCACCCGGCACTTCACCCATTTTCCAATCCACCTCATACACCACCGGTTTCTCCTCCTGCGCAAAGACGCCACTCACCCCTCCAAGCACTACCCAGATCAAACCCGCATGTTTCAAATCCATCATGAAAGGTTCCTAAAAGAAACCATCTGTCACAACAAGTAGATTCAAGCGTGGGATTGGCTTTGGAATTTATGGAAAACCGTACCTGCGGCCGATGATGGCGCAGGACACCCGTGATTTAAGAAACCGTGAAACAGGAAGCCTGCGTCAATCACCCAATAGGCTCAGTATCCACTGTTCGCCTCGCAATTGACCGCTGCGAGGTGAGCCGATTCGTATTTTTTGGACAGCGTCTTCAATTTCTCCTCAAGCACCTTTTTGTGTTTTTCGAAAGGCGCCGGATCGTTGGGTTTTGCATCCAATTGCCGCTGGACGTCTGCCAATTCCTTTTTGACGCCTTTGATCTCGTTCTCCAGGTCATCAACCTTCTGCCAATATTTACCGCACTTGCTCATGGTTCTGTTAGTGTTCAATACGGGTTACGGTTTCCCAGCGCAGAAGTCTATTCAAAAAGGCGCCACCAAGAAGAACGATTTTCGATTGTTGATTTGAAAACACTTCCTCCAGCCAACTCATCCTCTCTCCCTTCGGCATATGTCTTCAATACCGGAGAGCCCCGACTTGTCGGGGCTTGGGGCCCATGAAGTTATATGATTTCAGAAATGTTAATATGCGGCAACTGACCCCTTTTAATTATTATCTTCTCCGTCTCTTCCCAGATTTACGGGAGTTATTACCTCCAGAGTCTTCAGTAATTTCAAATTCCAAACAATTTTTAGCATCCTCGATTATGCGATTTACTCTTTTTTCAG
>CBFGOP010000041.1:0-17385 GCA_965650415.1 uncultured Prosthecobacter sp. | reverse complement strand
CATGAATTTTTCGTAACTTATTTTTTGCTGATCAAGGAAGGCGACGGCTGCCATAAAGGTCACTGCGGAGACCGACCCGTAGTGGGCGGCCAGCGCGGCGGCATCGGAAACCCGATAGTTCATTACTTTCCGCGTGAAGAGGAAAACCAGAATCGGGATCAGGCTCCCGATCACCAGGGTGATTCCGAGAGGGGCGGCAAGCTGGGTGATACTGGAGTTGGATATGGCGACCCCTCCCTTGTAGCCGATGGCGAGGAGGAGATAGATCGTCAGGCCTTGGTAAACTTGCTCGGGGAATTTCAGATCGCTTCTGACATAAACGGCGACGATACCTGCGGCGAAGGCGATGACGGGTGGTGAGATGAGGTTGGCTAAGAGGATTGAAACGGATTCCATGTTTTTAGGTCTGAGCGGTTGTGCTCGGACGCTGAGCTATCAGGAAAATTTAAATACGCAATAAGAAACACGAAAATAAATTCGCGTGTAACGATTCGTGTGTAAGTTTTCTTGTGTTTGTGCCGATGAAATTTAGATTTCAGCCCATGAATGAGTCGACCAACTGGACGTTTTTCACCAACCACGCGCATGTGATGGTGTGTTTGGCACGAAACGGGGATCGGCCGTTGCGTGAGGTGGCTGTCGATGTCGGAATCACCGAGCGAGCGGTCCAACGTATCGTCGCCGATCTCGAAGAGGGCGGGTATTTGGTGCGCGAGCGAGTGGGTCGTCAAAATCGGTATTTGTTGAATCTGAAGAGAGCTCTGCGTCACTCTTTGGAATCGCATCGGACCATTGGGGATGTATTGAAGGTATTGGCCGAGAAATGAAGTCTCTTTCATGAGACCTCTTCTGCCTCAGCCAAAATTTCATGTTCCTCTGCTGCTGAAGCTGGTGCTGGTCTATGGTTTGTCCGCGCTGGTTTTGTTGCTGTGTGTGGAGGTGCTTTAATATGCGGTTGATGACTTTGATGATTATTGGAGCGATTTGAATACTCACGGCGTTGCGGAGCTTATGGATTCCCTGATGGATGATTTCTGGGGTCTGGATAGTCGGTTTCTTCGCAGTTTTAGATTCACTATGAATTTGGGGACCGTGATGCTCCCATTCGGCATAGGTGGGATGTTCGGAGGGGCACATTACGTGTTCGTGAGGAAAAGACGTTCGCTTGTTGAGATTATCGAAGAGAATCCGGTTGATCAGATACGTTGAATTTTCATCAGCAACCGCATTGGGAGTTGATGAAACGTAAGGATTGATGAGAATCGCAACCGTGAAGCAGGCAGCATTGGGATTTTTTGATTCGGGAGTGGGCGGATTGACCGTGGTTCGTGCCGTTCAGGATTTGTTGCCGAATGAGGATATGATCTATTTGGGTGATACCGCGCGTTTACCTTATGGATCGAAAAGTCCCGAGACGATCCGGCAGTTTGCGGATGAGGACGTGAAATTTCTTTTATCCAAAGGGGTCAAAGCGATTGTGGTGGCTTGCAACACCGCCACCGCTCATGCCCTGCCAAGTTTGCAGCAACGTTATGACATTCCCATCATGGGAGTGATTCAACCCGGAGTTGAGGCTGCCTTGGCCGACCCGAATGTCGAACGGATCGGGATCATCGCGACTCGTGGCACAATTGGTTCGCATGTCTATCAGCACGCCTTGGCGACCAGCAAGACCGGTCTGATGATTCACGGAATTCCCGCACCTTTGCTTGTGCCGTTGATTGAGGAAAACTGGATTGGAGAGGATGTGACTCGTCAAGTGTTGCGCAAGTATTTGCAGCCGCTCATCGACAAGGGCATTGATACCCTGATGTTGGCGTGCACGCATTATCCCTTGTTGGTTCCGGTGCTGAAAGAGGTGCTGCCTGCTGATGTGCGTTTGGTGGATTCCGCGACTACATGCGCCGAACATTTGCGGGTGATGTTGGAAAAACTCGATTTACTCAGCGATGCGGAAAAAGACGGGAAGCTGGAAATTTATCTAACCGATCTTTCGGAGCAGTTTGAAGAACTGGCAACAAGGTTTTTGAAACGACCAGCGGGCAAGATTCGGAGAGCCGTGTTGGGCTGAAATTTCAAGCCTTAAACTTTAAACTCCAAGGAAGAGTCTTGGGTAGGCGCCTTTTATCTTCTAACAAATCGAAAGATCAGAGCATGAAGCGCTGATTTTTGGGATTTAGAGTTTGAAATTTAAAGTTTCCGGCAACCAGGGGTTGAACTCTGGGGGTGGCGGGGCGGTGAAGGAGAGTTTTTTGCCGGTGATCGGATGATCAAAAGAGAGCTTCCAGGCGTGGAGGAGAAGTCTGGGGGTGGGGAGGGAATGTTTTTTGGAGTAGATCGGATCGCCCAAAATCGGAGTGCCGATGTGCTGGAGATGAACTCGGATCTGGTGGGTTCTGCCCGTGTGAAGATGGCAGAGAACGAGAGCGGTTTTGGTGGCTGGATCGGGCGCGATGACTTCGTAATCGGTGATCGCGGTTTTTCCCCCGGGAGGATTAACCACGGCCATTTTCTGCCGATTCACCGGATGGCGTCCGATGTGGGTGAAGATGGTGTCTTTGGGTTTCAACGGGATTCCGTTGGTCACGGCGAGATAGATTTTTTCCATGCTGCTACGCTCGGAAAACTGGGTGGCGAGTCCTTGGTGAGCCGCGTCGGTTTTTGCGATCACCAGGCAGCCTGAGGTGTCCTTGTCCAAACGGTGCACGATGCCGGGTCGTTCCACTCCGCCGATTCCGGATAGCTGGCCTTTGCAATGATGCAGCAGGGCGTTGACGAGTGTGCCATCGGGATTTCCCGGAGCGGGGTGAACCACCATGCCGTGTGCTTTGTGAAGAACGATCAGATGTTCGTCTTCGAAAAGGATATCCAAGGGAATTTCCTGAGGTGCGGCGCGATCGGGCACGGCTTCCGGAATGATAACCGAGATTTCATCTCCGGCCTGAATGCTGTCGCGTGGCTTGGCGGGCTTGCTGTTGAGCAAGATATACTGCTCTCTGATCAGCGCCTGAATTCGGGAACGCGATAGATCCGGAATCTGATCGGCAAGAAAAGCATCGAGTCGATCGTGTTTGGCGGATACGGAAATTTGCATGGCGATGCGCCAGGAGCGACAGGGTTGTGCCGGACTCAGACGATTTGTTTGAGTTTCTCAATGATGTTTCCGATCTCTTCCTGCGTGAGAGGATTGGCAACCACGGCGCCCATGACGATATTGCCTTTTTCCAAGTTGCACGGGATGAGTTCGAGAATTTCTTTGGGGCCGAGTCTCAAGCGAATATTTTCCGAGTCACCTGGCTTGTGGGCCAGGTTTTTCGCGATGAAGTGAAGACTCTTGAGGGAATGATCATCGTAGAGGATTTCTCCATTCTGGTTAACGATGAAAACCTGAACCAGTTGTTTCTGGGTTGATAGCCACTCGCGCAAAATTGAGCTGCCTTGGGATGGTTCTGGTTTGGATGGCGTTTCAGTTCCTATGACTGGTGCAATGGGTTCAGCTGGCTTGGGAGTGGCAAGACGAAAGGGTTGCGGACGCGGGCTTGGCGATGCAACTGGCAGGCCCGGCAAGACAGGAGGTTGAGCCACGACCGGCTTCGAAGTCGGAGTCAGGGTGGGAATCGGTGCGGAGGATATCGTTGAGACCGAGGCGGTTGATGGATTCTGAATCGGCGCAAGTGGCAGCGTCTGAGCCGGACTAACAGGAGGAGCTGCAGCAGACACCGGAGTGACCGGAACCGCAGGAGCTGGGATCACCGGAGCAGCCAAGCCAGACGTCGCAGGTGGGCTGACAGGGAGAGGTGTTTTGATGACTTTGGTAAATTTGAAGGCACTTGGTTTGTTGACCGGAATCGGTGTGGGTTCGACTGCAGCTGGCTCTGACAAAGGTTCCGTAACAGGAGGAATCACGGTTACGATCGGTTCTTTTGAAATCGCTACTTCCGGAGTTTCAGTAACCTCGGGTGCGGCTGCCGTGATAACTGGAAGAAGAACCTCTGGTTTGATCGGTGGCTGCGGAGCGGGTGGCTCGGAGACGGGAACTTCCGGCGCGGGCTGTGAAGCTTTCGGAATTGTGAGAACAGTTTCAACAGCGACTGGAGTAACCGCAGGCTCGCCAGAGGTGTTGGTCAGGGGAAGCGCGATGATCCGGGGTGTTTCAGAGACGGGTTTGGTTGTCTCTTGCGAGGGCTCGTTACCCACAAAACCGACAAAAGAAGCATCAAAACCCAAATCGCTCACCGAAATTTTGGGTTTGGCAACCGGACGGATGAGTTGTTCCGCAAGTTGTCGGACCTCGTTAGGGTCCAACCATAAATTGATCGAATCCATTAGGGGTTTAGGGTTGTGGTTTTTTGTTCGGTTCCTTTGAGCTTGTCCTGAATTTCCTGGCAAATTTGATCGAAAATATTTTCTGAAATTTTCCCTCCCTCAATGATGCCGACGGGCAGACCCTTGGCACTGGCCCGGATGAAAATTTCGTCACGTGGGACGGCGGTTTTGAAAACGAGTTCTTCGGGGAGAAGTTCCCGAAGGGCGTTAGCGGCCTGACTGCTTTCCGGCAGATTGTATTGCAACATTGTGAGACAAACCCCGAGCACATGGAGGCGTGGATTGCTGATGCGAAGTCGATTCAGTCCTTCCAGCAATTTGGGTACGGAGCGGATTCCAAGAGGTTCGGCCTGCTGGGGTATGATGACCGTATCGCATGAAGTGATGATGTCACTGGTGATGCCGAACAATCCGGCAGCGGTGTCGATGATGCAAATTTGATAGCTTTCGGAAGCGATCAGGTTGAGGAACGTGCGGACACGACTGATATGAGCACCGGATGAACCGTTGCCGGATTCGTAATCGCTGGCCTGACCCGCAGCCACGAGCGAAAACGTTTTCAAGCGGGTAGGAACCACAAGTTTTTCCAGCGGCATGCCGGGGTCCTTGAGAAAATCATAAAACCCGGGCAACAAGCGGGATTGGCGTGTCAGAGATAGGCCGACAGAGCCTTGGGGGTCGGCGTCTACAAGCAAGGTTTTGAGTCCTGCTCTGGCAAAGGCATGGGCGAGATTGATGGAGAGTGTGGTTTTACCCACACCGCCTTTTTGGCTTGAGATGGCGATACTGATCACGCGGTAAATAAATTCGAGTTGCGGCCTGAGATTATCCAAGGAGCAATCCAGCGAAAGTCTTTTCTTTCGTTAAAAATGGGCATGTGAGGCACAAAACTGTCGTTCCTTACTTGCCTTGGAACCGTGAAAGGTGATTGGATGCGTCCTGACATGAATGGTTTCAATCTTATGAAATTTTCTCCAAAGATCTATTTTATCCTGACCCTCGGTTTGTGCATGCCTGTGGGTATGGCTGATAAGATTCTACTCAACAACGGCGAATCGTTGGAAGGAAAGGTGATTTCGGAAGATGCAACCCACTATCTTTTCGAGATTCAAGTAACGAAAACCATCAGGGATGAAAAAAAAATTCTCAAAACGGATGTCAAAAGCATCGCGAAGAAAGCTGCGGACACGGAGGATTTCGAGAAGCTCAAGGGGTTGATCCCGACGCCGGATTTGATGGATGTCAGAGAATATGAGGAAGGGTTGAAAAAACTGGATGAATTTGCCACGAGCTACCCGCAGAGCACCAAGCTAGCGGATGTGAAGTCCATACGGGAAAAACTCAACCAGGAACTGACGGTGGTTCGTGAGGGAGGGTTCAAACTCTCGGGTGAACTGATCAAGCATGAGGATTATCAGGCCGATGCCTACACCTATGATCAGAAAATCCTTGTGAAACAAATCCAACAAGAAATTTCACGTGGAAGCTTCATCGGGTCTTTGCGTTTGTTTTCCCAATTTGAAGCGAATTTCTCCAATGGCCAAATGCGTGCGGAATTGCTTCCCGAAATCAGACAGGTTTTAACCACTTATCGGGCGACCTTGGCTGACAGTCTGGCTAGCTTCGATGAGAGAATCAAAATGCGTGAGGATGGCTTGGCAAAGATGTCGCCTGAGATCCGGGCTGATACCGAAAAGGCCATTCAAGAGCAGTTGGATCAACTGAGAAGCCGTTTTGAGAAGGAAAGGACCGAGAAGAATTTCTGGGTCACGCCGGATGCTTACCTGCAGGAATCGATTGTTGAAGCCCTGCGTCAGGTCGATACGGAAATGAAGCGTTTGGATGGTAATTCAAAACGCGTTGAAGCGCCGAAAGCTCCGCTCGAAGAAACCTATCGCAATGCTTGGTCTAAGTTGCCAACGGCAACCGAAGCAGAGCAAAAGGAGATTTTGGAGAACGCGAAAAAAGACCGCATGCCAGAAGCTTATCTGGCAAAACTTCGCGAAAGAGTGAATGCCCAGTGATGAATTTGAACCTATGAGCCAGAGAAGCGCAAAAAGCAGCAGGAAGACCGCCGAGACCAAAATCGATCTGAGTATCGATCTGGATGGCGAGGGGATTTCAGAAATTCAGACGGGTGTTCCGTTTTTTGACCACATGCTCACCCTGTTTTCAAAACATGGTTTGTTCGATCTCAAATTACGGGTCGATGGCGACATCGAAGTGGATTTTCACCACACCATTGAAGATACGGGAATCGTGTTGGGTGACTGCATGCGCGAAGCTCTTGGCAAGAAAGAGGGTATCCGACGTTACGGTTGTGCCTATCTGCCGATGGATGAAACCTTGGCTCGTGTGGTGGTGGATTTGAGCAATCGTCCGCACCTGGAATTCCGTGCCCCCGTAGCAACACCATCCGCCCCGAACATGCCGTTTTCCTTGGTGGAGGAATTTTGCCGAGCGCTGGCATCGAACCTTCGCGCGAACATCCACGTTGAGGTGTTGTATGGTCGTGATGGTCACCATATTGCCGAAGCGATTTTCAAAGGTCTTGCAAGAGCATTGCGGGAAGCTTGTGAAAAAGATGCGCGAGTGAAAGGAATTCCAAGCACCAAGGAAGCACTGTGAGAGTTGGTTTGTTAGATTACGGCGGCGGAAATTTACGGAGTGTTGCGAATGCGCTGCACGCTCTTGAAGTTGATCCTGTCGTGGTGAGCCGTCCCGAGCAACTGGAGGGATTGAGCCATCTGATTCTTCCCGGTCAGGGTGAGTTTGGCGATGTCATGGCTCAGTTGACCAAACGCGATTTGATTGGTGTGCTGAAGGCTTGGCTGAATGCGGGGAAACCCTATTTCGGAATCTGCGTCGGTTATCAAATCCTGTTCGAAGGCAGTGTTGAAGCTCCGGATGTTGAAGGCTTGGGCTTGATCAAAGGCCGTTGTGTGAGGTTTCGTGAGGAGGCTGGAAAAAAAATTCCGCAGATGGGTTGGAACATGGCGAAGCCCCAGCAGCCTGCCTCACATTTTTGGGACGGATTGGGGAGTGAGCCTTATTTCTACTTCGTTCATTCTTACTATCCCGTGCCAGAGGACGACTCGTGGCGGACATCCCGAACCGACTACGCAGGTGAAGAATTTGCCTCCAGTGTTGAAAAAGGACGAATTCTCGCGTGCCAGTTTCACCCTGAAAAAAGCCAGGATGCCGGTTTGCAATTGATCCGCAATTTCCTGAATCAGTGAGCCAATGAGTCGTCGACCGATTCTTTGGCTTGCGTCCACTTTTTTGCGGTGTTTCCTAAGTCGGTCATGATGAAACTTTTTTCTTCCCTATGTTTTGTGCTGTTGATCGCCCAAGCTCTGCAAGCGTCCGAACCAAATACCCTCACTCCCGAGGAAACCGCCCAAGGGTGGATGTTGCTGTTTAATGGAAAAGATGCCTCGACGCATCTGCGCAATTACAAGAAGGAGGGACTTTCAGAAAAGTGGTTGGTTCAGGAAGGTGCGCTGTTCGGACACAAGGGTGGCGATGTGATCACCAAGGAGAAGTATGAAAACTTCGAGTTTTCCATCGAATGGAAAATCAGTGAGGGAGGAAACTCGGGCATCATGTTCAAAGTGGTTGAAGGAAATGGTCCTCCATACAAAAGCGGACCCGAAGCCCAGATTATCGACAACGTGAAGGGCAAGGACGCGCAGAAGGCGGGTTGGATGTATCAGCTTTACGCGGCAGAAAAAGACACCACCAAACCAGCGGGTGAGTGGAATCATTTCATTCTGAAATGCCAAAAAACCGCTGCCGGAACCTACAAGTGCGAGCACTGGATGAATGGTGAGAAATATGTCGAATACGAGATCGGCAGCGAGGACTGGAAACAGAAAGTGGCAAAGTCCAAGTTTGCGACATGGAAAGATTTCGGCACCGCAGAGGCCGGACATATCTGCCTTCAAGATCACCAGGATCCCGTCTGGTTTCGCAACATCAAGATCCGCAAGCTCGAGGCGTTGAAGTAAATTTCAAAGAGGGAGAATCGGAAATCTCTCTCTTGAAACTTGAGATTTCAATTTTCAAGCCTTCGCGACTTCTTCCGCGATGATGGTCAGTCCATCCCTGATGACGGATTCCTGCATTGCAAAGGAAACCCGAATGCATTCCTGACGATGGTGCCAATCGCTGTCATTGCAGCCGAAGAAGAAATGCTCTCCGGGAATGATGAGAACTTCGCGGGCTTTCAGGCGCTGATAGAGTTCGGATGAGGAGATTGGTAGTTCGGGGAACCAGAACCAAAGAAACAGTGCTCCCTCACTGCGGTGCATGTACCATTTGAAGCGATTTCCGAAAATTTCACGGGCGGTATTTTGGGCGAACAGGGATTTTTCCTGATAGAAAGGCCTGATGACTTCCTCGCTGAGTTTGAGGATTTCACCACTGCGGATGAGGGGAAGGGCGATCTGTTGGCCAATGCTTGGATTGGATAAACCCGTGATGGCAGTCATGGACGAGAGGGCTGAAATGATATTCGCTGGACCCACCACAATGCCGGTTCGGGTTCCGGGAAGCCCGAGTTTGGAAAGACTGAGCGTGAGGATCACATGCTCGTCCCAATGCGGTGAGGCATCCGTGAAAATGATTTTCGGGAAAGGCGCACCGTAGGCGTTGTCGATGATCAAAGGGATGCCTTTGGCCTTGGTGAGTTCAGATAGACGCAGGATTTCGGAGTCGCTCAAGACGTTCCCGGTCGGGTTAGTGGGTCTGGAAACACAGACCGCCGCAATCTCTGGACCGATTTTGAGTTGATCGAAATTGATGTGATACTTGAACTCATTATCGCCCGAGAGCTCGATACTGGGTTTGACTGCGACGAACATCTCGGAGTCCAATCCTTGCGCGGCATAGCCAATATACTCGGGGACGAGCGGGAAGAGGATTTTCCGTTCGGTTCCGTCCTGCATCTTGCCAGCAAGGAGATTGAAGAGGTAAAAAAACGCGGTTTGTCCACCGCTGGTCAGGCAGACGTTTTCGGGGCCGACATTCCAACCGAAGGTTTCGCGTAAGAGGCTTGCAACCGCCCGGATGAAGTCCGGATTGCCTTTCGGCGGATCGTAAGTGGTCAGCATTTTTTGTGTGGCCGCCGGATCGGCGGAAATTTCCTGAAGCCTCTTTTTCCAGATTTCATTCACTTCAGGAACCTGGGCCGGTTGACCTCCACCCAGCATTTTCATGTCAGGGCCGGCATTGGCCAGCGCGTTCCCGAGATCATCCATCAGGTCTCCAATGCCGCTGCCGCCTCCGAGACGTTGGCCAATTTCTGAAAAGGGGAAATTCATATTTTGGCAATTTGCGAGCAAATGAAGAAGAATTCAAATCCGAAATTCGTCGAATGACGGTTGCAAAAGGGGGCGGTTGGCGGCAGCCTGCGGCGTGATGAAATTCGATTTTGATACAGTCGTGGAGCGCAGGGGCAGCGGATGCATCAAGTATGACCGCAGGCCGGATCTGGATCCTTTTTGGGTCGCGGACATGGATTTTGTATCGGCTCCCGCCATCGTGGAGGCTTTGCACAAACGGGTGGATCACGGGGTTTTCGGCTACGCTCAAGCCCATCAGGGATTGGTGGACGCGCTCAAGGACTATCTCAGAGAACGCAGAAAGGTTAGTTTGAATCCGGATCACTTGATCCATCTTGGAGGGTTGGTTCCGGCGCTTTCCTTGGCAGCACGCGCGTTTTGTGAGGCTGACGAACACGTCATGACCTGCACGCCGGTTTATCCTCCGTTTCTCGGAGTGCACAAGGATGCGGGAGCGAAGCTGGTCACCGTGGATCATGTGTTCGTGAATGACCGCTGGGAATTCGACTGGAACGCTCTGGAAAAGACGGTGTCGGAAAAAACGAAGGTTTTCCTGTTGTGCAATCCTCAGAATTCAACAGGTCGTGCTTTCTCAAAAACCGAAGTACTCCAAGTCGCGCAGTTCTGCGTCAGACACGATCTGGTTTTGGTATCCGATGAGATTCATTGCGATTTGATTTTCGATGAAACGTCCACGCCTCATGTTTCCGCCCTGGAGATTCCGGAATCGTCGGGACTGAAAAGCATCACTTTGTTGTCACCCAGCAAGACATGGAACATCGCGGGCCTGGGTTATGCGTTCGCAATCATTCCGGACGACTCCATCCGCCGTAAGTTTCAGGCTGCGCGCGGTCACACCTTGGCCGAGATCAATACCCTATCCTATTTCGCGGCAGAGGCGGCATACCGTCATGGCGAATCCTGGAGGCAGGAATTGGTAGCTTACCTTAAGCAGAATCGCGATGAACTGGTTCGGTTTATCCGTGAGGAGTGCCCAGGTCTCTCGATTCATCCACCCGAGGCGACTTATCTCGCATGGATCGATGCGCGCCAGTTAGGGGTCGAGAATCCCGCGACCTTCTTCGAAAAAGAGGCGGGGCTGTTTCTATCAGACGGAGCGTTTTTCGGCTGGCCGGGCTGGATCCGTTTCAATTTCGGCTGTCCGAGGTCAAGAATGCTCGAGGGTTTGCGAAAGATGCAGTCAGCGATCGCAAGGATCTGACGCAATACTCCACCTTGACGGAATTCGCTAAATTCGATTCACTGTCGGCTTATGTTTAAAAGCAGCGTGCTTTCCCTGGTTGGCGTTTTTCCGGTTATTCTCTGTGCGCAGGATTGGAATAGGGAAGAGGTGAAATTTCAGATGGTTTTGGAGCAGGCGCAGGAACTTGCGAAGCAGGAATACAAGGCACCGGATGTGGAGTCGTTACCGGGTTGGATGAAACAACTCACATACGATCAATACCGGGACATCCGTTTTGATCCAAACAAGGCATTGTGGTCGGACACCAAGTCACCTTTCCGCGCGATGTTTTTCCATCCCGGTTATTTATTCCGTGAGCCGGTCGATATCCATGAGTTCACTGACACTCATCGCCAGCGTGTGCGTTTATCCGATGCGTTTTTCAACTATGGTCCGTTGGTCAAAGATCGGGGAGAAATTCCTGCGGCTGCGGGGTTCGCGGGGTTCCGGATCCACGCACCACTGAACCAGCCAAACATATATGATGAACTGGTCGTGTTCCAAGGCGCGAGTTATTGGAGAGCGCTTGGCAAAGGCCAACGTTACGGTATTTCCGCCCGAGGCATTGCGGTCAACACCGGATCCGATGGAGTTAGCGAGGAGTTTCCATCGTTCCGTCAGTTTTGGCTGAGAAAACCTCAGGAAGGGGATGACAAGGTGTCAATTCTGGCTTTGTTAGATTCTCATTCCTACACGGGGGCTTATGAGTTCTCCGTAAAACCCGGAGAAGACACGATGATGGACGTGAAAGCCGTGCTTTTTGCCCGTAAGGAAGTGAAACGTCTCGGGATCGCGCCGATGTCGAGCATGTTCTGGTTCGGAGAAAACTCCCGCCGCCGCTTTGATGATTTCCGTCCCGAGGTTCACGATTCCGATGGCTTGTCGATTCGCATGGGCAGTGGGGAAAGGATCTGGCGTCCGGTTTCTAACGATTCCGAAAAATTGGATTTCAGCTTCTTCTCGATGGAGAAATGCGACGGTTTCGGTTTGTTGCAGCGTGACCGCAGTTTCACCTCTTACGAGGACGCGGAAGCGGCTTATGATTTGCGTCCATCCTTGTGGATCGAACCCACTTCGGATTGGGGCAAAGGCAGTGTGATGTTGATGGAAATTCCGACCGCTAACGAGCTTGCTGACAACACGGTGGCCATGTGGGTTCCCCAGAATACGCCAAAACCGGGGGATCGTCTGGAGTTTCGCTATCGCCAGCATTGGACCATGGAGACGAATGCAGCGGATGCGAATGGATATGTCGTCGCGACGCGGACAGGAGTCCACGATTGGCAGCCGGAACAACGCACCATGATTGTCGAGTTCGAGGGCAAAGACCTTTCTTCAGAAGAGCTTGCATTGCCGTCGGCGGAGGTTTCAATCGTGGGTCAGGCCGAGGGAAAAGTGAAAATCTCGGGCATCGCGGTTCAGAAAATCCAAAACGGTCGGTTGCGTTTGGGTTTCCAACTTTCACCATCCCAAGAGGGTGGAAAATTGTCGGAGATCGGGCCGGTTGAAATGCGTGCATACTTGAAACGCGAAAACGATATTTTAACAGAAACATGGGTTTACCGAATCAATCCTTAGATTCCCTCCGTCCGCTCAGTGAATCCGAGCTGGAAGAATGGGAGGATGCATACGCGGCGGTCGAAGCGTATTTGGGCGCTTTGCACATTCGCAACCGCTTGCTGGTTGCCGAACTGGTGCGTGCGATCTTATGGAGAGCTTCCGCGAGACGAGCGAACGAACCGCAGAGCACCGCGCGAAAACTGGCGATGGAGGAAATCCTCACAGACATTGGTGAGTGGACGGAACGGGTTTTGGATGAGCCACTTGAAAACCGCCGCCTCGCAGCGCGGGGTCGTTTGGCACTTCTGTTAGCCGGTATGCCGGATCGTTGGCAGGGAATTTTTCTGACTCCCGAGCCATGGCCGGATGAATTTGTCGAGGCCATGCGCAGTTCCTATCTGGCAGCGGGTCCGCAGTTCGCGGAGTTGACCATGGTGCCCAAACCGCTCGAACTGAATGTGATCGGCAGCGGAGCGGCCCAATGGTGGGAGACGATGGATCGCAGACCGATTGTTCGCCGGATGTTTCTCATGACGATCGTTGCGATCATCGTCGGCACCATTTGGTTTATCTTTTTTGAATAATGCAACCCGAAGAAACATCAGCGAAACAGGAGACCCGTCCCTTTTATCCGGAAAGCTCGGCGAAATGGCGGCGGTTTGTATTTTTCGGGAGTGTCGTTGTGGTCAATATCGCCGCGATTCTCTGGTTATATGATCTACTGTGGCGCTGCGGATTCCATCGCGGTCACGTTCCCTTGTTGGTAATCTTTGGCGTGCTCAACGGACTCCTGGTTCTCGGTTCGTTTCACGCATTGTTCGGGGCACTGGATATTTTCCGAGGCCGACGCCGCGCGGTGCGTATTTCCGAACTGGCCGAGGGTCCTGTGGATGTGCTAGGCAAACGCTATGCCGTGGTGATGCCTGTCTATAACGAAGACAGCGGAAAATTTTGTGCGAGGATCGAGGCCATCTACAAATCCATCGAAGCGACCGGCCATCTCAATTCCTTCGATATTTACATCCTCAGTGACACCCGTGATTTGGATTTGTGGGTTCTTGAGGAAGTCGCTTGGACCAATCTCTGCCGCCGCCTCAATGCGTTCGGTAAAATCTACTACCGCCGTCGCAAGACCAACGAAAACCGCAAAGCCGGAAACATCGGTGATTTTGTCAGAACCTGGGGTGGGGGTTACGAGGGTATGTTGGTGTTGGATGCCGACAGTTTGATGGATGGCTCCGATATCGTAAAAATGGCCAGAGTGATGGAGGTCTATCCGCGACTTGGGATTCTTCAAACTCCACCGAAATTGATCCGCGGGGTTTCGGTATTCACCAGGTTGCAGCAATTCGCGATGAGGCTTTATGGTCCGCTGTTCATTCGCGGTCTGAATTTCTGGCAACTGGGTGGCGGAAGCTACTGGGGTCACAACGCGATGATCCGCGTCAAACCGTTCTCCGAATTCTGCGAGCTGCCCGCGCTACCGGGTCGCGAACCCTTCGGGGGTCGCATTCTCAGTCACGACTTCGTCGAGGCCGCGCTCATGGTTTCCGAGGGTTGGGAAGTCTGGTTGGCATGGGACATCGAGGGAACTTATGAGGAAGCACCGCCAACTTTGGTGGATCACTTGAAGAGGGATCGCCGCTGGTGTCAGGGAAACTTGCAGCATCTTTGGTTGATCTTCGCCCGCAAGCTGCCACTCACGGTACGGATTCATCTGTTCATGGGAATCATGGCTTACTTGGGCAGCCCAATTTGGTTTTTGTTTTTGCTGATGGGTTCCTGGTTGGCTTGGGATTTCAAAATCAGTGATCTCAGTATTCTGCCGTTTGATGGCTATGCGGAACGTTGGTTCGGAGTTAGTGCGCAGGCACAGGCGATCATTCTGACTGTTGTGGTTTTCACTCTGCTGTTCTCGCCGAAAATTCTCGCATTGCTTGGTGCGCTGTTATCCTCCGAGTTGCGTCGCTCTTTCGGTGGGGGACTTGCACTGATTCTGGGTGTGATTCTTGAGACCATTTTATCCATATTGCTCGCTCCCTGTATCATGATGGCCCATACCCTGATGGTGATTGGTATTATCTCCGGACGTGCTGTCGGCTGGGGCAATCAGAATCGGGAAACCGATGGAACCGCATGGACAGACGCGATTGCGTTTCACGCCGCACCCACCCTGATCGGCGCAATTTGGGCATACTTCGCATGGCAGATCGGGCTGCATTTCACACTTTGGATGGCACCGATTCTGTTAGGTCTGGTTTTGTGCATCCCCGTCTCGGTTTGGACAAGTCGGGCGAAATACGGACGTTTTCTCGCCAAGATGAAAATTCTTGCCACGCCCGAGGAGTTGAATCCTCCTGCAATCATCCGTCTCGCGGATGAGGGTGAGAAACATGAGCAAACGGCTCTCAATGCCCAGGTTCAGGATCGATCAGGCGTTATTGCTGCGGTGGTGGATCCATATGTCAATGGCGTTCATGTTTCCCTGCTAGAACATGGTGACATGAATCCGATCGAGGAGGCACTCGCGCGAAAATGTCTCAAAGAAGGCCCTGAAGCCTTGTCGAAAGCCGAACTTGCCCAATTGCTTTATGTGGCTCCAGCCATGTTGCTGATGCATCGAACCGTATGGCTCGGGTTGTCGGAAGAGGTCGGACAAATCTGGATGCGAGCTGTCGAGAGTTATCGCCGACGCGCAGATGCGGTTTGATTTTTTTCACTGAAGCTTCTGAGTTTTTTTGTTCAAATTTAGCCTTGACTAATATTTTACGTTTTCACTAATCCTAATGACATGAAGCTTTTGAAAAATATCAAATGGATCGTCATGGGTCTCTGCTGGGTCGTTGCCTTGGTGAGTGTGGGTTGTGAGAAAAGCGGAACCGAATCCGCAGCGATGGCTGAAGGAGCGAAAATCCGTGTGGTCACCAGTTTCACCATCATAGCCGACATGGCGCGTGAGGTGGCAGGAGATGCGGCGATGGTGGAGTCGATCACGCAACCCGGAAGCGAGGTCCATGGCTATGAGCCGACCCCTAAAGATATTGTCAAAGCACAGAACGCCGACTTGGTTTTGTGGAACGGAATGAATCTGGAATTATGGTTCGAGAAATTTTTCAGCAAGGTCGACGGCGTGGCATCGGCGGTGGTCACGGATGGGATTGAGCCGATGGGTATCACCACCGGGCCTTACTCGGGAAAACCGAATCCGCATGCGTGGATGTCCCCGGGAAATGCGGTGATTTATGTGGAAAATATCCGCCATGCCCTAGTGAAGGCAGATCCGAAAAATGCCGCGGTGTATGATGCCAATGCCAAGGCCTACATCCAGAAGATCATTGCCTTGGATGAGCCTGTTAGGGAAAAACTCGCAACCATTCCCGATGAGAAACGTTGGTTGGTCACATCGGAAGGTGCGTTTTCCTATCTTTGTCAGGACTATGCATTGAAGCAGTTGTTCCTCTGGCCGATCAATGCCGATGCCCAAGGAACTCCACAACAGGTCAGCGAGGTGATCGATCAGGTCAGGAAAAACCAGATTCCGGTGGTGTTTTCGGAAAGCACGATCAGCCCGAAACCGATCCAACAGGTCGCGACTGAAACAGGCGCGCGTTACGGTGGGGTGTTGTATGTTGATTCTTTGACCGACGCTGATGGCCCCGCTCCAACGTATCTGAAACTTCTCGAACACAACGCCGATACCATTGTGAAAGGATTTTTAGGAAACGAATGATCGAATCCGGTTCAGCAGATGACAGCAAAGCTTCACCGAGTTTGTCGGTGGAGCATGTCTCGTTATCGTATCCCAACGGTCACCAGGCTCTGCGGGATGCGAGCTTTGAACTCAAGTCCGGGACGATCTGCGCGTTGGTTGGAGTAAACGGCAGCGGGAAATCGACTCTTTTCAAAAGCATCATGGGATTCGTGAAACCGAACACGGGTCGGGTTCAGATCAACGGGCTGCCGGTTCGTGAGGTCTTGAAACAGCGCATGGTTGCCTATGTGCCGCAGGCCGAGGAAGTGGACTGGCAATTTCCCGTCAGCGTCTGGGATGTGGTGATGATGGGGCGGTATGGAGCGATGAATTTTCTGCGTATCCCGAGAGCGGTGGATAAACAGATCGTGGAGGAGAGTTTGAAACGGGTATCGATGTGGGAGTATCGTGACCGGCAGATCGGGGAACTGAGCGGAGGGCAGAAAAAACGGGTGTTTCTGGCGCGCGCGCTGGCGCAGGAGAGTCGGGTCATTTTGTTAGACGAACCGTTCACAGGAGTGGATGTCAGCACCGAGCAGGCGATCATCACCTTGTTGCAGGAGTTGCGAAAAGACGGCTGCATCATTCTGGTTTCGACCCATAACTTGGGAAGTGTTCCCGAGTTTTGCGATCAGGTCGTTTTGATCAACCGAACGGTTTTGGCATACGGGCCCACAGCCGAGGTTTTCACCGAACAGAATCTGGCGATGGCGTTTGGCGGCTTGTTACGCGAGTTTCAATTCGAGCAATCGACCATTCAAGAGCATGATGGGCGCAAGATCCGGGTGTTTTCCGATGATGAAAGGCCCCTGGTTTTCGGCAAGGGCGGACATCTGGAGTATCGTGATAAGCAGGAACATGAGGAGTTGCTGAAGCAGCGATCCGAGAAATACGACAAATGAGTGAGCTCGTTTCATATCTGCTGAATCCCTTGCAGTATGATTACATGTTGAGGGCGATCTGGGTAAGCGCTCTGGTGGGTGGAGTGTGTGGATTTTTATCTTCGTTTGTGACCCTTAAGGGTTGGTCGCTGATGGGCGATGCCTTGTCACACGCGGTGGTTCCGGGTGTGGTGATCGCCTACATTGTGGGCTTGCCGTTTGCGTTCGGAGCGTTTGTGGCCGGTATGTTGGCGACGGGGGCGATGGCGTTCATTCGCG
>CBFGOP010000040.1:0-17484 GCA_965650415.1 uncultured Prosthecobacter sp. | reverse complement strand
GCATGATTCAAATCGGCACTCCTTTCACTGATGGCGCGACCCGTGTGATGCTCTGCGGTTCCGGTGAACTTGGCAAAGAGGTCGTGATCGAGTTGCAACGCTACGGTGTGGAAGTGATCGCAGTGGACAGTTATCCAAACGCTCCCGCGATGCAGGTGGCGGATCGCTCGCACGTGGTTTCGATGTTGGATGGTGCGGCGTTGCGTGCGGTGATCGAATTGGAAAAACCGCACCTCATCGTTCCGGAAGTGGAAGCCATCGCGACGGATACGCTGGCGGAAATCGAAAAGGAAGGTCAGGCCACCGTCATCCCCACGGCACGAGCGACCCAGCTCACCATGAACCGCGAAGGCATCCGGCGACTCGCTGCCGAAGAGCTGGGTTTGCAAACCTCACCTTATCGGTTTGCGGCAAGCGAAGAGGAATATCATGCGGCAGTCGCCGAGATCGGTCTACCCTGTGTGGTGAAGCCGATCATGAGTTCATCGGGAAAAGGCCAGAGTACGGTGAAACGTCCTGAAGATATCCAGCCAGCTTGGGATTACGCGCAGAAAGGCGGACGCGCTGGAAAAGGAAAAGTCATCGTCGAGGGCTTTGTGGATTTTGATTATGAAATCACCCAACTCACCGTGCGTCATGCGGAAGGCACTTCGTTTTGCGAACCCATCGGTCATGTTCAGGTGGATGGAGATTATCGCGAAAGTTGGCAGCCGCAACCGATGAGTGAAGTCGCACGGCAGCGAGCGATGGAGTGTGCGCGTGCCATCACCGACGCGCTCGGTGGACGCGGAGTTTTCGGCGTGGAGCTCTTCGTGAAAGGCGATGAAATCATTTTTTCCGAAGTCTCACCGCGTCCGCATGATACGGGAATGGTCACGATGATTTCCCAGGATCTCTCGCAGTTCGCGCTGCATGCCCGTGCCATCCTCGGCCTGCCGATTCCCGAAATACGCTTGCATGGTCCATCGGCTTCGGCGGTGTTGTTGGTGGAGGGTGAATCGAAATCGATCCTCTACGGTAATCTGGAAAATGCCCTAACAGAAGCCGACACCCAGATCCGTTTGTTTGGAAAGCCGAGTGTCTGCGGCAAACGCCGCATGGGTGTCGCCCTCGCCAGAGGTGCCGATACAGAAATCGCACGGGAAAAAGCACGACGGGCGAGTTCGGCGATTCGGGTGAAACTCGAATGATGAAAACGCTTACCTGCTAGATGTGTAGAATCGTGACGCGGCTTTTCTGAGCAATGGATCCTGCTGAGATGCTTGGTCGATCCGGTTTCCCGGCGAGTTGCGTTTTTTCCAGCCGTGGTAGGCGGAGATGGTTTCGAAAGCGGCGTTTAGCGAGCCTTGCATGGGATTGTGGAGCACGAGATCGACCTCAATATTTTCAGGGAGGCCGAGAGGATAGAGAAATTGGTTGTCGTTGAGATTTTGCAAACCTTCGAGATATTGATCGGGACCGCTGAGACCGAGTCCCATAAACATGTAATGGGGATGAATCCAGCGAACGCCCATGACATCTGTTCCGTTTGCAGTATAGCCGCATCCCGGCATTCCGGATTCTCCTGCTGAAAAACCGAAAATGCCCGCACGCGCCGCCGCAGAATTGGGCAAGTGTTGTTTCAAATAAACCTTTTGCTCCTTCAGGATTTTATGTCTGACTTTGGGCCATGAGATGTTGGAAACGAGATCGGGTTCGGCGCGGTCGAAATCTGGGTAGAACAGACTCTGGATTTCAGCGATGAAGCCGACACCGCGATAGGGTTCTCCGCTGGGAATCATTTTCCCGCGAGGAGTGCGATTGGGAATCATATTTTCAAGCATGAGCACGAGAGCGGTCTCGCCACCCCAATCGCGCCATGTCGAGCTGATCGGAGTTTTTCCATCATCTAGAAAACCATGGCTGATCCAGTTTTCGGAGTCCGTCACCGCATCGAAATCCAGTTTGAAAATGAGCTTCGCAGTGCGCTGGTTCAGTTCATCGAGCTCGAGCATACGGGTTGCGAGCAGGAGGGATTGCAGCGCGATGGCGGTATCGACCGTGCTGTATTCCGTTCTGGGAACGATGGCGTTCGTTCCGTCTTCGCGCAGTTGAGTGAAATGAGGAAGAAACCCCGCAGCGGTGGAAAGTTTTTCGAGATTACTCAACGTGGTCTCGATCTCCGAGATTGCCATTTCCTGGCTGAGAATGCCCTCGGTGGCGGCGAGTGCGCTGGTGAGCGCATGCATGCCGGTGGATGCGATCGAATCGAATTTTCCTGCGGGCAGGTGGGCACGGTCGCGGGTGAATCCATTGACGGGATCATGGCAGCGGCGGAGTTTTCCGAGGGAAATCCGGAAGGCCCATTCATCAAGAGGGATCTGTGGACGTTCTGCGATGAAGCCGATAGAAGAGAGTCTCAAGTCACAGCCGGGTTCCGCGATCCAGTTCATGATTTTGATTTGTCCCAAAGTCTCGGGATCAATGGGAAAGAGGTAGGTTTTGATATCATCGCTGTGAAGTTCTTCCGTGACATTCCACACAACCCTGCGGCTCACATCGGTGAGTTCGAGGCGCAGACGACCTCGTCCGCTGGCGTTAACGGCGAGTTCGCGGATCGGGCTCTTTTTTTCCGGTGCGCCACCAAGTTGCACAAGATCGCAGGGATCTAGGGTGCGTTTGTTATCCAGAGCAAGACCCGCAAGCGAGTGCCATGCTCCGGTCCATTCTCCATTCGGCTTGACCCGAATGACTCCCGCTTTGGCATCGATCCTTGCACCTCCCGGCCCCATCCATCCGAAGTCGGTTCCCATGTGAGTGAAGTTTTCGAAGGGGTTGATGGTGGGCGCGGCATCGGGTCGGTCTCCGGGAAAGGAAATGGTGTAGTCGATGATGGGCTGCCAGACGCGCATTTTTTCGGCAACACAGGGTGTACAGAGTGTGCAAACCGCAATGGAGGTGATGAGTGAGTGGAGTGCCGATGGAACCATATTTCGTCATTCTGGATGGGTTTCTGTGATTTTACAAGTTTTGGAGTCGCGTGATGCGGATTTCTTTATATTAGTCTTTGCACGAAATGACTTTTGAGCAGTGGATGAGATTGATCTGGATGGGCGCGAGGCCGAAAACTCTGGCTGCGGCACTGGTGCCGGTCTGGTTAGGCGGGGTGATGGCTTGGGAGCAGACCGGTGAATTTCACAAGAGCTTGTGGGTCTGCACACTCTTGGGTGCGGTATGTATCCAGATCGCGACGAATTTTTTCAATGATGCGGTCGACGGCATCAAAGGTGCGGACAGTGAGACTCGCACCGGGCCGAAGCGACTGACCGGAACCGGGGAGCTGTTGCCCAAACAAGTCATCATGGTGGGTGGGGTGTTTTTGTTAGGCGCGATCGTTTTCGGGACCGTTCTAACCATCGAGCGCGGCTGGGTCATCGTTGCGATCGGTGTGCCATCCCTGTTTTTTTCTTATGGCTACACAGGTGGGCCCTTTCCTCTCGCGTATCGCGGACTCGGCGAGGTGTTTGTGATTTTATTTTTCGGTTTCGTGGCTGTGATGGGGACGATTTTTGTGCAGACAGGTGCGACACCGACGCCTGAGGGATTTTTGCTTGGGGCACAGGTTGGGTTGCTTTCGGCGGTTCTGATTTCCGTGAACAATTTCCGGGATCGGCGGCAGGATTTGTTGGTGGATAAGAAAACTCTGGCCGTCAGGTTTGGTCCGAAGATCGCGGCGGCGGTGATTTGGTTAGAAATCAAGTTGGCGGCTTTTTTGGGAATTCTGTGGTTGAAAACGGACTACCCTCTGTTCGGTTTGGCGAGTGCGCCGATGTTCATGATTGGGATGCGGATCATCTGGGGAGTGATGACCTTGCCGCCCGGTGAGGATTTCAACCGCCTGCTGGCGATGGGCGCGTTGCAGATGATCCTGTTTGCGGGCATTTTGCATGTGATGGCGATGATTTTTTAGAAACCGTTCGTGTGGAGGGTTTTTGATTGGCGCGGTGGGGGCGTGTGGGTGTAGGTAGCGGACATGGTTTTGATGTTCCGGGTGGCATACGCAACAGTGGTCGGCGAATCGCTGTGGCTCGAGAGGATGGTGCATGAACTTGGCGGAACATCGCGTCAGGTAGAGCCGATGGTTTGGAAAGATACCGGGCACTGGGAGCTTGAGGTGAATGCTGAGTTGGAAAGCGGTGAACGCATGGAATATCGGTATGTGTTAAAACGTGAAGATGGGTTGGAGTTGCCGGAGTGGGGCGGGATGAGAGCTTGGTCGAAAATCGATACGGCTGAATCGGTGATGTTTGTGGACGATTGGCGTTCCGCAGGGAGTGATGATAGGGTCTATGAATCCAAAATTTTCAGGGTGATATGCGGCAAAGCCCGGGAGCCGGGCCAGGTAAGTTGGGATGGAAACCACGAGTTCAACCTGCAAATGACTGAGCTACCTGAGGGCATGGTACCTTGCGTGATCGGCGGAATCCATCAACTTGGAAACTGGGACTACTCTCTTGCGTGGCCGATGATCGAGGTGGAGCCGAATCTGTGGCGACTCCGCATGGATCTGCCTAGCCATCGAGAAATCGAATACAAATACGGTCTTTATCGGGTATCCGAGCGCAGGGCTGTGAAATTGGAGAGCGGTGCGCAGAACCGGGTGCTGGGCGCGCGTCCCGGACAGGACTTCGTGAAAATTTCAGATGAATGTTTCCGTCGCAGTTCGGAACAACGTTTCCGTGCCGCGGGTGTGGCGATGCCGGTATTTTCGCTGAGAACTTCTAACAGCTTTGGAACAGGGGAGTTTGCGGATTTGAAGCCGATGGCGGATTGGGCAGCGGGATGCGGTTTGAAAATGATCCAGATCCTGCCGATCAATGACACCACTTCGTCGCATACGTGGAAGGACAGCTACCCGTATTCGGCGATCAGCGTGCATGCGCTGCATCCGCTTTACCTGCGCCTGGATCAGATGAGCTATCCGTTGACGGATGCGTTGGCTTACCGCCAGGAGCGTGATGCGCTCAACCAAACGAGGGATCTCGATTATGAAAAGGTCATGGGACTGAAGTGGCGGCTGACGCGAGAGGTGTTCGGAAAACATTTCGCCAAGATTTCAGTCGATCCTGCGATCCTGGATTTCCTCGCGGAAAATAAGGAGTGGGTTCTGGACTACGCGGTTTTCTGTGTGAAACGCGATCAATATGCGACGGCGGATTTTTCCAAGTGGGGTGATGACGCGATTTATGACGCGGAAAAAACCGAATCCCTGAAATCTGACAAATCCGTGATGTATTTTGTCTGGCTGCAATACGAGCTGGATCGGCAGCTGAGGGATGCGGTGAATCACCTGCACAAACTTGGAGTGGGATTAAAAGGAGATTTGCCGATCGGGGTAGATCGGGAGTCGGTCGATGCCTGGGTATCACCTCGTCTTTTTAAAATGCATTTCCAAACTGGGGCCCCGCCTGACGCGTTTTCCGACAAAGGTCAGAACTGGGGTTTTCCAACTTATGATTGGGATGAAATGCGCAAGGACGGTTATGCATGGTGGCGCTCTCGATTCGAACGGTTGAGCCGTTATTTCGATGCGTATCGGATCGACCATATCCTCGGGTTTTTCCGCATATGGCAGATTCCTATGCAACATGTTGATGGGATGCTGGGAACCTTTGATCCTGCGATTCCGGTTAAGCTGGAGGAATTGGAAGAGCTCGGTGTGGGGTTCGATTTCAACCGCTTCTGCCGTCCGTTTTTTCTGGAGGCGGATCTGGAAGAAATCTTCGGTCACCTGACCCAAGGCGTGCGTCAGGATTTCATGATCGATTATGGCTCGGGTTGTTATGGTTTGAAGCCTGAGTTTCAGAACCAACTTGGGATTCTGGAATTCTTCTCAAAATTGACGCCTGGGGATTGGGCGAATCAGGAATGGATCAAGGAAGCCCTGTTGGAGTTGGTGGGTGAGGTCTTGTTTTTTGAGGTCGAGGACTCCCGAAGAAAGGAATTTCATCCCCGCATGGGCTTGATGGAGACGAGGTCGTTTCGAGCGCTGGATGAGGACAGCCAGCAGAAACTTCAGGAGCTGCATGAAGATTATTTTTATCAACGGCAGGAGCGTTTTTGGGAAATCAAGGCTTACGAAAAACTCCCTGCGATGCGTGCGGCGAGTTCGATGCTGTTGTGTGGCGAGGATCTCGGAATGGTGCCCGGTTGCGTGAACGGAGTCATGAATCGCTTGGGAATGCTCTCGCTCGAAATCCAACGCTGGCCGAAAATCTACGGCGCTGGTTTTTCCCATCCGGCCAAAGCCCCCTATCTGAGCGTGGTTTCCACCGGGACTCACGACATGGAAACCCTGCGCGCGTGGTGGCAGGACGACGAGCAGGTGCGGGCCAGGTTTGCATGGGAAATGTTCGGTATCGCCTTTCCTGAGGAGGTCCTCAGCGGCGAGATGGCGCGCCGGATTCTCTCTCAGAACTTCGATTCCCCCGCCATGTGGGCGGTTTTTCCGCTGCAGGATTTAATGGCCATGGATGAGAAACTGCGCAGTCAGGACATCCACGGAGAGCGGATCAATATTCCCTCGATCACGCCCTACAACTGGAAATGGCGGATGGAAATCAGTATTGAACAACTCCTTTCCGAGAGGGATTTCCAGACACAAATCCGGCTATTGGTTTCGGATTCCGGAAGATAATTGAGAATTTCAAACGGGTTGCTTGACCCTGAGGCGGGATGGAGACTAAAACCCGCGCGGTTTTGCCCGTTTCGAATTATGAATATCCACGAATACCAAGCCAAGGAGCTCTTTGATCGTTTTCAAGTCCCCAGTCCGAAAGGAAAAGTGGCATCCACTCCCGAAGAAGCCGCAGCCGCAGCGAAGGAATTCGCGGGTTCGAAATTGGTCATCAAAGCCCAGGTCCACGCGGGTGGTCGCGGTAAAGGTCATTTCAAAAATGGTTTCAAAGGCGGCGTACATTTGATCGACAGCCCGGAGCAAGCCGCTGAGTTTGCCGGCAAAATGCTCAACGAAACCCTCGTCACTGTGCAAACCGGAGATGCCGGACGCGTGGTTCGCAAAGTCATGGTCGCCGAAGCGGTCGATATCACTCACGAATATTACCTTGCCATCCTCATGGATCGGGCCACCTGTGCCCCGGTGATTGTGGCTTCCACCGAAGGCGGCATGAGCATCGAAGACGTGGCACACGACACTCCGGAGAAAATTTTCCGTCAAGTGGTGCATCCGGTTCTTGGACTTCAGGCATACGAAATCCGCAAGATTACGGCGGAACTCGGTCTGAGCGGCGATATCGCCAAGCAATTCGCCAAACTTCTCAAAAACCTCTACAAACTCTTCATCGATTGCGACTGCTCGATGCTGGAAATCAACCCGCTCGTCACCACTCCCGATGGCCGCGTGCTCGCGCTCGATGCGAAGTTCGGTTTCGATGACAACGCGCTCTATCGCCACCCGGACATCGTCGCGATGCGCGATAAGGAAGAAGAAGACCCACGTGAGGTGGCGGCTTCGGAATACGATCTCAACTACATCGGCCTCGATGGAAACATCGCTTGCTTGGTCAACGGCGCAGGCCTCGCGATGGCGACGATGGACATCATCAAACACTACGGTGGCGAGCCAGCCAACTTCCTCGACGTCGGGGGTGGTGCATCGAGAGAACAAGTCACCGCAGCGTTCAAAATCATCCTCGGTGATCCGAACGTCAAAGGCATCCTGATCAATATTTTCGGTGGTATCATGGACTGCAACGTCATCGCAGAAGGCGTGATCGCTGCTGCAAAAGAAACCGGACTTCCGATCCCTCTCGTCGTTCGCCTCGAAGGCAACAACGTCGAAGCCGGCAAAGCTACGCTCGCCGCCTCCGGACTCAACATTGTTTCTGCCGACACCATGGCAGACGGCGCAGCAAAAATCGTAAAAGCAGTCGGCTGAAAACTTTAAACTGAACTCTAGCAAACTTCCACCATGGCCATTTTAATTGACGAAAACACCAAGGTCCTTGTCCAAGGAATCACCGGCAGCTTCGGCGCGAAACACGCACAACTCTCCCTCGACTACGGCACCAAACTGGTTGCTGGTGTGACTCCTGGAAAAGGCGGTCAGAAATTTGAAAACACCGTCCCGATTTTCGATACGGTTTCACAAGCCGTCAACGAAACCGGAGCAACCGCTTCCGCAATTTTCGTTCCGCCTCCGTTCGCGGCCGATGCGATTCTTGAAGCAATGGACGCCGGTGTCGAACTCATCGTTGCGATCACTGAAGGCATTCCGGTGATGGATATGATGCGCGTGAAATCCGCTCTCCAAGGTTCGAAATCCCGTTTGATCGGCCCGAACTGCCCGGGTCTCGTGACGCCGGGTCGCGGCGAGAAAAGCCACGGCGGATGCCGCATCGGCATCGCTCCGGGATACATCCACAAACGCGGCAACGTCGGCGTGGTTTCCCGTTCCGGCACGCTCACTTACGAAGCGGTTTTCCAACTCACACAAATGGGCTACGGCCAGAGCACTTGCGTCGGCATCGGTGGCGATCCGATCAATGGCACCAGCCATCTCGATGTCCTAAAAATGTTCAACGAAGATCCGGAAACCGAAGCGATCATCATGATCGGTGAAATCGGCGGAACGGCGGAAGTCGAAGCCGCACGTTGGGCGAAAGACAACTGCAAAAAACCGATCGCCGGATTCATCGCCGGTGCAACCGCACCTCCGGGACGCCGCATGGGCCACGCCGGAGCCATCGTCGGAGGCGAGGAAGATACCGCAGCAGCGAAGAAGAAAATTCTAGCAGAATGCGGCATCGCTGTCGCCGAAACTCCAAGCGACATGGCCTCCACGCTGATGACGCGCTGGGGCAAGTGATTCAGCGCCGCAGGCGCCCTTGGACTGCTGGGATCATTCCCAGCTCTCACGTAGCGCGTCTATCACCGGAGCGATGGGTCAGTATCCGTTTTCCCCGTGGTCTATAACCTTCCGTAAAAGCTGCGGATCACCGCAGCAGTCCGAGAGCCTCAGGCGAAAGACTCACTTGCTCGCGTGATGGATCGCTAACAGTTTCACCAACAGATCCTCGATGAATTCCAACGGAATCTGGTTCGGTCCGTCTGACATCGCGTTCGCTGGATCTGAATGAACTTCCATGAACAGGCCGTCGAGTCCCGTCGCTACCGCTGCGCGGGCAAGCACGGGGGCGAGTTCACCATCCCCGCCGGTCGCGCCACCGAGTCCACCCGGGCGTTGCACGGAATGGGTGGCGTCAAAAATCACAGGAATGCCCTCTTTGCGCATGATGTAGAGCGAGCGCATGTCGACGACCAAATTGTTGTAACCAAAGGTCGTGCCCCGTTCGGTGATGAGGAATCGATCACAACCGAACGCGCGCATTTTATCCGCGATATTCACGCAATCCCATGGAGCGAGGAACTGGCCTTTTTTCACGTTCACCACGCGGCCGGTTTTTGCGGCGGCTTCGAGCAGATCGGTTTGGCGGCATAGGAAGGCTGGGATTTGGAGGAGGTCGATGTGTTCCGCAGCGATTTCCGCTTGCTCGGCGGTGTGGATGTCGGTGGTGACGGGAACTTTCAGTTCTTTGGAAATTTCACCAAGAATTCGGCAGCCTTCCTCTATTCCCGGTCCACGGAAGGAATTTACCGAAGTGCGATTGGCCTTGTCGAAAGAAGCTTTGAAAACGAAAGGAATCCCTGTGCGGTCGGCGATTTCCTTCAGGGAACGAGCCATTTCCCAAGCGAAAGCCTCGGATTCGAGAGCGCACGGACCGAGGATGAAAAACGGGATGGGTCCGCCAACGGGGACTTGAGCGATTTGGAACGGGGTGAATGATTTCATAGAATTAAGCTTCGGAGTCGTTGAGTTGGGTTTTGTAGAGAGGAACCAGGTTTTTCAGTGCCGTATCGAGCAACTTGGTCTCGTGCTCGGTCAGATTTCCTGCGGTCTTATTTTTCAACATCGCCAGGGAGTCGATCACCGATTTCGCAGCACGCAGGTTCACGGATTTCTCACCCGTGCTGGGATTGGGGATCTGCCCGAGAAAAAGTCCGGCGTTCTGGGCCTGGAGAAGAATGAAATCGTTGAAGCGAGGATCGGCTTCGGCTGGGTTGGACATGCCGAGAGAATTGAGCTCCCGAGAGCCGGAGGCAAGTTCGGAAAATTCATCCGGATCGAAAATGGAATGCTTGACGAGGTTCGGCGCGGATTCCTACCCTCCGCATGTGCTGGAGTCGCGGTGGCTTCATCACAACCTCTAATCACTAGCAATCAACAACTGTGGACCTCCAAGAAATCCGTAACATTGTGGAATTGATGAACGAGCACGGGCTCACCGATTTCGATCTCTCCAAAAAAGATTTTCATCTCAAACTCAAAAAAGGCCCTGACATGGAAGCATTGAGCGGGCTGCTCGCCAGCATGCCACGCGTCACCGCCGCTGCTCCTGTCGCCGCACCCGCTGCTGCTCCAGCCGGCGCACCTGTTGCTGCCGCACCCGCTGCCGAAGGTGCTGAGATCAACTCGCCCATGGTCGGAACTTTCTACCGTAAGCCGGCACCGGACGCACCGAACTTCGTCGAAGTTGGCTCAACCGTTTCCGAAGGCCAGACCCTTTGCATCATCGAGGCGATGAAAGTGATGAACGAAATCAAAGCCGAGCGCTCCGGAACGATCTGCGCGATCGTTGCAACGGACGCGACCCCCGTTCAATTCGGTGACGTTCTGTTCCGCATCAAATAATTTTCATCACCCATCGCAATGTTCAAACGAGTCCTCGTAGCAAACCGTGGCGAGATCGCCCTCCGCATCATTCGTGCCTGTCGCGAGCTCGGCGTGGAATCCGTGGCGGTGTATTCAGAAGCGGATGTCGATTCCATGCACGTCCAGCTCGCCGATCAGGCGGTGTGCATTGGTCCGGGCCCCAGCAAGGAAAGTTATCTCAAGCCCGACCGTATCATCGCCGCCGCTGAAATCACCGGAGCCGATGCGATCCACCCGGGTTACGGCTTCCTCTCGGAAAATGCCCGCTTTGCGGATATTTGCGAATCTTCCGGAATCAAATTCATCGGACCTTCTGCGGACGTCATTCGCATGATGGGCGACAAGGCCACCGCCCGCGCCACCGCGATCGCAAACGGTGTCCCCATCACGCCTGGCTCGGAAATCCTAACAGATCCGGATGAGGCTTTTGCAAAAGCGAAAGAAATCGGTCTTCCCGTGATGATCAAAGCCACGGCCGGTGGTGGCGGACGCGGCATGCGCCCCTGTTTCAAGGAAGAGGATTTCAAATCCCTTTTCCAAGCAGCCTCCAATGAAGCGATGGCTTGCTTCGGAAACGGCGATTGCTACATGGAAAAACTCGTGCTCAATCCGCACCACATCGAGTTCCAGATCATTGCCGACTCACACGGAAATTTCATCCATCTCGGCGAACGCGATTGCTCCATGCAACGCCGTAACCAAAAGATTATCGAAGAATGTCCTTCTCCGCTAATCTCTCCGGAAATGCGTGAACGCATGGGCAAGGCGTCCGTGAATCTCATCAAGGCGATCAACTACCAGAATGCCGGAACCATCGAATACCTCGTCGATGAAGCGGGTGAGAATTTCTACTTCATGGAAATGAACACCAGGATCCAAGTGGAGCATCCGGTGACGGAAGAAGTCATGGGTTGCGAGCTCATCAAAGAGCAGATCCGAGTTGCCGCCGGCGAACCGCTTTCCCGCCACGTTCTGCAAGCCATTCCGCGCGGCCATTCCATCGAGTGCCGTATCAATGCGGAAGACCCCTATAACAAATTCATGCCCAGCCCCGGCACGATCTCGCTCTGGTATGCTCCGGGTGGAAAAGGCGTCCGTGTGGACACCCATGTTTACTCAGGATACTCGGTTCCGCCTTACTACGATTCGATGATCGCCAAACTCATCGTCACCGGCGCAACCCGTGAGATCGCGATTGCCCGTATGAAGCGCGCCCTCGGCGAGTTCATGATCAAAGGCATCAAGACAACCATTCCTTTCCAGTTGGAAATTCTCAATCATCCCGATTTCGTCAGTGGAAACTACGATATCGGTTGGGTCGGGCGTTACCTCGAAGAAAAAGGTCTGTGAACCCTCTGCAAGACGCCAGACTCTACGGAATTGTCGATTTCGGATACGTCGCAGAAAACGCTGCGGCGGATGTCGCGAGTCAGCTTCTGGGCGGAGGTGCGGATATCCTGCAACTCCGCGCCAAAGGCTCATCGCTCGATGCCATCTCCGCCGCAGCTAAAAAAATCATCCCGCTCTGCAAAGCTGCCGGTATTCCTTTTATTTTGAACGATTACCCGGATCTTGCCGTCGAGCTCGGCGCGGACGGAGTTCACATTGGGCAGGATGACGGATCCATCTACGAGGTTCGTCGTAGAATTGGTGTGAAAATGATCATCGGTCGCTCCACCCACAGCCTCCAACAAGCCCAACAAGCCCTTGCCGACGGCGCTGACTACATCGGTTTCGGTCCCTTGTTTCCCACTCCCACCAAAGCAGGTCGTCCCTCCATCGGCTTGCACGACATCGAGGAAATGGAAAACACAGTCGGCTCAAAAATCCCCGCTTTCTGCATCGGTGGAATCAAAATGGATAATCTATCAGAAGTCTTGGCCGCCGGAGCGAGAAGGTGCGTGATCGTCTCCCAGCTGCTCGCCGCGAAGGATATCCAGATCGCCACCGCCGAAGTGAAACACGCGCTTTCCGGTATTTAGCTGGACCGGCTCGTCGAGGCCGCCGCAGCAGAAAGTATGGATCGTAAGGTAACAACGGCCGTTAAAAATCAGGATTTTTAGTTGATCAAAAACGCCGCCAGAGCCATTTTAAGTGGGGAATTTGCTTTATGGAGCGCACGCGAAAAATTCTAAGATCAAGGTCAATCGACGATAAGGTTTTGTTTCAAGCGGTCTGTTTGGATGTCGCGGAACGGGTCGAGTCGGATTTGGTCAGTATCTGGTTCTGTTCTTTCGAAGGCACAGGAATTCTGTGCAAGTGCCGCTATGATGCAACCACTGGAGCGTTCAGCGACGGTCAACAGGTGATGAAAGCGGATTGTCCTCTCTATTTCGAAACGATGATCGAATATAATTATATATCTGCGCCAGAAGCCTGTGAATATCCAGCCACCCGCGAACTGGCGGAAAAATACCTCAAACCCAATGGCGTTGTTTCACTCTTGGATTTTATTCTGCACGAGGATTTTAAGCCGATTGGCGTCATTTGCTGTGAGAGTCGAAGTTCTATTCGTCATTGGTCTGAAGAAGACATGAGCTACCTTCGATCGATCGCGATGCTTGTCTCAAATCGTTTCCATTTCACGTGAATCTTTCCGAATCTGCTGGCGTGAGTTTTCGATAATAAGTTTATTTCTACATGTGCCTTTGATGCCCGTCACGGTGCCGTCAAGGAAATTGCCGCCTTGGAGATGGGAAGGGATATCGCCCGATAAGTTGTTCGTGGCGAGTTGGTATTCCTTGCCATCGCAGATGAACTTGCCGTGGACGATACGGTTTCCAAACCGACCGACTGTGGCACCGCATTCGGAAATCCGGGCTCGTAGGCCGTTTGCGTTCGTGAGGGCGAAATCCTTCACTTCACGACCGTCCGGCATGTTGCCAAAGACCTCCTGATCGACACGGGTTTGCGCCATGCTTATCTCGGATGTTTGGGCTGGTTTCTCGCAAGTGGTGAAAGCCAGAGCCGCGAAAGCGACGGAGAAAATACAACGGCGGGGGTGGTTAATAGGTCTTTTGGATTTGACGGATCGTTGCGTCATTGACCCGATGATGGGAAGCAGATTTTGAAATACGGATGACAATCGATCCGGCCTCATCAAGTCGGGTCGGCATGAATTCCACAATATTCCATAAAGAAAAATTAACCCCACGAGCCTTTTCCTTTCCGCCTGCGGATCTCTGTTCTAGTTTCATGGCAGCATGACACCCGAACTTCGAGATCTCTTCACTTTTCTCTCTTTTCCGAGCGTATCCACCGACTCCAAACACCGGCATGATGTCCGCGACTGCGCGGAATGGATTGTTAGAAAACTCTCCGCGATGCAGCTCACAACCGAGCTCCATGAAACACCAGGTCATCCGATTGTCATTGCGAGAAATCAGCATCAGGCGGATCGCAAAACTGTCCTGATCTATGGTCACTACGATGTTCAGCCAGCCGATCCGTTGGAGCTTTGGCAGTCGGCTCCCTTTTCTCCCGAAATCCGCGATGGAAGAATCTGGGCACGTGGTGCCACGGATAACAAAGGTCAGATGCTCGCTCACATTCTCGGGGTTTCAAAAACACTCGAAACAACAGGCGAACTTCCCGTGAACCTGATTTTCCTTTTCGAAGGAGAAGAGGAAATCGGCTCACCCAACCTGGCACCGTTTCTCGAAAAGCACCGCGATGAATTGAAATGCGACATCATTGCGATTTCCGATACGGGAATGGTCGCGCCCAATACGGGGACTCTCGGCTACGGCTTGCGCGGCATTGCCTGTTGCGAGGTAAAAATCATCGGACCTGTTAGAGATTTGCATTCTGGAATCTTCGGTGGCGCGATTGCGAATCCGGCAACCGCCATTGCTCGCCTTGTTGCCTCACTCCACGATTCCGAAGGCAAGGTTGCGATCGAAGGTTTCTACGACGACGTCCGTCCGCTCGAAGCATGGGAACGCGAGATGTGGGCCAAAGTCCCGGGTCTTTCCGATCAGGATTATCTAACAGTCACCGGTTCTCCCGCGAGCTTCGGCGAGCCGGGTTACAGTTCGGCCGAGCGGGTGTTCGCCCGCCCGACCGCGGAAGTGAACGGCATCGGTGGCGGATACCAGGGCGAGGGCTCGAAAACCGTGATTCCTTCCGAGTCGTTCGTGAAACTTTCGTTCCGACTCGTCCCCGATCAGGATCCACAGAAGATTTTGCAACAGGTCAAAACCCATCTCGAGAAACACTGCCCTCCCGGAGTGAGACTTGAAATCGAGATCGGCCACGATGGCAAACCCTACGCCTGCGATCCCCATTCCAATTTCGGCAAAGCCGCGCAACTCGCCCTCAAACGCACCTTCCCGGGCGAACCGATGTTGATCCGCGAAGGTGGCTCGATTCCCATCGTTCAGGCTTTCCGTGAAATCCTCGGAGTCGACACGCTTCTTCTCGGACTCGCACTCTCAGATGCGCAGATCCATTCGCCCAACGAAAATTTCCCCATCGAAAACTTTGAAGCCGGGATTCGTTTGAATCAGGCTTTGTTAGAAGAGCTTGCGAAGTAGAGCGACTACTTCTTCTCAGCCGCAGGTTCGCCTACGATTTCCTTGACCTTACCTTTGATGGACTCGGCCCAGATGTCGTAGCCTTTTGGCGCGAGGTGGAGGAAATCATGCATGACTTCTTTACTGATGTTGCCATCCGCATCGAGATACTTGTCCCAGATATCCATGTATTCGACATTTCCACCCGCGAATTTCGAAATCAGTTTATTCACTTCCATTCTCTTCTCACGACCTGGATTCGGTTTTTCACCTGTCGGTAAAATGCTCAGAAGCAGAATCTTGGCCTGAGGTTGTTTGGATTGGATGAGATCGATGACCGCCTTCACGCCGGCAGCCGCGTGAGCCGGTTCGGCGGTTTTGCCCCACATGTTGTTGGTGCCGATCATGACCACGAAAAGTTTCGCTTTGTAACCATCCAAGTCACCGTTCTGCAAACGCCAGAGAGCGTGTTGCGTTTGGTCGCCGCCGATTCCCATGTTCACCGCGTTGTAACCACCCCAATGCTTGTCCCAAATTTCACCTTTCCAGCGGGCAGTGATCGAATCGCCAACAAAAACCAAATCGACCTTCCCGTTCAGTTTTTCGAGGTCTTTGTCAATTCGTGAGCACTGCCCGTTCCACCATGCCTCGCTATTGGTTTTGGCTGCGATGGGAGTGGTGCTTTCCAAATCCTGGGCATGGGCGGCATATCCGGTGAATGCGGAAAAGGCGATTACGGTGAGAAGACGTTGGAAGGGTTTCATGTGGTTTGGTTTGGATGTTTGAAAACAAATCGTTTCTGTCCAAATCGGCGGGCGCTGGAAAGGGAAAAAGCATACTGCGATAAGGTGAAGCCCGTGAATCATGGATCAGTCAGACGAGCAGTCGATTTCCTACTTGGGTAGGGGAATTCGGACCTTAAAATCAGACTGAAGATAGAGACTTGAGCTGATTTAGCTCCAAAAAAATTTGGAAAATTCCTTATTTCATATGGCTTTAGCGGCCTAGGAAAATTTTCTGAAAAAATTCCTTGAAAACCCTAGATCTAATTCCTACTAGATTGTCGTCTTTCAAATGAACCTTTCCAAAAAAGCAGAATACGCCCTCCGCGCTACGATCCATCTTGGGATCGCGAGCGAGATCGGATTGAACACGATTTCCGCCATCGACCTCGCGGAGGTGAATCGGCTGCCGGTGAAATTCGTGGAGCGCATCCTCAACGAACTTCGCGAGGCCGGGATCGTGGATGCCAAGAGGGGAAAATCCGGCGGCTATTTTCTCGCGAAACCCGCGAACCAAATCGGTATCGGTGAAATTGTCCGTTTGATGGACGGCCGCCTCGCACCGATTTGCTGCGCTTCGGAAAATGCCTATCAGCGCTGCACCTGTCCCGACGAGGAGCACTGCGGCCTTCGCATGGTGATGATCGATGTGCGCAACGCGATCGCCAACATTCTCGACCGCTACACCATCGCCAATGTGGTCGAAGTCACGCTGCGCAAACTTCGTCGCGACGGACTGCCTCATCCCTTCGCGACTCTAATTGCCGAAAATGAAGCTCCCGTGAATCAGAAACGCAAAGCAGATCCCGCAGACGGATTTCTCGCCAGCCTTTCACAAATCGCACTCTCCACTCCGGAGAAATAACCAGTCAACACCATGTCCACCCCAACCACCAATTCCAAACAGAACGAAAATTCTGCATCCAACAACGAATGGATGGATGTCGTGTTGAGCAAGATCCAAAATCTCCGCTTCGGATCGGTGCAGATCACGGTCCACGAAGGCCGCGTCACACTCGTCGAGAGCATTGAAAAAACCCGATTCACTTCGGATTCAAAATCTAAACCGTATTAGGTCGTAAGATCTAACAACTTATCAAGCGACCCTTACCTGGGAGCCTTCAAATCAGCTGCGAAAGCGTACCGCAACACCGGCCGCACTCGCTTTGCAGAAATTCATGAAAGCACCCAAATTATTATTTTTATCAAGTGTTCTGGCCGCTCTGGTTTTCATCCCGTCATGCGGTGAGAAATCCGGAAGTGAAAACTCCATCGAACTGCTCAACGTTTCCTACGACCCAACGCGTGAGTTTTATGTCGATGTCAACAAGGTCTTTGCTGCGGACCGGAAAAAACAAACCGGACAGGAATTGAAAATCCAGCAATCGCATGGTGGCTCGGGAAAACAAGCCCGCTC
>CBFGOP010000039.1:0-17768 GCA_965650415.1 uncultured Prosthecobacter sp. | reverse complement strand
CCTTGGAGTGAGGCACGCCGTTGATGGTCAGGGAGCAGGAACCGCAGATGCCCTCACGGCAGTCGTGGTCGAAATGGATGGGTTCGTCGCCTTTTTCAATGATCCGCTCGTTGACGATGTCCAGCATTTCGAGGAAAGAAGCCTCAGCCGGGATGTTTTCGGCGGCGTAGGTGTGTATGCTGCCTTTGGATTTCGGTCCGGTCTGGCGCCAAACTTTGAGGGTGAGATTCATATGAAAAAGGACGGTGGTTCGCTTACGCCACTAAGGAAGATCAAGAAGGCTCCCAGCGCAAGGAGAAGATGGCGATTCTGTTTCATTCGGCCATGCGAAATAGAAACTGCCAGTCACCGCCGCGCATACTGGGTGATAGGGGATTGGCGCCCTGCTGTGCCAAAACCGGAAGTGTCGCGGGCCATGAAATACTGGCAGGTGAATTTCCTGGGGTGGCGAGCAGTTTCGGGCCGTAGCCGATGACGAAAAGCTCCTCTTTTTGGGGATTTTTGGTGAGACGCTCGCAACGGCGGTTTTCCACATAGACGTCTCCGTGGTAAATGAACTCGATTTCCTTGAGGGGCGCTGAAGTGGAAAACCATCCGTTTTCATTTTTTAGGGGAATGGGTTGGTCGGCGGGATCGATGGCGGTGAGATCATTCGCCCAATGGGGCAGACGGACTTGGATGATGGTTGCGGGTTGATTGGTGAGGGAGAGTCGCTGGCGAAGGACTTCGCCTTGGTTTTGTGCCGGGCGCAGCAGGGATGTGATGGTGCCGCCGGAATCGGCCGCGGTGAAGTCGAGCGGAAAACGGCAGGTGAGTTGGTCATTCTGCCGAGAAATCAGATGGGCACGGAGTTTGATGAAACCGAGTTCGCCATGAAAGGAGCAGCACCAAGTGGATTCCTCGATATCGCTTCCAAAGCCATGGGCTCCGTGATCATCACAGATGATCCGGCGGTGACCGAAGCCGCCTTTTGATGACTGGTTCTGCAGAAGATGATTGTGCAGGGTTCGCTCGGCCATCGCCCAGTAACGCGCTTTGCCAGTGATACGTGCGAGTTCGAGGTTGAGTCGGAACCAATCGTCGATCGCGCAACCTTCATCGCGTACAAAGCGAACATGGCATTTTTCCAAGATACCGCCAGCCGGATTGATGTACCCGCCCTGAACCAGCTCATCCCAGCGCTTTTCCACGCGTTCCAACCATTTGGTATCTCCGCTGGCTTCATGGATCAGGAGCATGGAGACCTGATTGCAAAGCATGCCGTGCGCGTGATCGACAGGAAGGGTATCGAATGTTTTGTAGAATGCGGCCATGGCGATGGCGGCTTCGAGATATTTATTATCACCTGTTAGATCGGCGAGTTTTACTAAGCCCTCCATCGCTGGAAACCAGCAGGTGACATAGCCTGCCGCATACGTTCCGCCGGCCGTGTATTCGGCGGTTTTTTCGGGATCATTGAAGCGAGGGAGGACCGAAACGTAAAAATCACCCAACTTGCGTGCCGCGTTGGCGGTGGTTTGGTCATTGGGAAAAGCCCGCATGGTCTCGACAAGCGCACAGAGCAAACGGGCATTTCCCCATAGTGCGGGAAGCATGCGGTTACCCAAGGCGTCCTCGCCTTTCTTCGGGTGATCGATGGGTTGATTCCAGTCGATTTCGCCTGAGGCACAGAAATATCCACCCGGACGTTGTTGTTTTGGAATTTCCGCGACCAGTGATTTGAAAGCCGGATGAACCGGGAAGCCCTCTCCTGCACGCATCGCCATGATCTCGATGAATCTGCCCGATATGTCTCCGGAAAAGTTTTTGAAAGGACGTTTGAGTATGTGGCCCCAATCCGCATTGTCAAATTCACCGACCTTTTCTCCTGTTAGATCGGCGCGCAGCCAGGGAAGGGAATCGAAGGGAGCGAAATGAAAACGCGCCGCGCAATCCGAGGCCGCTTTTCCCACTTCTCCACCCAGAATGATTTGCCGTGGCTCGGCCGCATGGGCAAACAGAGGAAAAAGGCAGAGCGTGAGAGGGAGTTTCATGGGTAGTGAGTGGTTCGAAATGTTTCGCTTGAGTGCTTACGTCAGGAAAGATCGGTGCCTTTCTGGTAAAGAAAGATCGGATTGCAACTTTAGAGTTCGCAGCCTGCGCATCAAAAATGGGAAATCATCAATCGTCAATCAAGCATGAGACGCGGTGCGACCCGGTTATTCGTTTTCAGTGACGCATAATCATCTTTCCTCCACGAGTTCGCGACAGGAAATTGCGGGTCTTTTTTTCGAGTGACTCAATTTGATTTACCGAGCGGCCGGGTCCCAGCGAGCACACTTTCATAGCTGGCTCCGAAGCGGATTTCATCGAGCTGGACGTCTCCGTTTTTGTCGAAGCTGATGGTGTCGAAGCCCGATTGGTCGACGTTCACTTCAAGCATGGAAACCGGTTTTTCCGGTAACTCCAGATCGCTCATCGGTCCGAAGATTTCGATGCGGTCGGGTTGATTTGCGTCTTTACCCCAGCTGATCCGACCCACGATCAGAGCATGGGTTTTGTCTGGGATCAGCGTAGGCGCACCGTCCCAGACACCATAAATGTTGGGCATGTTGTTTGCTCCTTCTTTTAAGCTTTCGTCCTGAAATAGCGTGGCCTGAACCCGACCGCCGATCTGTGCCTCATGATTGGCGAGGGTGAAACCAACTCCCGAGCCCGGCTGATCTCCGTCTTTGAGAATCCAGGTGGTTCCATTGCCCTCATGGAAACCATTGTTAGAAAGAGCGAAGCACAAGCGATCCCATTTGTGGTTGGATTTTGGTCCATAGCCAACCACTGCGCTGAACCACAGGGTGGCTCCGTCATTGAGTAGGCCGTTGTCTTTGAGCGCGTATGGACTGATCGTCCGTGTTCCGCCCCAGGCATTTCCGCCATTGGTGGCATACTTGCCGCCCTTGGTAGGCAATCCGCCATAGGAAAGGGAATCTTCCGCGGTGGTGGCGTTTTGCTTGTTGGCTTTCCATGGGCCATCAAAACCAATCTCTGCGCCACCCGATTTTCCATCCAAGGGACCTGCGGGATAGTCGAAAGGTTCGTAGATCGCGACCCTAAGTGTTTCGGCACTGTCGATTTTCAGCGTGACCGCGGCCGATGCTTTCTGGCCTTCGCTGTCGGTCACTTCAAAAATAAAACGATCGGGACCTGAGTAGCCGTAGGTTGGGGTGTAGTTCAGTTTGGCTCCGGTGCCTGATAATTTTCCGTTAGACGGCGCTTGGGTGATCACATAGTTCAACGCGTAACCCTCGGGGTCCTTGGCTTGCAGCGTGATGGGAGTGGTTGTGGAAAGCGGGATGTTGAACGAGCTGGCGGTTGCCACCGGTTTGCTGTTCGCCGGAAGTTGGCCTTTTTTGTCCTGAAGGGTTACGCTCACGGTAGCTTTGGATTGGGAAATTCCCCATGCGTCGGTTCGGGTGACCTCGAAAAGGTATTTTCCCGGTTTTCCATCGAATTGAACGGTGGTATCTTTCGCATCGACCGATGCGTTATTGGAAAAAGTCACCGAGCCAACTCCGTGAACCTTGCGCCAGGTGTAAACTCCCTCTCCTTTAGTTAGATTGTATGTCTTCACGCTGAGTCCGGTGGATTTTTCGGGTTGTTTCAGGATAGGCTTTTCGGCTGTGACCGACTCGATCCCGGTGAGGCGGGTTAACTCCACGGGAGTCTTGTCTTTGGTGATCACATCGATCACCGCCTGTGCTTTTGCGGCGAGGGTGGGTTCGCGGCGTTTCAACTGCTCGCAGTATTTCAGAATATCTGTTAGGCCTGCGATTTGTGCGGAGCCCTGACCGTATTTGGCGAGCTCGTCCAAGGCGATTTCCCTACCACGCAGGTTGGGGTCGTTAGCGAGCATCTTGGAAACCATCACGCCTTCAGCGATGCGGTTTTGCTGGAGTGAGGAGAGCGCGGCGGTGCGGACTCCGCTTTTGAACATGTTGTCGGCAGGTGCGGGTTCCAAGGCGGTATGGATGATTGTTCCGGAGAGTGCTTTGACATCTTCTTGGGTCAGGAATTTGAAAGTGTTGGACAAGCTGCTTCGTGCATGTCCCATCGGTGTGTTGGCAGCGGCCTCGATGGCGGGGTAGAGCAATTCCCGATTCACGCCATTGACTTGGTTTCCTGCAATCACGCCGCGCGGACCGTAGGCGGTGCCATCGTAAAACAGCAGGTAGGCCATTTCGCTGTGGGCAAATTGCAGCGGCACTTTGTCGGATAGTGGTTCGAAGGGACGCTGCGTGCTGACGATGGCTTTCAACATCGTATCCAAATGCAGCAGTTGCTTGTCCCGTGGCATGTGGCGTATGGCATGAGTGGCAGCCCAACGCAGCTCTTCATTTTTGTGGGTAAGCAGGGAGGCCAAGACATCGGCAGCCTGCCCATCCTTGATGGTAGCCAGAGCAAAACACGCGCCCACTTGTTGTTCTCCCGCAGCGTCATTACCGGCTAGTGAGATCAATTGTGGCACAACGGTTGCGTGCTCGGTTTTACGTACGCCCAATTCTTTCGCAGCAAAACTCTGCACTTTTGGTGACCAATGCCCGAGGTCGGCAATCAACTCGGGAGTTGTTCTTGATGTGGCGAGGTAGTTATCAGCAAAGGCAGCTTCGGCGACTTCCTTGCTGGTCAGTTTCATCGAGGGATCTTGATATTTTCCAGTAATCGCGAGTTGTTTCAATGGCATCGCGTAAGTGAGCAGTGGAGGAATGCTCGCCCAGAAAGCCCGACCTGCGTAAGTGGGGCCGCCGGTGCCGAAGTGATACCAGCAATCGTAATCAAACCCACCATCCCAAGTGCGGTTCAGATCGAGCCGCCAGCTGATACGGCTGAAATGGGAGGCAGCGGATTCTTCTCCACCGACATTAGCGCCCAGCGGAGCCCAGATGTAATTGAAGAACGCGCCGCAGTGCCCCATCTCTCGTTCCGATGCGGCAGCCGTGGCCATTTTCGCAAAGTATTTCGCAGAGTCGTCGCGGCTTCCATCGAGCGACGAAGCCAGTGCGGCCAATCCCATTTTGCCGTTGCTTTCATGTGAGTCGCGTCCCGGAGCATGCTCGCCATAAGGGATGGCGCCGTAGCTTACAAAACTTCCGAAGAAATTCGTTGCGCGCGCGATCGCAGGGGCGAGCTCCGGACGTTTCACTCCGCACTGCCGGGCTAACAGCAATCCATAGTAGGAAGGAATGCCTGCCGAGTTGATCGCACCGTAACCGATGTTGTAAGGTCCGTTGAATTTTCCATTCAGCACCGGATTGGAAAACTGGTGGCCCATGGTTCCGAGGTGGCTGAAGCCGTTGCAAATTTCCAACGCCATTGCCTCGATGGTTGGCAGCGCTTCCGCGTCTTTGGTTTGCAAATAATATTCCGCCAACACGATCAGCTGATGTCCACGGGTCCAGCCAACTTTGGATTGACCTGATACATAACCTTTCAAGCGCTGGTCGATTTCCGGTTGGGACCAGATCAATTTGCGCGCCCATTCCTTGGCCTTGGCTTGTCGGGCTGCATTCGCCGGATTCCCCGGAAAATTGGCCGCCATCAGCGGCAGGGCGTTGATCGACCATTCGCCCTCGTTTTGTTTTTCCATCATGACCTGCAAGCCCTGCTCGAGAATGTAAGCGGACTTGACACAATCGTATGGAGCGGTGGGGCTGTAATGTTCCAGATACTTGAGTTTTAAGGCAACCACACCGGCTTTTCCCGATCTGGATATGAGCAGTTTGAGCATCGGATCTCTTCGTGCCTCCGCATCGCCGATCGCCTTGCCTAACAAAACCCTCGGGTCTCCGGAAAAAGGCTTTGGATCATCGCCTTTGCCATTCACGCCGAGAATGACATCGTTCATCTTCACGATGCCTGCAGCAGGCGAGCCTTCTTCCACGATGGTCACCAGGATCTGGCGAGACATGCTCGAATCGACCCCAACGTGATACATCCAGCCTTTCATCCCCGTCGGTCCGAGGTTGATGTCGCGTTCGAGCGGATCGACTTTTCCACCTTTCGAATCGATCGGTGTGCCTCCCTTGGTCAAATCCGGTGGAACCGACTGGCCGAATACGGATGCGGGGAGGGCGACGAGAAGCAGCAAGTTCGCGACTGTTGTTCCGATCAAAAATCGGAAAGCAGATCGATCCGAAAGAACGGCTGAGGAATGATGTGGATTCGACATGGAGTTGGGCTACAGGGATGCCATTAACGGCATGGAAAGACCTGTAACATTCCACCGTGTGGTCACGCACGGATATAAAATGCGTGAGACATCACCTGATGATATGAGTCTGGGAAGGAGCCGTGGGCATCATTCCCCTGAAGTGAGGACTTTCATCATTCGGTTTGAATGACGATTGAGGTTTGATCCGACATCGCCACCACCATCGCTGAAGCTATGGTGGTCAAGAAGGCTACGAAGGACAATTTTTTGAATGAAGAGAATCACTTCTGTCTCGCAACAGCTTTCAAACGCAGCGCATTCAACGCGATGAAACCGGTGGCGTCGTCTTGGTTGTAAGCGGCTTCTTGTCCGCCTTCCATGGTGGCGATGGCTTCGGAATACATGCTGTGAGGGCTGCGGCGGCCGGCTTGCATGACGTTTCCTTTATAGAGCTTCATGCGGACTTCGCCGGAAACTTTTTTCTGGGTCTCGGTGACGAGAGCCTGGATCGCCTCGCGTTCCGGAGCGAACCAGAAACCGTTGTAAACGAGTTGGGCGTATTTCGGGATGAGTGAATCGCGGATGTGCATGGCTTCGCGATCGACGACGAGGGTTTCGAGGTCGCGGTGGGCGGCGAGGAGGATGGTGCCGCCGGGGGTTTCGTAGATGCCGCGGGATTTCATGCCGACGAAGCGGTTTTCGACGATATCGACGCGGCCGATGCCGTTGCGTCCGCCTAACAGATTGAGCACGCGCATGACGCCGTAGGCGTTGAGAAGAGCGTAGCCGTCCCGTTGGCCGTTGGCTTTGACGTCTCCGAGTTCGGTGAGGATCGCATCGAGGTTGGCGTGCTTCAAGCCAATCGGGTCGCCTTTTTCAAAAAGAATTTCGATGTATTCCGCCTTGTCGGGTGCGTCTTCTGGAGAAACGGAAAGGACATACATGTCGCGGTCTTCGGGAGTGGTGGCATCGTACCATGGATCTTCCATGGCGCCGGCCTCGAAGGAGATGTGGAGTAGGTTGCGATCCATGGAGTAAGGCTTTTTCATGGAAGCCTTGATCGGGATGTTGTTGGCCTCGGCGTAGGCGATCATTTCGGCACGGCCGGGGAATTGTTTGCGGAATTCCGCATCACGCCATGGAGCGATGCATTTGATGTTAGGAGCAAGCGCAGCGGCGGAGAGCTCGAAGCGGACTTGGTCGTTGCCTTTGCCAGTCGCACCGTGGGCGATGGCATCAGCACCTTCGGCGATGGCGATTTTGATCATGTCCGCGGTGATGCAGGGGCGGGCGATGGAAGTTCCTAACAGGTAGCGGCCTTCATAAATCGCGCCGGCCTGGATCATGGGGAAGATGTAGTTTTGAGCAAAATCCTGTTTGAGGTCGCCGATGTAACATTTCGAGGCGCCGGTGGAGAGGGCTTTGGCTTCGAGGCCATCGAGTTCGTCGCCCTGGCCGACATCCGCGCAGTAAGCGATGATTTCCGCGTTGTATTTTTCTTTGAGCCAGAGGAGGAGGACTGAGGTATCAAGACCTCCGGAGTATGCGACGACGATTTTCATAAACTCTAAATGTTAAATTTTAAACTCTGAGGAAGAAGATGGATGCGGGCGGGAGGGTAGGGGAGGCAGCGGAGGAGGGAAGCGGAAATTTTTGGGTGGTAAGAAAAAAGCCGGCGTCCTAGAGGGGAGGCCGGCTTTGAGATTTGATCGGTGAAAGCGGATCAGCCTTCCGAGCCTTTGGCGGCTTTTTTGGCAGCCTTCTTTGCTGGAGCTTTCTTGGCAGCGGCTTTTTTGGCTGGTGCCTTTTTAGCGGCTGGTTTTGCGGCGGTGCTGGCGGCGGCTTTTTTCACTTCGTCACTTGGCGCGGATTTCGGCGCGACTTTTTTGACGGTGGCTTTTGGCAAGATGCCGCCGAGTTTGGCAGCTTCTTTTTTCCGCTTCAGATAATCCGCACGACGGCGACGTTTGATGATTTTGTTTGATTGCTGACCCATAATTGCTGGAACTTGGCTAAGGCACGATGTGAGCCGTATCAAGCGGAATCTGCAATTCCTTTTTATCCTGTGTTTTCGACCGAAGCGATCCTGATACGAACAACCCGTCTCACGGAGACGAGTTTGATCGTTCATTGGATGAGTGAGGAGGAGGGCTTGATCAAGACCGTGGCGAAGGGGGCGTTGCGTCCGAAGAGCGGTTTTGCGGGGAAACTGGATTTGTTTTTTTCGGGGGAAATCCTGTTCGCAAAGTCCCAGAAAAGCGAGCTGCACACCCTGCGGGAGGTATCGATTTCCCATTGGCGGCAAGGATTGCGGCGCAGTTATGTGACGACGTTGATGGCCGGTTATTTCTGCCAACTGGTGGAGGCAGGAGTGGAAATGAATCATCCGGATGCTGCCGTGTTCGATTTATTGAAGCGGGCGCTCGACCATCTGGATCAGGAGGAGGCGAGTCTGCGTGCCCTGCGGCATTTCGAGAAACAGTTCGCAATGATTCTGGGTGTTTCCCGGGATCGTGTTGCGGGGGAGCAGGCTTTGCGAGAGCATTTGGGGGGACTGCCAGCCAGCCGAAAAAGATTGGTGGAAGATTTGGCCGGGAGTTAAAGATTTCCGCTCGTCAATTTGCACAAAAGCGTTTTAGCATCGGAAAGTTCAAATCATTATGGATAAGCCAACTGCGAATTTTATTCAGATCATGCGTGACAGGGTTGATGCTCTACGCAACCAGGGTGATCTCAAGGAAGCCACTCATGCTGCCAACGCGTTGGTGGATAAATGCCAGCAATTGCTGGGGCCGGATTTGGATACGATCGATGCTTTTGTGAACAGCCTGGAAGTCCGTGCGTCGATTCATAACGAAATGGAAAATTACAACGAAGCGATCGAAGATGTGAACCATGCGATTGATCAGTTGGAAAATCGCAAAGACCGAATGAATCAGCTCGGGCGTTTGTATGCCTTGAAGGGCGTTGCTTACGACGGTTTGGGCCAACTGGAAAAAGTGAAAACCGCATGGGAGACGGCAGTTTCTTTCTTTGAAAAACATGATCCGCCTTTGTTGAGGGATGTTGCGGCTCTGGCGAACAATCTCGGTTTTACGGCCAAGGCGATGGGCGATTTGAACACGGCGGAGGATTTTTTCCTGAGAGCGCTTGAGATCATTCACTCGGAGGTCGGGCAGAAACATGCGGAAACGGCGTCAATTTCGAACAATCTCGGTGCGGTCTATTTGGCTGCGGGCTATCACGATCAAGCTCGTGAGATGCACATGATGGCATTGGAGACGCGCAGGGAATTGTTTGGCGAGCATCATCCGGACACGGCACAGTCCCATAACAATCTGGCGCTGGCTCTGTTGAAAACCGGCGATCGCTCGTGGGCGAGACGGCATTTTGAAAAGTCTCTGGAAGGGTTTGAGGCTCTCGGATTGGAATGTGCGGATGATTTGGAGGCAGTGGCTTCCAATTACTGCGATTTCCTGCGGGATGAGGGAGAATCCAGCTTGGCCGATGTCATTCAAAATCGGGTAAAAAAGGTGTTGGAGAAACGCTAACTTGGAGCGGATTTCCGAATCTCCTCAATTTCCGGAGATGATCTTTTTGGTTTTCTCGATGCGCTGAAGCGTTCGCGGATCTTTGGGGAATTTTTTCAGCGTTTCCTCGAAAGCTTGAAGGGCTTTCTGCGGTTCGTTGGTTGAGAGAAAATAATCACCCAGGAAATGCGTCATGGGTGTCAGGATGAGCGGAGTGCTCATCATCATTTCCATCCGCTGGCGGTCGGAGGCTGCAAGGAACCAGTTGTAGGCTGAACCCCGGTTTTCAGGCGGGCCCACCATGCTGAGTTGTCCCTGAAAATTGGCAGCCAAGGATTCGAGCGCATGGAACGATCGCTGCCATTCGAGAAACTCGTTGTTTTTCGATGCGGCGGATTGTTGTTTGGCCATCGACTCCCCGTGAAAGCTCAGCGCGTTGATGGTTTCGGTGGCCTTTTTTAAATCGCCTTTATTGAGCAGGCGCTGGGTTTCGAGTGCGATGCGCAAACCGTCCAACCACCAATGGGACAAGGAGTGCTTGCGGTAAAATTTCATTGAGTCCGGAGTGGGCAAAGCTGCGAGAGCGAGGGCTGGATCGCCTTTTTCTCCGCGATGCAGAAGGATGCGCGCGTGCAGGGAAGTTGCGTCCCAGAGGATCTGCCGTGTTCCCGGCGCGTAGGGACGCTTGGGGTCGAGCGGGGTTTTGGAAATTTCCGTGGCGAGTGAGATCGCCCGGTCGAATTTTTCCGCAGAAGACAATGCGATCGCACGATAACTCCTCACCAGAACCCACTGCGGGCAATCAGCAGGAGAAATTTTATGATCTTTCATCCATGCTGCGTAGAGTTTTTCAGCGAGGGCGAAGTTGGATTCCGCCAGGGAAAAATCGCCGGAACGCCATTGGTAATGGCCGAGAATCTGGAGATAGGGCGGGTAATTGGGAACAAGCTCACAGAGTTTTTTCGCGAGTTCGATCGGCGGACTCGCGTTCGGAGCTTCGGATTGAACCAACAACCAGGCATGGAGCGGAACGCTGTGATTGGGCAAACGCTCGACGAGGGTCTTGAGTCGGGTTTCGGCTTCCGCCTGTGCGGGAGTGATGTTGCCCTCGGAATCGTAACCGCCCCGGCTGAACAATGCGGTGAGGATTTGCACCTGAATATCCCGGGGATATTTGTTGGAAATTTTGCGTAGCGCGATCTCCGCGCCATCCGGGCCGTCTTCGATAAGTTTGAAAAACGCATAAGCCAGGCTTCGATCGAGCTCGGAGCCTTCGTTTTCGTTGACGAGTTGGAGGAGTCGCTTCGCGGTCGCAATCTGATAGGCATCAGTTTCAGGTGAAGTCGCCAACAGGCTCATGGCCATCCCCCAATGTGCGATCAAGCAGCGGGGATCGGCTTTCATGGCAGTGGCAAAATGTCGGCTGGCCTCATAATCCCATCCGCCGTGGAGATGATTGAGTCCCTGAAGCGTGTGGATTTGAGCTGTTTCGTTTTCAGCGATCACAGGAATCACCAAGGCGTTGTGAAATGGGAAGAATTCAGGTTTTTTCCTGGCAGATACCCACGGTGGAATGCATTCCGAAACATCGGGCACGTCTTCCGGCGGAATGGGTGCGGGATCCGGGTCTTTTGAAAACGCACTGAGATGAAGGGCGATCCATCCCAGCATTGTGAGCCATTTGTGCATGCCGCAAGATGGTATAGCCTTTTGAATTCCCCAAGAAAAATGACGCTCGCCTGATTAGAGATTTTCTCCTAGCTCTATGAACATGAAGTTAGGCGTGATTGGATGTGGCAAGATGGCGACGGCACTGGTGAAAGGTGCGATCTCACAAGGGGTGGTCGCTGAGGGAGATGTGATCGGAGTGGCGCGCACCGAGGCTACCCGATCCCGTTTCAGTGCTGAGACCGGAGGTCGAAACACATCGGATCTGGCTGAGGTGGTTCGTTTTTCGGACGTTATCATCTTGGCAACAAAACCCTACGACCTGTCCGGAGTGATGCGTTTGGCAGAATTTGAGAAATTTCCCGACAAACTCCTGATTTCGGTCGCTGCCGGAGTCACGTTGGAATCGATGGAAAAACTGACGGGCGGAGTGAGTCGGATCATTCGCACCATGCCCAACACGCCATCTTTGGTCGGAAAAGGAGCTGCGGCGTTTTCGCTTGGGACGCGCTGTGTGGCAACAGATCGCGATGTGGTGCAGTCCATTTTGGGTGCGGTGGGGCTTTCCGTTGAGGTTCCCGAGAGGTTGATTGATGCGGTGACGGGTCTTTCCGGAAGTGGTCCGGCTTATATCTATCTGGTGATTGAGGCGCTTGCCGACGGTGGAGTTCAAGCAGGCTTGCCCCGTGCGGATGCTCTGAAATTGGCTGCGCAGACCGTATTCGGCGCGGCGGCAATGGTTTTGGAAACCGGCCAACATCCCGCCGTTCTCAAAGACATGGTGACCTCGCCCGGAGGCACAACGATTGCCGGTCTTGCGGTTCTGGAAGATGGCGCGATTCGATCTTCTTTGATCGCGGCAGTGAACGCGGCGGTCGCCCGAGCCAAGGAATTGGGGAAAGCATAGTGACACATAACTCGTGTAATTTCCGCTTTCACCGACCGAGAAAGTTTCTATGGTTTCGGCATGACGAAAACTTTTTCAAAAGTCGCCCAGCTGATCATCGCATCCTTTTTCATCGTTTCATGTGGCAGCAATGACGAATACATCGGACTTGCCGGCAGTGTGAAAGATGGATCAGGAAAGGGGGAGGCTCTCTATGAGAAAGCAAAATCTCTGGATGACGCAGGCAAGACGGACAAGGCTCTGAAATTGTATGCGGAAGTCGCGGATGATTACGGAATGGCGAAATCAGCGGCTCAAGCGAGATTCCGCCAGGCAGAAATTTTGGAACAAAAAGGCGACATCCTCAAATCCTTCAAAGCCTACCAACAATTCTTGGTTCGCTACCCCAGCAGCGGCCTATATTCCAAAGCCCTGGATCGCCAGGCAAAGATGGCCCAATCCGCAGCGGACGGCGAAGTGAAGTCTTCCTTCCTCGGATTGAAATCCAAAATTTCCACCGATCGTGTCGTCGAAATGATGGAGCAGCTCAGGGACAACGCACCTCGCTCTGAGGTTTCCGCGAAAGCACAATTCACGATCGGCGAGATTCACCACGGAAAGAAGAAATACAAGGAGTCGATCGAGGCATATCGCAAGTTGGTGCGTGATCAACCCGACAACCGCCTTGCTCCGGAGGCGCTGTTCCGCGTCGCAATGGTGTTCCTCGAACAGGCGGATAAAGGCAACCACAACCAAGCAACCCTGGATCTGGCTGGCGAATCGCTGAATGACTACCTGTTGCAATATCCAAACCACTCCCGTGCCGCAGAAGCGAGAAAACTGCTCGGCGATCTGAAAGGCCGCGACCTTGATCGCTCATTGGGAATCGCCAAGTTTTACGATCGCACCGGAGCGACCGAGTCTGCAAAGGTTTACTACCGTGACATCGTCAAAAAATCAGGCTCGGGCAGCGCTCACGACTACGCGAAAAAACGCCTTTCCGAGCTCGGTGAATAATCTTTGCGACTCTAAACCTTATGAAACTTTACGCATCTGTCTTGCTCGCCGTAGTTCTCAGCTCCTGCGCTGGCTACCAACTCGGTGGAGCGAAACCCCGTTCAATGGCCGGGGTGGAACGCATCTCGGTCACGATGATGGAAAACGGAACACTGCACCCAAGAGCTGAGGCTCTTGCCACATCTGCTGTGACGAATGCCGTTATTCAAAACGGCACATACCGGATTTCCAGTCTAGACCAGGCCGATGCGGTATTGGAGGGAGCGGTTGCGTCCATCGAATACAGCGCCTTGCGCGGTTCGCGCCAGGACTCCCTGACTGCGGAGGAACTCACCAACACGGTTCAAATCAACTGGCAACTGAAGGATGCCAGAGATCCCACCCGATTGCTTGCCAGCGGAGTGAGTGTGGGACGCAGTTCGTTCTTTGTGGATTCGAACTTGCAGACGGCCCGTCAGAACGCTTTGCCTGATGCTTTCGAAAGAGCGGCCCAAAACTTGATTCTCAAGCTCGCATCGGGATATTGATACGAATTTCTCACATCTCTGACTTGCAGAGGTGCCTGACAGGGTTGAAGTTCCAAATCCAATATCGGTTGAGATGATAAATTCTGAGTTCGAAGACCCCAACAACCACGTCCCGGAAGTCGCTCCGAACGATGATTGGGGTGATGTCGAACCGATTCAAGATTCGCAATTGCCCCCGCGGAGAACGGATCCTCAGAAGAGCCTGAAATCCGAGATGGTGATTTCAGGCTACAAAAGCATCGATCCGCAACGTCCTGCGGAGTCAATGTCACGGATGGGTTTTGGCCAGCTTCGAACCGTTGAAACCGAAGCGGCGGATTCCGAATCTTCATTGGAGAAAAATCCGGGAGCTTTCCAATCCAAAGCCGGCCAGCCGCCTCCAGAGGTTGGTTCATTTGCCGGCAGAAATCGAATGGTTCCGAGTGAAAACAAAGACTGGGCCAATCCATCAACAAAGATTTCTATCAAATGGATGGCAGGTGTTTCGATCACCATCATCGGTCTCATTGTCGCCGCGATTTTTTTCACTCAGTTTTCCCGTCGTGATGGTGTGGAGAAAGTCAGTCAGTCAAAAGTCGAAAAAACCGAAGTTCCGGCAATATCAGAACCTGTGGATGAGGTCCTGCTGCGTCTGAATTCCGAAGCCCAAGCGGCGAAAGATATATACACGAGTTATGCAAAAGCAGACCGCATCGAGGATTTTATCGATCGGATTTACTTTCGAGAGAGCAATCGTGCTGACGTGAACCGAGTGTGGACAGCACCAGGAGCGCCAGAGGACTGGAAGCCTTCGGAAAATTCTGTGTGGGAGATCAAGTCAAACGGCAAAAATCCCTATGGACTGCTGAGCGGGTTGAATCATGACTTTTCCAAGTTCAATGCAATTTTTCGCTACGAGGGCAGTGAATTGAAATTGGATTGGAAGGCCAGCGTGGGTTACGGAAGTGCGGATTTTGCCGACCTGAAAATCGGCAAGGGAGATGCAACCGAAATCCGTGCCTGGATTTCAATATCCAATTTTTACACGAACACCTTGCCGGAGAATCGATATCGTTCATTTCTGATCACATCTCCAAAAAAAGATGTGTCGATATGGGGTTACACGGAAATCGGCAGCAAGACCGATCAGCAGATTTTATCGATGTTCATGATCAGCCCCATCACCGGTGAATACAAAACGGAAGCGATGGTGACTTTGGGTCTTGAGCGTGGTGAACAAGAGATCTTGCCGAGGCAATGGATGATCAGTAAATTGGTTTCTATGAATTGGCTGGACCAAAACACACCATGAGCACGGAAGAATTGGGTTCTTGGTATCATTGTGGGCACTGTGGTTCGGTGTTCCGCTCCAGTTTCGGCCACGATGAGGACAGGGTGTGCGATTCATGCCACCTGAAACCCGGAACAGGAGTTTGGCCTACGGTTTCGACCAAACCGCCTGCGTCTCCGACCAAAGTCGCAGGGTTCAATCGACAGGCCGAGAAAGTGGTAAAGATCAAAAAAGCCGAACCTGCACGAACTGCCAAGCCGAAGCGCATCTACTGGGTCATGTTGATCTGGTTGGTGATTTTGCTCAGTGCGGCCGGATTGAGATATTATTTTTCTGATTCAAACGCGAATCGGCACAGCTCCGTATCGGACTCGCATTCATCCAGGTATGTGCTCAAAGAAAAAGAGAATCTTCTGAGAGAAGCCCTACCTCTTTGCGATCAGCTCCTGAGAAGTTTCATTGCTTCGAATACTGCCGAGGAGATGGGGAGTGGTATCCTGAAAAAGGATAATTTTGCGGATCAGATCGGGCTATTCATAGCTTCACAGAAACTGGTTCAGTTGGATCCGAACTCCATCACGCGAACCCAGCAAGACTTCATTCAATTGGGACGTGAGTGGGTCATTTGGACACAATGGAAGGACACATCCGGTGAAATCCAGTTTGATGCGGTCTTTCGAAAAGACGGTGACAAATGGAAATTGGATTGGCCGGCGTTCAGTCGGTTTCATCCGGTTTCATGGACTGACTTTCACGCTGGTAAAGGCCCCGAGCGCTCCGAATTCAAATTACTGGCGAGACTTTTGAGAGAGGATGAAACCTCGAGATCCGATTCCGATTTCATGCAGGTTTTGATGGTTGAGCCAGTGTGGGGAAAACCGAATGAGATTTCCCAAGCCCAATCAGTTTTCATGGTGGATTGGATGAGTAAAGAGGCACAATCCCTCAGTGCGGCTTTTGAAGTCAGAAAAAAAGACCGGATTCTTTACAACGCGAAAATAACTCCCATGGAGCCGGAGGAGTGGATTCGATTGTCGGTGGTGATTTCTCGAGATGAGTTGGATGGAAAATTCCGGTTCAATCTCGATGAGATCAAGGCTTGTCACTGGGTTGATTCGGGCGCTTCGGGCTTTGATCCCGACAGGCTCAAGGTCAATAAATTCTAGAGCGAAACGCTTCATCCATGTGGATGCAACAATCCGGCTTCGCGGATGTAGAAGTCCGGCTTGAGATCTGCGAGTGGGGCACGGAGTTTTTCGATCTCTTCAGACGGGCCATGGACTTCGAGTCTCGCGAGATCGGCGAGTTCGAGAAATTTCCCTAGCAGTTCGCCAACGTTTCCGAGGTGGGCGAGAATGCCTTCCGCGCCGATATAGGCTTCACGGCAAAAAGCCATATCACCGTTGCGGGTGAAATCGTAATACAAGCAGGCAGGCTCGGAAGCGGTTTTCTCAATGAATGCCGGCATGAGCGCGGTGAAGGCTTCGAGGTTTCCTTCGCGGATTTTGAAATACGGATGGAGGCTGACGGCGTGGGATAGTGCTTGGGACATGGTGGAATAAGTTAGTTTGGTATCGGTAAAGTCAAAGGTGGAATTTTCGCCTCATTCATCAGTTGCCAATCCGTTTCTTCGCAATCTTATCTAACAACTTGTTCAAGACAGGTAGAGAAATGAAGTAGAGGGCGGGGATGAGAAAGATCGCGCTGATCGCCCAGGCTTCAATGCCGTAGAGGGCGGCCATGCCGAAGTCTCGAGCGAATTGGGCGGGATCGTCTTTGAAGCGGTTGAGGAGTTGGGGGATGGAGAATTTGATAAGGGGAACGTCGTTAAGTATTTGACCGAGCCTGATGTAGACAAGGATCAGGGCGAGCTGCAGCGGGTAGGTGAAGGTTTTGAAAAGGTGGAGGATGGGTTGGTTGAGCTTGAACAAATATCCGGCGATGAAGCAGACGATAGAGGTTGAGCCCATGATGGGAAAAATGCCGAGAGTGACGCCCAGAGAAATGCTCCAGGAGAGTTTTTCCGGAGAGGTTCCCTGCTTTAGCTGGTTAACGATGGGACGAATGATCCAGCGGTAAAAGCGGCTGTCCGGATTGAGGCTCATGAATTGAAGATTTTAGAAACCAGATACCAGATGCCAGAGCTTGGAGTTATTCTACGCAGCCCGTGCTTTTCATTGGAGTTTAAAACTTAAAGTTCAAAGTTTTAAATTGTTTGGTCGTGTGTAGACGGCTTGCACGACGGAGATGTTGCGGGTGGCGAAGCCGGCTTCGCAGTATTTGAGGTAGTAGTTCCAGGTGCGGATGAACGGGGTGTCGAAACCGAGGGGGCGGATTTGATCGAGTTTTGCATTAAAGGTTTCGTGCCAGGTGGAAAGGGTGCGGGCGTAGTCGAGTCCGAGATCTTCCAAATGGTGGAGGAAGAGGTTGCTGGTTTTGTTGATGACTTCGTTGACGCGTCCGACGGAAAGCAGAAGCGATCCGGGGAAGATGACTTTCTGAATCCAATCGACTCCTTTGGTCAGGGATTTGTAACGGCAATCGGGAACAGTGATGTATTGCACGGCGAGCAGGCCGTGAGGCGCGAGAACTTCGTGGCATTTCGCGAAGAACGATTCGTGGAACTTGTGACCGACGGCTTCCAGCATTTCGATGGAGGCGATCTTGTCGAACTTGCCGGTGATGA
>CBFGOP010000038.1:0-18168 GCA_965650415.1 uncultured Prosthecobacter sp. | reverse complement strand
GAAAAACATCTACGAAATGGTTCCAGCCGCCCCATGGCACCAAGCGAAAATTCCCAACCTCGCGAACAACAACTGAGACAGGAAATCCTGTTCGCACGCGAACGTGTCTACCATTTCTCCCAACCATCTCCCTTTGAACGGCTCGATCTCCCGAATGGAAAATTCGAGCTTTGGGTAAAGCGCGAGGACCTTTCCCCTATCAAAGCCTACAAATGGCGCGGGGCCGCCAATCGCATGGCTACCCTTTCAGAAATCGAAGCCAAACGCGGTGTCGTCACCGCCTCGGCCGGAAACCACGCCCAAGGGGTCGCACTCGCAGCCAAACAACTCGGCATCCGTGCACGCATCTACATGCCGAAGTCCACCCCGAAAGTGAAACAGGACGCCGTAACAAGAATCGGTCAGGAATACGTTTCCATACACCTCGCAGGCGAGAGTTACGATGACGCGGTCAAGTCCGCGCGTGATGACGAAGCCACAACACAATCCCTTTTCATTCACGCTTATGACGATCTCCAGGTCATGGCCGGTCAGGGAACTTTGGCTGACGAAGTCGTGCTTTCCGGCAAAGGTCCGTTCGACATCGCTTACCTCCAGATCGGCGGCGGTGGTATGGCAGCAGGAGTTTCAACCTGGCTAAAATCCTACTGGCCGGAGATCGAAATCGTAGGCGTTGAAGGAGAAGGCCAAGCCTGTATGAAAGCCTCAATCGAAGCGGGTGAAGCTGTAACTCTGGATCAGGTCGATCTCTTCTGTGACGGCACAGCGGTCAAACGCCCAGGAACATTGCCCTATGAAATATGCAAGCAAACCATCGACCGCTTCATCACCGTCAGCAATGCCCAGGTCACCAAGGCCATCCGCACGCTCTGGGACGGTTTGAGATCGATCTCCGAGCCCTCCGGAGCCATGGGTCTCGCAGCCGCCTTGAAGGAAAAGGATTATCTAACAGGAAAAAAAGTTCTGGTGATCCTCTGTGGAGCGAACATCGATTTCCTACAAATCGGTCGTATCGCCCAGTCCGATGGCGCATCATCCCGATTCAACCGAACCCTTCGGGTCAACATTCCGGAGACTCCCGGAACCATGCTGAAATTGTTAGACACTTGTTTTTCACAAGTGGATATCACCGATTTCCAATACGGCAAAACCGATCCAAACATCGCATGGCCGATATTTTCTCTAGCAGCCGAACAGCAGGAAGTTCTGGATTCCGTTTCCACTAAGCTAGATGAAAATGGCTACACATGGGAGGATATTACCGGCTCCACGGATGTTGATTTCCGTGCCATCCCCTTCCGCAGCGACCTCATCACCCACCCTGCTTTCCTTCGCCTCGATTTCTATGAACGCCCCGGAGCCCTTCATGACTTCCTCGCAAAACAACTCACCGGCAACGAAAACCTGAGCTATTTCAATTACCGCCAATCCGGTGAACGGATCGGACGCGCCCTGATCGGGTTGGATTTCCCCTCTTCTTACGAAAAAGACGCTTTTATCATGTCTCTCCCCCCTCACGGTGACGGTTACCGCCTCTGCCAAGCCCTTGATCAGAAGACTTCTGCAAGACTCGCCGGTTCTATCATGTAATCATGATTCAATTCCTCTGGACACAGCCGACTCAAGCGTCAAAACTCCCCGCCCATCTCTTCAACCCACATCTAAATGCGGACAGCAATTTTCGGCGATATTCATGCAAACCTCGAGGCTCTGGAAGCTGTCTTGGCCGATGCCGCACAGCAAGGCGTCATTCAATACGTGTGCCTCGGAGACGTGGTTGGTTATAACGCGGATCCGGTCGCATGCCTGGACAAAATCCGTGAAATGAATTGCCCAACCGTGAAGGGAAACCACGACCAAGAGGCCTCCGAAGACCACTCTCTGGACAACATGAATCCCGTCGCAGCATATGCGCTGCAATGGACCCGGGAACAACTCGATGACGACCACCGCCTCTGGCTCAAACGCCTCAGGATGGTTCGCCAAGTTTCCGACTACACCATCGTCCACAGCACGCTCGATCAACCTGTTCACTGGAATTACGTCACCAATCGCTTCGATGCGATGTCGAACTTCTCCTACCAGTTCACTCAAATTTGCTTCCACGGACACACTCACGTCCCAAAAATATATGTAAAATCGGACAAAGTCCGCGAAGTTGCGGCCGAATCCGTCATCATCGAGCCAAACGCCAAGTATTTCATCAACGCAGGCTCTGTTGGCCAACCCCGTGACGGAGATCCGCGCGCATGCTATGCGATTTACGACAACGAGAGCAAAATCATCGTCTTCCGCAGGGTCGAATATGACATTGCGACGACCCAGCGGAAAATTCTCGAGGCCGGGCTGCCAGAAATGCTCGCGGAACGTCTCCAAGAAGGCCGGTAATTCCACCCACCGCAAATCCGTGGAACATCGGGAATAATTACGTGGAACAATGTTTCCGTCTTGACGCTGCGCATCTCTCACCTGATGCTCGCCGCCCGTCCTCTAGACGGTGTTTGCTGATTTCGAACCGCTTTTTAAAGCTGAAGTGCGCAGCCTCCACCCTCATCCAGAGCAACAACTTCAATTTTTACGTAATTTTTAAAACTTATTCACATTCTCAAACTCATGTTTAAAAAATATTTTGGCAATTTGTTCTCAAGCGATATCGGCATCGACCTCGGAACCGCCAACACCCTCATCAACGTCCGAGATCAAGGCATCGTGCTTCGTGAACCGTCAGTGGTCGCAGTCAAAGCAGGAACCAACGAAGTTCTCGCAGTGGGTGATGATGCGAAACGCATGCTCGGGAGAACTCCCGGCAACATCGTCGCAATCCGACCACTCAAGGATGGTGTCATCGCCGACTTCGACGTGACCCAAGCCATGCTTCGTCACTTCATCCGCAAAGTGAACAAGGGCAGACGCAACAATCCCCGCGTGCTGATTGCCATTCCATCCGGCATCACTGAAGTGGAACGCCGCGCGGTTCGCGAATCCGCAGAACAAGCCGGCGCCCGTGAGGTTTACCTCATCGAAGAACCCATGGCAGCCGCCATCGGTGTAGGCCTGCCCGTTCAGGAAGCTTCCGGTAACATGATCGTCGACATTGGCGGTGGCACAACCGAGGTAGCTCTCATCTCTCTATCAGGTATCGTTTACGCTCGCTCCGTACGCACAGCTGGAGACGAACTTGACGAAGCCATCATCCAATACATGAAACGCGCTTACAACCTCATGATCGGTGAGCGCACTTCGGAAGAAATCAAAATCCGTATCGGCTCCGCCGCACCGCTTCCGAAGGAAATGACCATGGAAGTCAAAGGACGCGACCTCGTTGCCGGTCTTCCGAAAACCATCACCATCACTTCCCAGGAAATCCGCGAGGCGATGTCCGATCCGCTCAACACCATCGTTGATGCCGTTCGCACCACTCTCGAACGTTGCCCTCCTGAACTTGCCGCAGACCTTGTCGATCGCGGTATCGTCCTCGCAGGTGGCGGTGCGCTGCTCAAAGGTTTGGATCGTCTGCTTCGCGAGGAAACGGGATTGCCCGTCCACATCGCGGAAGATCCACTCAGCGCGGTAGCGGAGGGAACTGGAAAAGCACTTCAGGAGATCGCCTTCCTCAAGCGCGTAACCAACACGGACCGCTGAAACATCAGCTGACCGTAACAACCTCACTTCGTTTTAGACCTTGAGGTCATGAAACCCCTGAATCTCATCGCGCTGCTCTTATTTCTTGCTGGAGCCATGTGGGCTATCACCCGCAGCGAGTCCGTTGTGCGCCAGATTCAGGCCGCATACTACACCGTTATCAGCCCGACTCTAACAGCAGGTTCCGCAATAGAGACCAAAGCGAGAAATCTGTTAGAAGAAACACGTCACTCGAAAGCGCTCGAAACCGAGCTTTCCGCAATACGCAGCGAAATCGGCAGACTTCGAATTATCGAATCCAGATTCTCCGCACTCGAGCGCGAGAACAAGGAACTGCGTCACGCACTCGATTTCAAAAAAGCCACACGCTTCGATGTGGTTGCCGCCCAGATCATCCGCCGCCATCCTTCGACATGGTGGCAAACTCTGGAAATCGATGCGGGAGAGGATCGCGGCATCGGAGTGCAACTTTCCGTGCTATCCAACGAGGGCTTGGTCGGCATTATCGACCGGCCTTTCAAACACCGCTCATCCGTATTGCTCATCACCGATGAAAAATGCCAGGTATCCGTCCGGGTCGAAGGCAGCCCGGAAGTTGGCATCCTCAGTGGCCAGCGCGGTCAATTCGACAACCCCATGTTGCGCCTCCGCTTTTTATCCAAAGACGCTTCCATTAAAACCGGACAACGCGTTTTCACCACAGGTCGTGGTGGCATTTTTCAACCCAACATCCTCGTTGGCACCATCCACTCCGTTGAAAAAGGCCCGATTGACTCAGAAGCCATTGTCAAACCGGCCGTCAACCTGAGTGATTTGGGAACGGTGTTTGTTGTCCTCTCCGAAAACCCCTGAAATCCAACCGATTGTTACGCTATAATCTCAGCACTGTTGTAATCCTACTTCTCGCCTTTTTGGTCCAGCAGTTCATCCCTGCATTCACCGGACTGAGCAATGCGAGATTTCTCATCGTACATCTCGTATTTCTCTGCTGCGCCGTAACCGTGACACCGCCGACTATGCTGTTGCTCGCCTTCATAGGCGGTTCTCTTTGGGATGCCCACTGCTCCTTATCGCAGATGACCGGAGATCCTGAGGTATACACGCATCCTGTTGAATCGATCCGCTTCGGTTACTCCATCCTGCTGTTCGGCGCCGCCGGATATCTCATGCAAGGTCTTGCCCCTCTATTCAGCGAGGGGAAATGGCACTTCACCGCCGTACTGACCGGAATAGCCGTCTTCCTCTACCTCGCTGCCGAATATGCCATCATCTCATTCGTACGGGGGGATTTTGTCATCACACGCTCGGTTATGAGAATGATATTCTACACATCCATCCTCACGATGCTCCTCTCACCACTCGTTTTTTCCATTCTTTTCCAAACAGCGAAATATTTCGAACACACGCTCTACCGCAAGAAGGGCAAGTCCAGGTATCGTTCCGCATAACATGGAGCCAAAATTCAAATTCCGACTCTATCTTCTGACAATCCTGATCCTCTCAGGATTCGGAACCTTGCTGTCAAAACTCCATGAATTTCAAATCGAACGCAAAGACGAATTCCAAGCCCGCGTTCCCGGGAACAGAACCGTCACCATCCGCGAGCCTGGTATCCGTGGTGAAATCACCGACAGAAACGGAATCGCACTCGCACGCAATCTCAGAAATTATGTTGTCTCCTTCGACCTTGATGAAATCGTCAAAGCCTACAACCTGTCCTTCAATGAAACACCGGAAATTCAGAGAATTATCCAGCGTGATGGTTTCCAGCGGGCAGCCAAAGAGAAAGACATCGTAAAAATTGTCAATCAATCGACCATCGCACCCTTGCAGCAACTCGGTCTTGCAAAAAACTACAACGCCTCGGCCCTGCGAAGCCATTACCTCACCCATCGCGGTCTGGTTCCTTTCACTTATCGTTCCGATCTCACCTACGAAGATTTCGCCAGAATCGCCGAGCGCAATCTGGAGTTTCCGGGGGTCATGCTCGGAATCCGACCTCAGAGACAATATCCCTACAGCACCCTGGCCTCGCATATCATCGGCTATCTCAAACAGTGGGAAAAGGGCGACATTTCCTCGGCTGACAAAAGGACATACAACCACTTCATCGGCGATGAAAAAGGCATCGCCGGCATCGAGGCCACCATGGATCATTACCTTCGAGGGCGAGAAGGTATCAAAACGGTTCTGAAAGATGAAAAGGGCCGCACCATCGGAATGCTGGATTACACGAAACCCGGTATCGGTTCCAAAGTCGTTCTCACGATTGATGCCCGCATCCAATATCTGTTGGAAAACACCCTTCGCCGCGCGGGACGCGCTGCTGGCGTGGTTATGGATGTTAGAACCGGTGAAATCCTCGCCATGGCTTCGGTGCCGGATTACGATCCCAATGCGTTCATTCCGTCGATATCTCCCGAAAAATTCAAATCATACAATTCCAAGCCCCAGCTTTCCCCCTTTACCAACCGGGCCATCACATCCTTCACTCCGGGTTCAACCATGAAGATCCCCACAGCCATCGCGGGATCGATCGAAGGCAAAACCAGTAGACCCATCTCATGCGATGGTTTCGTGCCATACGGCAATCACAACATCGGTTGCTGGCTCTGGAATAAAAGCCGCGGCCGTCATGGTTCACTGTTGCTTCCCGAAGCCATTCAGAAATCCTGCAACCCATACTTTAACAAACTCGCGAATTCCATCGGTTGGAAAGCCATGGTGGACGGATTCACTTTGGTTGGAATCGGGAAAAAAACCGGGGTTGAACTTCCAAATGAAGATCCCGGCATTTTACCGGGATCGCGGGCATGGCGTGCGGCAGTTCCGGGTGCCGTGATGACTCCCGCCCTCACCGCCATGCTCTCCATTGGCCAGGGCGACACCATGACCAGCCCGCTTCAACTTGCTGCAATGGTTTCCGCGATCGCAAACGGCGGAAAATATTACCAGCCGAGAATTGTTAGAAAAATCATCGCCGAAAACGGAACCCAGCAGGTATCCGACCGACCGAAACTCGAAGTCGACCTTCTCGCTTCCGGCCTCAAGGAAAGCGATCTCGCATTGATCCGTCTGGGCATGTGGAAGGCTGTCAACGAAGCCGGCGGAACGGCAGGAAAGGTCAAAATCCCGAAATACGAAATCGCAGGCAAAACAGGAACGGCTCAAACCGTGGACAATGGGGAGAAATCCAACAATTCATGGGTGATCTCCTTCGCACCCTATGATAACCCACGCTACGCAGTGGTAATTCTGGCTCAGGCAGCCGGATCCGGCGGTGGCGTTTGTGGCCCCTTGGTCAACATGGTTTACACTGGCATCTTTGCTCAGGAGGAAGGGATGCGCCTGCCACTCAAACCTCAAACCGAATACCCCGGACACTTGGACCGCATCGAGGCACTGGAGCTACCCGAGGATGTTCTCGCTGCTATCGAGGTGACGCCTCCTGCCGCAATCGTGGTTCAACAGCCGGAACAAGATATCAACATCGCTTCGAATGAGACCGATGATATCGGTGAAACCGGCAATGAAATCGGCGATATTCTCCCCACCAATCCATCCCCCACTCAAACCGCAACCATCTCTCCAAAACCAACCATTACTCAGGAAAGTGATAGAGAGGGACAAGTGATCCCTCGCGCCACGCCCATCATTGAGTGAAACATATCCAAAATTTAATACCTAACCAATAGCTACCGTGATCAAAAAAATCAAAAGACTACTCGGAATCGGAAACACCGATCCTCTCGAAGGCAATACCATCATCGTCAATGTCGAAAAACTCGAACGGCGTGTCGCTCTACTCGAAAACGGTGTTCTAGAAGAGTATACCGTTGAACGCGAAGGCGATCAGAACATCGTCGGAGGCATTTTCAAAGGCCGTGTCAAAAACATCGAACAAGGCCTCAAAGCCATGTTCGTCGACATCGGCCTGGACAAAAACGCCTTCCTCCACTTCTGGGACGCCATCCCTGCCGCCCTTGATGCCGGCCTCGAGGAAATCGAGCGCGAAGGCACCAAGAAGAACCAAAAGAAAATCACCTCGAAAGACATCCCGAGCATCTATCCGATCGGATCGGAAATCATGATCCAGGTGTCCAAAGGGCCCATCGGAACCAAAGGACCACGCGTCACCACCAACATCTCGCTCGCAGGCCGCTACCTCGTGCTGATGCCATTCACCGAACAATTCGGTATTTCACGTAAAATCGACGATCCACAGGAACGCCAGCGCCTCCGCAAGATCGTTCAAAAACTCTCGGTCCCCGAGGGAATGGGCATCATCATGCGCACGGTTGCACAAGGAACCCGCGCCCGTCATTTCGTCCGCGACCTCGCCATGCTTCTCGAGCAATGGGACAAAATCGACCAACGCCGCGCGAACAATCCCGCTCCCTGCTGCGTGTTCCAAGAACCCGGCCTCATCGAGAAAACCGCCCGCGATTTCCTCACCGACGAAGTCGATCAAGTCATTTGTGACGACGAACAAACCACCGAACTCATCCGCGAAATTGCCGGAAAAATTTCACGCCGAGCCAAACGCCGCATTCGCTATATGTCTGCAGCTTCACAGCAGATCTTCGAGAAAGTCGGCATTCAGAAACAAATCGATGAAGCCTTCTCTCGCCAAGTCTGGCTCAAGTGTGGTGGCTACATCGTTATCGATGAAACCGAGGCACTCATTTCCGTGGACGTCAACACGGGGCGCAACCGCGGCTCAAAAGACGTCGATAAGATGATCCTCCAAACCAACATCGAGGCTGCCGAAGAAGTCGCACGCCAACTTCGCCTCCGCAACATCGGTGGCTTGGTCGTGGTCGACTTCATCGACATGCGCCATCGCAAGGACCAGATGGCCGTTTACAAAGCGATGAAAGAACGGGTGAAAAAAGACAAAGCGAAAACCCAGATTCTCCAGATTTCGGCCATCGGCCTCATGGAAATGACCCGCCAACGCCTCAACGAATCCCTACGCGATTCGATGTATGAGCCCTGCCCATATTGCCAGGGCCGCGGCCGCGTCAAAACCCCGATGACCATGTCCATCGAGATCCAGCGTCGTCTCAACACCATCATCCAAACCCATCGCGACCAAGTCGGAGATCTGATTGTTATCGTGAACTCGGATGTTCTCAACCGCTTCAAAAAGGAAGACGCCAAAGTTCTCGTCGAGCTCGAGCGATCCCACGCCGGACGTCTGATCTTCCGCTCCGATCCTACTCTCAACCGCGAACGCTTCGCCATTGTCGACGCCGCCACAGACAAGACCATCGACCAAGGCTGATACATCCATGTCCCGTAAAACCAAACTCATCGTCACCCTCGGCCCCGCCACCGAGGCACCTGAAATGATAGGCAAACTCATCGATGGCGGTGTGAATGTATTTCGGCTCAACATGAGCCATGCGAAGCATGAATGGGCCGCGGAGATGACCAAACACGTTCGTAAGGAATCGGAAAAGCGCAACGCCCATATCGCCGTTCTTTTCGATCTAACAGGTCCATCGATCCGCACCGGTGATTTGGCAAAGGCTTACGATCTCAAGGAAGGTGACAAAGTGGAGTTCCGCCGGGCCGATGTTGAACCATCCATTCCCCTCTCCACCACGGTCAACTACCCAGGGCTGATGAATGATGTCACCGAAGGCAACACACTCGTCGTTGACAATGGTGCCCTGCTGATGCGCATTGATCGCGTCGGAGACGATCGCATCATCTGCGATGTCCGCACTCCCGGCAGCATGGGATCACGCAGGCACATCAATCTTCCGGGGGTAAGGCTGAATCTCCCCGCCCTGACAGAAAAAGACCACAAGGACCTCGCACTCGCCGTGGAATGCGGTGCGGACTACATCGCCGGATCTTTCGTACGAGACGCCGCGCACGTCCGCGAACTACGCGAGGCCATGGAAGCTTTGGAAGGTGAAGCACAGATCGTTGCGAAAATCGAGGATCAGGAAGCGATCAAGAATATCGATGCGATCATTCAGACTTCCGATGTCATCATGATCGCCCGCGGCGATTTGGGTATTGAGGTCGATTTCGAAGACCTCCCCATTCTCCAACGCCGCATCGTCAAACGCTGCCACGAACTCGGCACACGGGTCATTGTTGCTACCCAGCTGTTAGAATCGATGATCATCAACCCGACCCCAACCCGTGCGGAAGTCACCGATGTCATGAACGCGGCTTACGAAGAGGCGGATTCTCTCATGCTGTCCGGTGAAACCTCGGTCGGGCGTTATCCTGAGCGTTGTGTGGAGGCGATCGTGAGGATTGCGACCCGCATCGAACGCACGGGTGGCCATGGTTTCGGACAAAATGTCATCCTTCGCGATGAACGTCAGAAAACCGCACGCGCCGCGGTCACACTGGCCGATTCATTGGCGGATTCCCTGCTCGTTGTTCTGACCCGTCGGGGGGTTCTCGCCAATCAGGTTGCATTGATGCGTCCCCGCACCGCTGCTTTTTATGCCTTCACACCCAAAGAGCGTGTTTGCCGTCAGCTTTCCCTAACAAGAGGAATACGCGCCTTTCAAATGTCATTCTGCTCGAACATCGAGGAAACCATCCAACGCGCCACCGAGCAGCTCCGCGACGCCGGTCTCGTCCGGGCGGGAACGCCAATCGTCATCGTCTCCGACATCCTCTCCGATCACTTCGCCGCGAATTCGATTTTGCTGCACCACGCCTGATGGTCATCAACCCACCACCAGGTTCATGATTTTTCCCGGAACATAGATCACCTTGCGGAGATCTTTGCCATCGGTGAACTCCTTGATCTTATCGGAAGCGAACGCCGCAGCCTTGGCTTCCTCCTCAGTTGCGGTCATGGAAAGCCAGATCCGGTCGCGAAGCTTGCCGTTGACCTGAACCACCAGTTCGCATTCGGTGCGAACCAAAGCCTGTTCATCATACTTCGGCCATTCGGCCTCAGACAGCAGACCCTTACCGCCGATCAAGGAATGAACTTCCTCGGTCAAATGCGGAGCGAAAGGATTGAGCACGGTCAGAAACTGAACGAATTCTTTCATCGGAACTTTGCCCGCTTGAGTGAACGCATTGGTGCAGATCATCATCTGTGAAATCGCCGTGTTGAAACTCAATTTCTCGATGTCTTCACCGACCTTTTTGATGGTTTCATGCACTACGCGGCTGAGCTCTTTGTCCGTGCATGGTTCGTTCACCACTTTATCGGAAACCTGACCTTCTTCCGTGATCGCCAAACGCCAGACGCGAGCAAGGAAACGGGAAACCCCTTCGACGCCTTTCATTTGCCATGGCTTCACCTGTTCGAGCGGGCCCATGAACATTTCGTAAAGGCGTAGGGAGTCAGCCCCGTATTCTTTCACTACATCATCTGGGTTCACCACGTTTCCGCGCGACTTCGACATTTTTTGGCCGTCTTCACCAAGGATCAATCCCTGGTTCACCAAGCGCTGAAATGGCTCGGGCGTGCTGACATGCCCCAGATCGAAAAGCACCTTGTGCCAGAAACGCGCATACAACAAATGCAACACCGCATGCTCGGTTCCGCCGACGTAGAGATCAACCATGCCCGGCTTGTCGCTGGTCCAGTAGGCTTCAGCTTCTTTCGAAATGAAACGATCCGCATTCTTGTTATCACAGTAACGGAGATAGTACCAGCAGGAGCCCGCCCATTGCGGCATGGTGTTGGTTTCGCGGGTGTATCCATCAGGCAAGTTCACCCAATCGGTGGCCTTGCTGAGAAGAGGATCGGGTGTCCCTGATGGCTTGTAGTCATCTAACGGAGGTGCCAATAAAGGCAAGTGATCATCCGGCAACGCGTAGTGCTGACCGTCCTTCCAAATGATGGGAAACGGCTCGCCCCAATAACGCTGGCGAGAGAACAACCAGTCGCGAAGTTTGTATTGGACCTTACGCTTGCCGAGATGGTTGGATTCCAACCAGTCAATGATGGTTGCCTTGGCCTTCGCGGTCGGCATCCCATCGAGGAAACCTGAGTTCACAGCAGTCCCAGCAGCGGTGTAACCCTGCCAGTTCGAATCATCCAATGGCTGAACCACCTGCTTGATCGGCAAATCAAACTTCGTCGCGAATTCAAAATCCCTGTCATCATGCGCCGGCACGGCCATGATCGCTCCGGTGCCGTAACCCATCATCACATAATCTGCGATCCAGATTGGAATTTGCTCATCGTTTACCGGATTCACCGCAAAAGCACCCGTGAAAACGCCGGATTTGTCTTTATTCAAATCCCCTCGATCCAGATCCGATTTCGATGCGATGGCTTTCTGATAAGCTTCAACCGACACCTTGTTTTCCTCAGTGGTGATTTGCGGAACAAACGGATGCTCTGGCGCGAGCACCATATAAGTCGCCCCGAAAAGCGTATCAGGACGCGTGGTGAAAACTTCGATTTGAGATTTGAAATTCGAGATTTGAAATTTGACTTCCGCTCCCTCGCTTCGGCCAATCCAGTTTTTCTGCAGCAGCTTGATGCCTTCAGGCCAGTCGAGGGTATCTAACTCATCGATCAGGCGCTGGGCGTATTTCGTGATGCGCAGCATCCACTGACGCAGCGGTCGACGCTCAACCGTGTGGCCTTTCGATTTCCATTCCTCAACCTCTTCGTTCGCCAATACGGTTCCAAGATCAGGCGACCACCACACAGGCGTGTCGGCTACGAACGCAAGACGCTCAGCATCGATTTGTTCGTGGGTCCAACCCTTGGCTTCGAGTTCGGAAATCGGACGTGCCTGTTTGGTCTCTTCACAGAAATAGGAGTTGTAGATCTGCAGGAAAATCCACTGGGTCCAACGCACGTATTCGGGATCGGTAGTCGCGATCTCACGACTCCAGTCATACGCGAAGCCCAACGACTTCAACTGACGGCGGAAGTTTTCGATGTTGGCGGCCGTCGTGATCGCCGGATGCTGGCCGGTCTTGATTGCGTATTGCTCGGCTGGCAGACCGAAGGAATCATATCCCATCGGGTGCAACACATTAAATCCGTTCATCCGTTTGTAGCGACCGATGATGTCGGTGGCCGTGTAACCTTCGGGGTGCCCCACATGCAAACCCGCACCGCTCGGGTAAGGGAACATATCGAGCACGTAATATTTGGGCTTGGAGGCATCGAAACCCGCCTCGCCCGGATTCGGGGTGCGGAAAGTGTTTTCAACATCCCAGAGGGATTGCCACTTGGGTTCGAATTCGCTGAAGGGAAATGGTTTACGTGTTTCTGACATGGCCTGTGGAGGGCGGGAAACTTGCGCAATCCAAGCCCCAATGAAAAGAAAAACCCTGCTCAAAGCCATGAGCAGGGTTTTCGAACAAGCCGAACACCTCCAAAATCTATTTCTTCAGCAGGCTTTTCAAATGCTCCACGTAAGCCTCCGGACCACCGGCGCGGTATCCGATGTCCTCGGTAAGCTTTTTGCCCTGAGCGTCCAGCAGGAAGAGGGTCGGATAGCCTTCAATCGCAAACTCTTTGTCGAGTTTCTTGTTCTGGGCTTTCAGTTCCTCGCTCTGCTCTTTTTTCTTGGGAAAATCTATCTCAACCAGAACCAGATTCTCTTTAGCATAATCCTGGAAGGCTTTCTGGCTGAAGACCTCTTTTTCCAGCTTGATGCACCAACCACACCAGTCCGTGCCGGTGAAGTTGATGAAAATCGGTTTTCCTTCCTTGGCCGCCTTGGCCTTGGCTGCTTCAAAATCGTGCATCCACAAACTTTCTCCAGCCGCCACGAACGAGACTGAGGCGAGAGAAACCAACATGGTTAGAATCCATTTTTTCATATGTTTTTTAGTCGAGATCTTTGTTTTCAAGGGCGAGCTTGATTCCATCGAGAAACTTTTTCAGCTCGGGATATTTGGTCGCAGGAAAATGACTGAATGGTTTGCCGTTGGAATCCAACAGAACGATCGTGGGAAATCCGGCAACATTGTATTTTTCCAACAGTGGCTGGTTTTTTTCGGCCAATGCCTTGTCTTTCTTAGGAAAATCCAGATGCACCAGGACAAAATCTTTTGAGGCCTCTTTCACAAACTCCTCTTTGGAAAAAACCTCCTTGCTCATTTTGATGCAAGGCGGGCACCAGTCCGAGCCCGTGAATTCGAGCATGACAGCCTTGTTTTCCTTCTTCGCCCGCTCAATTGCCGCGTCGACATCCGTTTCCCAGCCTTCGGGAGCCTTGGCAGCCAATCCTGTTACCAACGCTGCGGATAACAGCATCGCTTTCAACCATGCAGTCTTTGTTTTCATAGCCTTCATTTCAATCGATTTCAAACTCATATAGTCTTGGCGAAATGCAAAAAAAAATCCAAACCCTTTGACATGCCCGAACGACCTCGCCTGATCATCGCAACACGCAACCACCACAAAACCGAGGAAATCCGCGATGTTATTGGCGATCAATTCGATGTTTGTGATGTCACAACCTTTCCAAATATTCCGGAAATTGAAGAAACAGGGACAACTTTTCTTGAAAACGCCCGTTTGAAAGCGATTGGAATCAGTCGTATCATCGATGGTCTCGTACTGGCTGACGACTCAGGTCTGGAGGTCGACGCCCTCGGTGGCGCACCAGGAGTTTGGTCATCGAGTTATGGCGGAGAGGAGGGAAATCACACCAAAAACAATCAGCGCCTGCTCAAGGAGATGGCAAATCAGCCCCTGCGCAGCGCACGCTTTCTGTGCACCTTGGTACTGGCAAAAAACGGAACCGAAATCGCCAATTTCCACGGTAGCGTGGAGGGGAAAATCGCCACCGTTCCCTCGGGTGTAGGGGGTTTTGGATACGATCCTTTGTTCATTCCTGAGGGTTATTCGCAGACGATGGCTGATTTAGGAAAATCCGTAAAAAGTCAGTTAAGTCACAGAGCAAAAGCAATTCAATCATTTGTTTTAATCGTAAAATCTGGAAATTTAGTTAACTTATAGAAACTATTTGAATCTCTTTAGCATTTATGGAAGAATCTCACGCATGAAACGTTTGATTGGATATCTGTTTGTATTCGCGACTCTGCTGCTAGGTTTGAATTCCTGCTCCAATCAAGTGGCTGCCAAACATCCGGTTTCCTACCGTTTTGAGTATGGCAAGACGGCCATGATCAAAGACGGGATCGCCTATGCCCCAAGAAGCGCGCCTGCGGCAGTCAAACGAGCGATTGCCGCTGGAAACCGCCTTCAAAACAAACCTTACAAATGGGGTGGCGGTCATTCCACACACCACGACTCGGGTTATGACTGCTCAGGCACGGTTTCTTACGTTTTGCGCGAGGCCGGATTGCTGCGCGGTTCGCTGACTTCCAAAGGCTATTTCAACTATGGTAAAAAAGGCGAGGGTGAATGGATCACGATCTATGTCAGAAAAGGCCATGTTTTCATGACCATCGCCGGTTTGAGATTGGATACCGGTTGGGGAAATGATGCTCGCGGTCCTCGTTGGCTGACAGCCACCCGCCCCGGCAGAGGTCATATCATGAGACATCCGAGCGGACTCTGATCATTCCCAAGTTCCGATCTCCAGAGTCACCGCTCCAAAGTCAGGAAAAACCCTGTCCGCTTGGGTGAAATCCAAACACGATGTCACGCGATTCGGCACAATCCAAACCTGCATGCCAGCGGCCTTGGCGGAATTCAACCCATTCAGCGAATCCTCAATGACCAGACAATCGGATTGTGGAAGATTCAACCGCTGGGCCGCAGTTAAAAACAAATCCGGCGCGGGCTTGATTCTCGGTGCATCGCCCTTGCATATCACTTCGGTGAAATAGTCACGCAGTTCCAACTTCTCCAACCAACCATCCACCCAATGATGGGAGGAACTTGAGACAACCGCCAGAGGTATCCCCTTTTTTCTGAGCTCCTCCAGAACAGCGACCACTCCATCCATCGGCCCCTGCTCTGAGAGCGCGGCACGGATCACAACCTGTCTTTGTTCATCCATCCTGATCCAGTCAAACCGCAGTTGGGTCAGATCCTCCAGATGCAGCTTTGGCGACCAAGCATCGAAATCCGAGCCGATGCATCGCGTATACAGGGAAAGCGGCAGATCCTGCCCGTGTTCCCGGAATGTCGCCAGCCATGCCTGATAGATGGCCCACTCGGTATCAACCAGGACACCATCGAAATCAAACAGTACGGCTGCGACAGGCATGCCCTTCGATGGGTAAACTTGAATCATCCCGCAAGTTTGAAATCATAAACTTTTCCATATTATCAACAAAACCGATTTTTATTGGCAAATCCGTGGTTTTTTGACATTTCAAGCACGCTGCCTAACTGAAATTGATCAAGCAATGAGCGTTCCCTCCTTTATCGGCTTATCCACCATCATCCTTCTCACCTGGTTGGGAGCTGCATATTTCCATGAAATTCCGCACGAGAGATATCCAAAGCAGGGACGTCTGAGCTCCAAAACCCCCGAATCAAAAGGGGCTCCGGCGACCCTTCTGGTCAACGTCTCAACAACCGAAGAATCCCAATAATTTATGTCCGAAGATCCAATCCCAACCGAAAAAAAATCCATCAAATTGGAATTGGAAGCCGGAACCTATTGGTGGTGCGCATGTGGTCGAACCAGCCATACCCCGTTTTGCGATGGCTCTCACAAAGGCACCGGTATCCAACCGAAAAAATTGGTCATCGACGAGAAAACCACGGTCAGTCTCTGCCAATGCAAAGCTTCCAAAAATCCTCCCTTTTGTGATGGCTCGCATCGAGACCTCTGAAGCTCAACAAGTTCAACCCATCCGGGCCAACGAAGGCCAATTTCCAGATGAGACACCTCTACCGAGCCATCATCTTGTTTGTCTCGATCGCATCTCTCGGCTGCGGCTGGAGCAATCCACAACAAAAGTGGGAGCGTGTCGTAAACCAAGAAGTCTCCCATCTCGGTTACCGAAACTGGATCGTGATCGCCGAAGCTTCTTTTCCTGCGCACAGCCGCCAGGGAGTGAAACAGTTGGTGGTGGACGCGGAAATTCCGGAAGTGGTCGACTACGTACTCAACAGCATCGAGGTCAACCAACACGTTTATCCGAACATCTACCTCACGCGCGAGCTGAGAGCAGTGGAAAATGACTACGCCCCCGGAGTCGACCGATTGCGTGAGCAAATTCAGACCGCTCTGCACGGATACAAACCCACGGAAATTCATCAGGAGTCCCTGCTGACTCTTATCGAATCCGCCAATCAGCATTTCAATGTGCTGGTCATCCGAAGCTCGACCACCCTTCCCTATTCGTCGGTATTCATGGAGCTCCAGCCCGGATATTGGGATTCGGATGCGGAGAAACGGTTGAGGCAAAGAATTTCACAGCAGCGCTCGGAAAAACTCGCACAGCCCGCGCCATAGTTACATGATGGCTTTGTGACTCGAAACGAAGCGCTTAAAATCGAACGTGAAGCGGCATGGATCGGAGATGCCGTGCTGGCCTTATTTGCCCGCCAGTTTGTTCTGGCCGAGAGGAATTGCATGGATGGGGTCTGGTTTACCCATCTCACTTCCAATGAATTCCTGAGTGCTTTCGGAAATCCGACCAGCGTCGAGGCCATCATCGGCAACATCTATCGCAACGAGGGACTTGCCGCCGCACACGCCTACATCGAACGCGAGTTTGTTCCGCTTTTCCGCAAGCAGATCGCCAACAAGAAGAAGTAGGTTGTCCGGAAAACAAAAAACTCTCCGGCGTTTCCACCGGAGAGTTTGAAGGTTGTGATGCGGATTACTCAGCCTCAGCTTTTTTCGCGGCCTTTTTGGCTGCTTTCTTGGCGGGTTTCTTAGCCTCGGGCTCGGCAACCACTTCGGTAGTGGCTACTTCAACGGCCTCTTCGCCAAGCTCCGGCTGATCAACCCACTCGATGATGGCCATCGGTGCGGAGTCGGTCATGCGTTGGCCGAGCTTGATGATGCGGCAATAACCGCCTGCGCGGTTGGCAGCTGCTGGAGCGATTTCCGCGAACAGTTTGCTCACGGCTTCCTTCTGGCGAAGGAAAGCGATGGCAAGACGGCGGGAATGCAGGTCGTTGCGTTTGGCTTGTGTGACCAGCTTTTCAGCAACCGGGCGGAGTGCCTTGGCTTTGCCGAAAGTGGTTTTGATACGGCCATGCAGAATCAGACTGGATGCCATGTTGGCAAGCAGGGATTTGCGATGGGCGGTGTTGCGTTTGAGCTTGGTAGTGTTGCGGCGATGTCTCATCGGTGGCTTCCTTTCGTGTTAAATTTAGTGGGTGAATTAGTCGTCAAGGTTTTGAGCGATCAGATCGGCAAGGCCGACCTGGGTCTCGTCTTCAGCACCAAGGCGAGGTCCGCGTGAAGCGATCGATCCACCTGCCAGCAGGGAAGGTTCGAAGGACATGCCAAGGCCGAGGCCGAGCTCGACGAGCTTGTCCTTGATCTCATTGAGGGATTTCTTACCGAAGTTGCGGTATTTCAGCATTTCGGCTTCCGATTTCATCGCAAGTTGTCCCACCGAAGTGATGTTTGCGTTGTTCAAGCAGTTCGCCGCACGGACGGAGAGCTCGATCTCGTT
>CBFGOP010000037.1:0-18299 GCA_965650415.1 uncultured Prosthecobacter sp. | reverse complement strand
GAGCTCATTTCTTTTCCTCATCTAGCCAATCCAAAACAGCCACGAAAGAAAAATCACTCGTCAGGGTCGTTTCGATGAAACGACCGCCATCTTGCGAACCCAACCCATTCGGTCATTTCATCGAAATGACCTTACCATAAAATCCAATCGTGTCCTATGGTAGGGTCGTCTCGATAAAACGACCGCCATCTGGCGCGCCCAACCCGATCGGTCTTTTTTTTTCAAAATGACCCTACCTTAAAAAATCCCACTTGCACTTACTAGACGACTGGTCTAATCGTCTCGATGTGAGCCATCCCCACACCAAAGAACGTATCATTGAAGCCGCGGAGGAAATCATGTGGAAACGCAGTTTTCATTCTGTAGGTCTCAATGAAATCCTCAAAGCCGTCGGTGTCCCCAAAGGTTCGTTTTATCATTGGTTTGAATCCAAAGAACACTTTGGTGTCGAGCTTCTGAAACACTACATCAGTGCGGCGACAGATGAGAAAAACCACGCATTGTTCTCTAATCTGGTCGAGAAAAAACCCATGCCGCGCTTGCTGAGTTTCCTGGAGGGGTCGATCCAAAAATTCGAGGAAAACGGCCAGCGCTGTCCCTGCTTGGTGCTCAAACTGGCCTCTGAGGTCACCGACCTCAGCGAGCCCATGCGACAGGTTCTCTCCGAGGGAATGTCGACCTGGTTGGGTTTGTTGGCCGGGGTTTTCGATGAAGCCAAGACCCTGGGTCATATTTCCAAAAAGGTGAATTCCAAGCAGGAAGCGGAACTCTTCCGCGATCTGTGGGCCGGAGCCATCCAGCGCGCGACGATCTGCAAATCCACCGAACCCATGAAGCTCGCGCTGGCTGTTTTGAAACAACGCATCGCTTCCTATCAGATTCCTGCCAAGGCCAAACGCGCCATTGTCTAACATTTTCACCCCATCACGTTTTGAAAATCACATTCGTTCCAGTTGTAGCCCTCTTTCTCAGCTCATGCGGCATGGTCGGCCCTGACCACAGCGTACCGGAAATGGAGATCGCGAAAAAATTCAAAAGTTTCAATCCCGACTACTCCTCGCGCATCAGCAAGGATTGGTGGCGCACATTCGGAGATTCCCAGCTCAATTCCCTGATGGCGGATCTTGAAAAAGGAAACTTCGATCTCCGTGCCGCTGAAAGCCGACGCAACCAAGCCTATGCCGCCTTGGGAATCGACCGATCCCTTCTACTGCCACAAGTCCGCACCGAAGGATCCGCATCGCGCAATCGAGAAAGCGAATCCAACCGAGCCGGTCCGGGTGTGATGGAATCCTACTACAACGACTACCGGGTCTCGATGTCGCTCGGCTACGAAATCGACTTATGGGGTCGCGTCCGACGCATCGTCGAAGCAGGAAAAGCCAACGCCAGCGCAGCGGAAGTTTCGGTGGATCAGGTCAAACTTTCACTCCAAAGCCAGCTCGCAACGAACTACTTCGCATTGCGTTTCATCGATAGCGAAGCCGCCGTGCTGGATCAGGCGATGAAAACCCGGATCGAGTCCTTGGAACTCGCTCGCGATTTGTTTGAAGCCGGACGCTCCAGTGAAGTGGACGTGGCCAGAGCCGAAGCCGAGCTCTCCAGCGCCAAGGCACAGCTCGTCAGCCTCGAAGGTCCGAGAGCAGCATTGGAAAATGCCATCGCGGTGCTTGCAGGAAAAAACGCCACATCGTTCAGCATACCCAAAAAATCGATCACCCGGAATCCGCCGACAGTTTCCGCAGGATCGCCGGTGGAACTGTTAGGCAGAAGACCCGATGTCTTTTTCGCCGAACGCTCGCTTGCCGCCAGCTCGGCTGAAATCGGAATCGCCACCGCGGGTTTCTATCCGAAAATCTCACTCATCGGATCCGGCGGTTTCGCTGCCTTGAAATCGGCCGATTTCCTGAACTACTCGAGCCGTGAATTTTCCATCGGTCCCGAGGTTGAAATCCCCTTGTTCCAAGGAGCACGCCGAAAATCCGATCTTGCGATGGCAAAAGCCAAGCACGAGGAAGCACTCGCCAACTATCAGCAAACCGTGCTCTCCGCGTTCGCCGATGTGGAAAACGCCCTCGCCACACGCCGGGCCGCGCTGAATGAAATCCAAGCCCAGGAAGAGAGCCTGAAAGCATCGAGAAGAGCCTACGAACTATCCAACTCACGCTACAAGGAAGGTGTCGCCAGCTACCTCGAAGTTATCGACAGCCATCGCGAAATGCTCAACGCGGAGCGTAGCGCGGTTCAGGCAAGAGGCCGCTCTTTCGCCTCCACCATCCAACTCATGCAAGCCCTTGGCGGCGGTTTTTCAAAATAATCACTCCACACTCTTCAGACGTTTATGAAAATTCTCATCATTCCTTTTTCCCTTCTGCTCTTGGTCCAGTGTAAATCAAAGAACGACGCGGCAGCGCAGGGCCAAGCCATACCGGTTCAGGTAGCCCAACCGGAAACCCGAACCATCACGCTCAAGGAAACCTACACGGGTCGATTCACTCCGGTCGAAGAAGTCGAGCTTCAAGCCCGCGTCAGCGGATATCTTGAATCCGTGCATTTCAAGGAAGGACAGCAGATCAACCAAGGCGATCTGATGTTCCGCATCGATCCACGTGTATTCGATGCAGCGAAGTCACGTGCGGAAGCGGTTCAACAACAGGCAAGTGCCAGACTGGAGCTCGCGAAAAGCACACTGAAGCGCGCGGAAAACCTCATCAGTCAGAATGCGATTTCCAAAGAAGAATTCGACACCCGCAAGAGCGAACTTGCGCAAGCGGAGGCCGACCTGCTTGTCGCCGAAGCCGATCTGAAAACCGCGAGGCTCGAGCGTGAATTCGCGGATATCCATGCGCCCATTTCCGGCATTGCGGGACGATTCAACATCACGGTTGGAAATTTCATCCAAGGCGGCAGCGGCAACGCAACCCTGCTCACCACCATCGTCCCTCACCATCCGATCTATTGCGATTTCGAGATCGATGAACGTCGCGTCCTGGAAATGACCCGGGCTTCCCTCAATGGTGAAGCCCAACCCGGTCAGACTGTGGAGGCAGCAGTGGAAATCGCTTTGTCGGATCGCAAGGAGTTTGAATTCCAAGGCATGTTGAATTTCACGGAAAACCAACTTGATCGCAATACCGCTACCTTGCAAATGCGCGCACTGGTTCAAAACGAGCAAGGCCTGATCACGCCCGGCCTGTTCGCCAGAGTGCGTGTTCCGATCAGCTCCGCACAAGAGCGACTCCTCGTCAGGGATGCCGCGCTCGGTTTCGATCAGGACAAACGTTTCGCTTGGGTCCTAACCAAAGAAAACATACTGGAGCGGCGGTTTGTTGAAATCGGTCCGCTGGATGGTGACATGCGCATCATCACCGGCGGATTGGAGAAAGACGAAAAAATCGCGGTTTCAGGCATTCAACTGCTTCGTCCCGGCATGCCGATCCAACCCATCGACGTCCCGATGTAAAAGGTAGGGTCGTTTCGATGAAACGACCGCCATCTAACGCATCCAAACCATTATTTTAATTTCCATAAGAGTCATCACCAACCATCGGTCATTTTGTCCCTTCGATAAACTCAGGATCTACGACGAATGACCCTATCATTTCCTTAGAATGAAAAACTTTTCCTTCTTTTTCATCGATCGCCCGCGCTTTGCGACAGTGATCTCCATTCTGATCATCTTCATCGGAGCGATCTCCTACTTCAATCTGCCAGTCGCGCAATTTCCTGAAGTCGCGCCGCCCACCGTCATTGTCACCACCAACTATCCGGGAGCCACGCCCGATACGATTGCCAAAACCCTGGCCGCACCCATCGAGCAGGAAGTCAACGGTATCGAAGACATGCTCTACATGAACTCTCAGAGCACGGCGGATGGAACGTACACGCTGACCATCAGTTTCAAACTCGGCACCGATCTCGATAAGGCACAGGTGCTGGTTCAGAACCGTGTGGCACTGGCGGAACCCCGTCTCCCGGAAGAGGTGCGCAGGATCGGTGTGGTAGTGCAGAAATCCTCACCCGACCTGCTCCTCGTCGTACAGATGTTTTCCAAAGATCAAACCTTCGATCTCAGCTACATATCCAACTACGCTCTGCTCCAAGTCCGTGAAAAACTGCGGCGCATCGATGGCGTCGGCGAGGTCCGTTTGTTCGGTGCCCGCGAATACTCCATGCGTATCTGGTTGGATCCACAACGTCTTGATTTTTACAAACTCTCGGCAGATGAGGTCATCACCGCACTGAGAACCCAAAACGTCGAGATCGCCGCCGGAACCATTGGCAAGGAACCTCTTGAGCAGAGTGTACCGTTCCAAATCAACGTCACTTCACAGGGCCGACTCAAGGACATTGCCGAATTTGAAAAAATTGTGGTCAAGAGCGATGCGAACCAGCGACTCGTCCGACTCTCGGATGTCGCCCGTGTCGAGCTGGGTGCGCTCGACTACAACGTGAACGCCTATCTCAACGAAATCCCCACACTGGCCCTTCCCATTTTCCAACGTCCGGGCAGCAACGCTCTGGAAATTTCCGCAGCCATTAGAGAAACCATGAATGAACTGGAAAAGGATTTTCCCAAAGGTTTGGAATACGACATCATTTATGATCCCACACAATTCATCGACCAATCCATCGATGCGGTGATCACCACCCTCTTCGAGGCCATCATTCTTGTGGTTCTGGTGATGATCATTTTCCTGCAATCCTGGCGTGCCGCCCTGATTCCGGTTCTCGCCATTCCCGTTTCACTGATCGGAACGTTCGCAGTCATGCAGATCTTCGGTTACTCGCTCAACAACCTCACACTTTTCGGTTTGGTGCTCGCGATCGGAATCGTGGTCGATGACGCGATCGTGGTAGTGGAAAACATCGAACGGAATCTGGAGGAAGGTTTCGCTCCACGCGAAGCCACGCAACGGTCCATGAAAGAGGTCAGCGGTGCGATTTTTGCAACCACTCTGGTCTTGTTGGCGGTTTTCATTCCGACCGCTTTCCTGACCGGCATTTCAGGCCAGTTTTACAAACAGTTCGCCCTGACTATCGCGACCTCCACGGTCATCTCAAGTCTGGTCTCACTCACTCTCAGCCCGGCACTCGGTGTGTTGTTGCTGCGAAAACATTCCACAAAGCCCGACCTGTTAGGAAAAATCATCCATTCGCTCTTCGGTTGGTTTTTCCGAATCTTCAACCGCGGCTTCGATGCCACCAACCGCGGCTACACCCGTTTCATCCGCCGCAGCCTGAGAATGGGTTTTCTCATGATGCTGCTTTACTTCGGTTTGATCGCCATCGCAGGTCTCGGATTCAAGGCGGTTCCGGGTGGTTTCATTCCACCTCAGGATCAAGGCTATGCGATTGTCGCCGCACAACTTCCCACCGGCACAGCACTGAAAAAAACCGATGCGACGGTGCAACAACTCATCAAGCAAATCGCCGCAGTCGATGGCGTGCAGGATGTGGTCGGCTTCGCAGGTTTCAACGGCGCGACCTTCTCCAACGCAACCAATTCCATCGTGCTGTTCCCCGTCTTCAAACCTTTCTCGGAACGGAAGAGCGGACCCGAAATCTATGCGGAACTCAGTGCCGCGATCCAAAAGGTTGATGCCTTCGGAATCGTGATTCCTCCCCCACCCGTTCGCGGTCTGGGCACGGGCGGTGGTTTCAAGATGCAGGTCCAGGATCGCGCCGGTCTCGGTTACGCCGCGCTCGAAAACGCCACATGGGCTCTGGCCGGTGCTGCCACAGCCGATCCTGACATCATGCAGGCCTTCACACCTTTCAACTCATCGGGTCCGCAATACTACGCCGACATCGATCGCGAAAAAGCCCTGATGCTGAACGTCCCGCTTGATAACCTTTTCAAAACTCTGGAAATTTATCTCGGTTCGTCTTTCGTGAACGAAATCAATCTCTACGGTCGAACCTACCGTGTCACGGCACAGGCAGACAGTTCTTTCCGTGACGACTTCGAGGACATCGCGAAATTGAAAACCCGGAACATGAATGGCGAAATGGTTCCCCTCGGATCAATGATGGAACTACGTCAAGCAACCGGCCCGGATCGGGTCGTGCGCCACAACCTCTACCCATCCGCCGACCTGATCGGCTCCGCTTCTCCCGGTATCAGCACCGGACAAGCCATCGAAAAAATGGAACAACTCGCCGCAAAAATCCTTCCACCCGGTATCGGCTACGAATGGACGGAAATCGCTTATCAGGAAGCCAACAACTCCGGTTCCGCTCTGATGATCTTCCTCATCGCTGTGCTCTTCGTTTTCCTTCTGCTCACCGCTCAATACGAAAGCTGGGGTCTTCCGCTCGCAGTGATTCTCACCGTGCCGCTCTGCCTTGCCGGTGCGATTTGGGGAATTTATTTCCGCGGAATGGATAACAACATCCTGACGCAAATCGGTCTGGTGGTTCTCATCGCGCTGGCGTCGAAAAACGCCATCCTCATCGTCGAGTTCGCGCGTCAACTCGAAGACGAAGGCAAAGATCGATTCGAGGCCGCCGCCGAAGCCGCCAGACTCCGACTTCGCCCTATCGTGATGACCTCCATGGCTTTCATCCTCGGTGTCGTTCCGCTCGTGATCGCCTTCGGTCCTGGTGCGGAAATGCGTCAGGCTCTCGGCACCGTGGTTTTCTATGGAACCATCGTCCTCACCTTCTTCGGGCTCATCTTCACTCCTCTGATCTACACCCTCGTTCGCAGGGGAAGTCAGGATGCCTGATCAGTCATTTAGGATTTTTTCACAGCCATCGATCCACTCGATGAACGTGTCTGCGGCAGCTTCGGAATTCATCACGGGAATACCACCCGCTGCTTTGATCCGCTCCGCATCCTGAGTTTCAAAAACCCGTGCCAAAACCGGGACACCTCTGACGTATCGCAACACCGTCAACGCATCGCCAACCCGGCGCATCGATGCGATGACCAGCTTGGCATCGCGTGCACCCGCTTTTTCCAACACTTCCACCTCGGCTCCGTCTCCGCGAATGAATGCGATATTTTTTCCAGCCAAAGCCCGGCACACCGCCGCATCATCATCGACCACCACCACTTCATGACCTTGGGCGAGTAAAGGTTTGACCGTCCACATGCCTGCGGATCCGAAACCCAAAATCAGCACATGCCCTTTGGGCGTTTCCACCGGTTTGCTTTTTTTCCTCAATGGATGAAACGGCAGTAGGAAATTCGCCACTTGCTCCCTGCCGAGAATCGGGGTCATCACCATCGTCATGACCGTGGTCAGGGCGAGAACCGAAAACATTTCCTGACTGACATGTCCGAGCACCACCCCGCTGAGTCCTAACAAAAGCGAATACTCACTTGTCTGGGCAAGCAACAATCCGGTTTCAATCGCAGCCCTCGCGCTCAGACCTTTCCACTCAGCGACCAAAGCCACGAGCGGTGGAGTGATCAAAATCACCACCACTGTGTATATCCCTGCCTGCGACCAAAGTTCCCATTCGGGAATTCCCACCAAAGCACCTAATGCGACAAAGAACATCGCATGGAAAAAATCAACCAACGAGGATAGTTGCCCACGCACCAAACCGTTCAAGGGAAACGCGGAAAACACGAAACCTCCGGCGAACGCACCAGCGATTAGCGGCAATTCCAACCATGAAGCCACTCCGACAAAACCCAACAACACCGCCACCAACCACAACAACAGGTTTTCCTCATCGGGTTTGAAATGGAACACCAGTTTCGGAATTACAAACCGCTGCGCGACCCATGCCACTCCCCCCAACAACAATGCTTCCAACAAACCCCTTCCCACATCCCAAACCCCGCCGTTCACCCGCGAGAGGATCACGATCAACAAAACCAGAGCCACATCCTGAACCAACAACACCCCCGTGACCACCCGGCCGTAGGGCTCGAACATTGCCCTGCGCGCTTGCAGGTGACGCAGCACCACCAGGGTCGAACTCGCCGCCAAACCACCTCCGACATAAACCGCCTCAAGAGTCCCGATCCCAAGCCATTTCGCACATACAAAACCGCTGAGCAGCGCGAGAAAAAACTGAATCGCCGCGACCCACATCACCGCCTTGTTGAATTTCCCGAAACGGCGCGGGTTCATTTCAACTCCGGATGCGAAGACCAGAAACACCAAACCCAGTTCCAATAAGTTCATCGAGCCCACGCTTTTTCCGATTCCCAATTCATCCGGAACCAAGCCACCCAAACTCATCAACATCCCGGCACCGATCAGAACCGGAACGGATGGCAGACGGAAATATTTGGCAAACGCATACGCTGCCGCAGCGACCACCAACAACAGGGCGAAAAGATTCATCGCAGCACCTCCATCTCTTTCAACTTCGCCAACTGCGCCTTCACCCCGTCGACTTTGGAAACCATCAGGTAATCGGTCTCAAGCTCCAACAGGTTTTCAACCACCGAAAGATCCACCACATGGATTGCACAGGGAACTCCCACACTCTTCGCACGATACGCCAGCAGGTCGTTCGTCTCCTCAATCTGAAGAGCCGAAACAATCAGCTTCGCACGCGAATATCCCGCCTCTTCCAACACCGTCAGATAACCCACACTGCCGAGCAGTTTTTTGCCGGGCAGTCCCTCAAGCTTCGCCGGATCGGTATCCACCGCCAACACATCAAAACCTTTGGCCGCCAACCGGCTCACCAGATCCCGACCCAAGGTATTCATTCCCACCACAATGATGTGTCCTTCGAGATGTTCACCTGCGTGCACAATCCTGTCGGTGATCTCCGGTTTTCCATCAAGGAACGCAAACCGCAACAGCCCCATTCGCAATACCCACGCATACAACTCATGGCTCCGCATGATCACATAGGATGAAACCGCAATTGTCACCACCCCGACCAATGCCGAAATCAACAAGATCTCAGCACCGATCAACCCCTTGGCCATTGCAAGTCCAGCCAGAATAAATGAAAACTCGCTGGTTTGCGCCAAGGTCACACCGGTAAGGAAAGCGGTCTTTCTGCCATATCCGAGAAACCCGAGAATCAGAACAAACACCAGAGGTTTTCCAATCAACACCATCGCGGAAAACGCCGCCGTGGTCCCGATCTGATCCACCGCACCGTTGGCTTGGATTTTTATTCCGAGTGTCACGAAAAACACCGCAACGAAAAAGTTCATCAGTGGCTGCACCCGTCGGCGCAGGTCCTCGTTGTAGGGAAGCTGTGCCAGACTCATCCCTGCAAGAAACGCGCCGATCTCCAGAGACAAATGAAACGCATGCGCCACAAACACCATCAGGAAACACCAGGAAAGCGACCACACCATCAACACCTCTGGTGATCTAGCTGCCCAGCGGAACGGACCGGGCAAAAGATACTTCGCTGCCACCAGAGCCGCCACAACCAACACCGCCATTCCGCCGAAAGCCTGCACCAAACCCATCCCAATCCGCTCCGCATCAACTGCCTCACCATTTCCAGACATCCCTGCCAGAAAGGTCAGCAACATAATCACCACGACATCCTGAACCAACAAAACCCCTACCGCGATACGCCCATACAAACTCTCCAGCTCACCCTTCGTTTCCAACAATTTCACCACCACCACCGTGCTACTGAACGTCAGTGCAACCGAGAGAAAACCGGACTCCACCAGACCGAAACCTGACAGCTTGGCTAAACCAAAGCCCAAAAGCACCGTCAAAACCACCTGCAGCAATCCCGCCACTACGGCCACTTTTCCCACATCCCTCACCTTCCCGATGCTCAGCTCCAACCCGACCAGGAAAAGCAGCAAGGCGATTCCCATTTCCGAAACCAAACTCAGCCCATCCCCAACCTTCACCCAACCCAACACCGGCCCCAACAAAATCCCGCACAGCAAATAAACCACAATCGCAGGCATCCGGATCAGACGCCCCAACCCCACCATTAGTGCAGCACTGATCGAGATAATCCCCAAGCTCTGTAAAAAATCCGTATCCAAAATAACCAACGCTTTGTTAGTCAGTCCAATCGATCCCGTCCAGAAAAGAGCGGATTTTCGACCAGAAAACGGGAAGCATGGATCGATCCGCTCAAGCGATCCCGCACTGCCAAATCTCAAACGTCATGATTCCCGACTCCTGAACCATCCGGTGATGCTGGCGCGTGTTTTTTTCGCAGGCAGGACTTCGTGCCAATAATCAGCGCTGAGGAAACAAACCAGAGTTCCCATCCGGGGTTCGATGATGATGAATTCTCCCTCTTTGTCTCCGGGAGTGGTCCATAATTTCAACTCTCCCCCATCACCGGGTTTCCAATCGGGGTTGAGGTAAAGGATCACGGTCACAAGGCGCTCGCTGGTATCGCGATGCCGATCCAGATGAGGTTTGTAAAACCCGCCTTCCGGATAGACCGCAAAGTGTCCTTCAAAATCAGAGAGACCGAGGAACAGATTCAGATTCAGGGAGAGGCGCAGTCTTTCCAATCGATCCAGATATGCTTGTTGGGCGGCGGTGATTTCTGCCGGACGCAACCACATGACATGATCGCTTCTAACATCTTCCCTGACCAGCAACTCATTGCCGCGGCCCACACCGGCGCGACGGAATGCTCCATCATTCCAAGCTTCCATGCTGTCATGGTGCAGATCGTTTGCCACGGTGGATTCCAGAAAACCCGGGAGCACACACCAGCCCGTCTCGGCAATGCGTTCAATCAGCTCATCATCTTGCTTTTCTGAAATCTCATTCATCTTCTTTTTTCACGCTCCAGGCAGTGACCCATTTGCTTTTGGTTTTTTTGAATCCGATTTTTTCCAGACGTCGTTCCAGATCCGGCAAATGCGCAGCTCCATAAAATACACCGATCTTTTTCTTCCCGGCTGAGAGTTGTTGCTCGATCACCTGCATGCACTTCGCATTGCGATCGGTCAGGATCACGTTCTCTCCTTGCAGTTGATCCAACTGCTTTCCGCCAGCCGCCATCGTCTGCATCATCTCCAGTTTGAGCAAATCGGGTCGGCCTCCTAAAATCCCACGCATCATGTTCAGCTGATCGGGTTTTTCATCGGGTTCCTCGACCTCCATACCGACTTGCATCATGAAGCCTAACAACGATTCCCCGCGTTGTTTCTGGAGCTCCTGAAATTCCTTCATTGTCAGATCCGCATGAACGAAATTTCGCGCACGGTAATCGATCACCGTCCCCTGCCCGACGAGGCCGAGCGCTTTCTCCATCGAGACATACATCTGCCTCAAGCCCTCCAGTTCATCCTTGTCATCGATCTCAACCGCTTCTCGCTGTTCACCACCGAGGCGATCGCCTCCAACCATCTCGAACAGCAGAGCTTCGTAGTTTTTGAAATAGCTGTTGAGAAACTCGTAATAACGCCTGTCCGCGATATGGATCGCTCCGATCAGATCCACCCGGGTACCGTCTTTTTCGTATTCAAAAACCGCGGTTTGAAGCTTCGTGAAATCTCCGGCTTCCTTGACTCTAATGAAATCCGCACGGACATGACCCGCCACCCCGAGGGAAAAAATCGATCCCAAGGCGGTTTTCAGCAAGGTTTTACCGAAATTCATATCCTTACTATGCATCGCATCCCGGCATTGCCCACGGAAATTTTCCAGCTTAACCTGTCCACACATGAGCGAACCCGCCTCTCTTTCCTACTGCCCTGATTTGCTTGCCTACTCTCGCCGCAAAACCCGCGAGGTCATGGTCGGCCATGTCGGGATCGGTTCGGATCACCCGATCCGAGTTCAGTCGATGATCACCTCCGACACCCGCGACACTCCAGCCTGTGTCACAGAAGTTTTGGCGCTTGCGGAGGCCGGATGTGAAATCGTGCGCATCACCGCCCAGACGAAAGTGTATGCCGCAAACCTCGAAAACATCGCCCGTGAGGTGCGTGCCGCCGGTTGCAAGGTTCCGCTGGTGGCGGATATCCATTTCAAACCCGATGCCGCCATGGAGGCCGCGAAGTGGGTTGAAAAAATCCGCGTCAATCCTGGCAATTATGCGGACAAAAAGAAATTCGAAGTTCGCGAATATACGGACGCCCAATACGAAGAGGAACTCGAACGCATCCGCGAGCAGTTCACACCGCTGGTGCATCTCTGCAAAGATCTCGGACGCGCCATGCGGATCGGGACCAACCACGGTTCGCTCTCGGATCGGATCATGAACCGCTATGGCGACACCCCCCTCGGCATGTGCGAGAGCGCGCTCGAGTTCGCGCGCATCGCCCGGGAAAACGGTTACCACAACTTCGTTTTCTCCATGAAAGCCTCCAACCCCAAAGTCATGATTGAGGCCTATCGCCTCCTCGTGGCTCGCCTCGACGCCGAAGGACCCGATTGGAACTACCCCATCCACCTCGGCGTGACCGAAGCCGGTGATGGCGAGGACGGACGCATCAAATCCGCCATCGGCATCGGCTCCCTACTCGCCGATGGCATCGGCGACACCGTGCGCGTCTCCCTCACCGAAGACGCGATCCACGAAATCCCCGTGGCGAGAGCTCTGGTAAATCTTCCCAATAAGATAAGCCCACCTCCCACTCTCTCCACCAGCCCCTCCTTCAACCCCTTCTCCTACGAGCGCAGGAAATCCTCCCCACTCACCATCCTAGGACACGAACTCGGAGGCGACAAAACCGTTCGGGTTTTCACCACTCAGGAAAAATGGAATGCGGTGGCTCACAAAATTTCCAGCATGGGCGATTTCAAACCTGAGATCGTTTACGAAAAATCCGGTGTGATCGAAATCGACCCGCGCGATCCCTCCGCCATTGCATCGATCAATCAACAGTCCGAACCCCAACTCATCACGGTTGCCGATGACATCGATCTCAGTCCCATCCACGCATTCCGCATGCTCGCGTTTCAGGTCGATCCCCGGCACCCCATCCTGCTCAAGGACACACTCACACCACCCACCGGCGAAAACGATTTCCTGAACGCCCTGCTCAATGCAGCAAAGAACATCGGTTCGCTTCTGTGCGATGGCATTGGCGATGCCGTACTGGTTCGTGGCGAAACCGCTCCGGGCCAATCGCTTCGCATCGCCTACAACATTCTGCAGGCTGCCGGCACGCGGATTTTCAAAACCGACTACGTGGCCTGCCCTTCATGCGGTCGCACTCTTTTCAATCTTCAATCCACCACCCAGAAAATCCGCGCTGCCACCGGACACCTCAAAGGCGTCCGGATCGCCGTCATGGGCTGCATCGTCAACGGCCCCGGTGAAATGGCGGATGCCGATTTCGGCTACGTCGGCGGCGCTCCCGGAAAAATCAACCTCTACGTTGGCAAGACCGCCGTGAAATTCAACATCCCGGAAAACGAAGCGGTGGAACGCCTCATCGATCTAATTAAAGAACATGACAAATGGATCGATGCTCCGATAGTCTCTGAAACCGACGCCTGACCCATGTCCGAGACGGTTCCCATCTACAAAGCGAAACCCTACACGGCCAAACAGCCGCCGTGGAATGTGATCGTGCATGACGATCCCGTCAATCTCATGGGCTACGTCACCTTGGTGTTTATGAAAGTCTTCGGCTACAACGAAGCCCACGCCACCAAACTGATGATGGAAGTTCATCAGCAAGGTTTCTCCATCGTGTGGTCGGGTGAATTCGAAAAAGCCGAGCTCTACGCCCAACAACTCCAGCTTCACCAACTCAAAACCTCCTTGGAAATTTCCGAATGAACATCGCACCCACCATGGAGGGCGGATTGAGAATCGATCCCGAAACCGATGCCGATTGGCTTATCCTCCGCGCCATCATCCTCGATGCGAACGGACACGATACCGACCTCGCATCACGACTTGGAAAGATGATTCATCATGAAAAGATCGCCGAAGATTGGCAGGATTACATCATTCCCGATCTGCGGGAATCCTTCTCAGACGACCTCCATCACGTCTACGCCGCCATCGAAACCGCCGCCGCATTTCCCGTGGGATCCGACACCCCAATCTGGATCACCCGCGAGGATGCGCCCAAGTGGTATAGCGCGCTGAATCAAGCAAGACTCGCTCTCGAAGAAACCTACCACTTCGGCCCCGATCCCGAATCCGATCCAAAAAACTTCTCCCCCCTCCGCAAAGACGCCCTCATCCGCAGTCGGATCTATTGCACGCTCCAAGGTTTGATTCTGGATCACGCTTGGAGCGCGTGACTCCAGTCGCGCATTGGATGAGGGTTATATAATTTTAGAGGCCACGCTTAAACAGCGGTCATGGTGCTTCCTTCATCCTTAACGGCTCGGTCTTCGTGAGTATTCCCTGCTCGTCGAGAGCATCTGAATGCCTTGATAACTCAATCATGAATTCCCTGTCAGCAACATCAACGGGAAGGTTCACCGTGGCGAAAAACACCGCACCCGATTCGACTCGATGCAGACCAGCTCCTGTCCCGCAGTAGCCCAGTCCACGGCTTACCCACCTCCCGGAATCAGGATCCTTGGTAAAAACCTGAATGAATACGTTCTCTAAGGAATGGCCGGAAACAAAGAAGTCTTTGCCGGACGTATTCTTAATCTGGAACTTTCGCGTCTTCCAGCGCTTGCCGGGAAATGCGCTGTCCTTCGGAGATACCGTAATAGAGGCTGGGGCAGCTGGCGTAGCTTCAACAGGAGCAATTTCCGCCGCATCTCCCAGAACTTGAAAGCATGCAAGCAATGCCAATGTCATCAGAGTCTTCATATTTTTGCCGAACGATGCAGGAATAGCGCGCCGTGGGAAAGCTCCTTTTATTCAGGCGGATGGTTCGGCTCGCCATCTCAATTTTTTTCGCTTTGATTTATATTCGATGCTTCTATCGCACCAAATAAGAAGGTTTCTATCATATTTGGATTGGGCTTGGACAGATAATTAAGAAAACACAGCATTCCCACGGTAAATACGAGAGGAAATAATGGCAGGTAAAATCTAATTCCGCTTCCGTTACTCCAGGTTCCGAAAATTGCTGCATACGTCAAAACAAGAGTCATTCCGCCGCCTATCAAAATCAATGCGAGCAGTCCGAATGATGAAAAAATACGGTTGCCGATGCCGATGCGATAATAGCCAGAGAGAGTTACTGGCGCTGAATCCCCGTGAAACTTTCCTATGAAGACCGTAACCGGCTCCTTAGGGAATCGCTGCGCATTGATACGAACCGTTCGATCATCCGTCTTCAGCTTGACCGTTTTATTTGGTTTGAATAATTCAGGAAAGCTCTGGTCACGTTTCGAATCGGAGAGTCGCTTCATGCATTCTTCGAAAGAATATGGCACCAAGTAAACTACATGAACCTTTTTAAAACCAAACACTTATCAGTAACGATAGAGATATGGCAACGCCGGTGGGAAGCCCCAAATTCATTCAGAGGATTCCTCAGCGTCGCCATATCTGACTTATTCTACATCTTCAATTCATTGCGCTGAAAATCCTGAAAATATGACTATTAATATGACAGCTAAAGCAGCTAATCCTAGGATTGCCACTACTCCACAAAAGATCATCAAAAGACGAAAACCAAAGCCTTCCTTCCTGACCTTAGGATATTCGTGAACAACATGGATCTGATTGAAATTACAGTCAAAATCCTCCATGAGAGAACGTTCTTCCGAAATGGCTTCGTCGAGCTTATCTCTCAGATGCTTCAATCCGGCTAGATTACCTTTAATACTCGGATTCACGCCTTCCAAGTCCAAACGGATCCATGGTGTTTCATCGGACATTTTTTGTACGTTTAATGTGGAGGCGCCGGCGGATCAATCTCCGATTCAACTAAGAACGTTATCGCTGGTTGCCTCGCATGACTTGTTCTGCTTTTTTTTTGATTCCGAATGGGGAGCTTAGCCTGCCAGCTTTAAACTCGTCCAAGGTCACTTTGGCGGTAAAGGCACCGATGCCAGATTCATTCGACAGACTTTCCATTACTGGCAGACCTCTTAGATCTCCTTCCGACAGTAGCTGAGCAGCAACCCATCCCCTAACGTAGGGCGAATCATCTTCGAGCAATGATGAGAACGCCTCGCGACCTTCGGATGAACCTGAGAGCAAAATCGTCGCAGCTTGAGACATCTGGCCGTGGAGCTTGTGATCCAGAGAGGCGGGAGTAGCGAAATCACCCTTGGAAATCGCTGCGTCTCTAAACTGCTTGAGTGCTGTGTCGATCATTTGGCGTGTCTTAAATTCTTAGCAGAACAGTTATTCTACGACTAGTCGTGATATAAAGCCACTAGTCGTCTTTAACGGATGAAATTGCATCATGAGACATGTTTGCTTGGACTGTTTCACTCATCAAGATTGAAAATCGGACATGCGCAAATCATCTCCAAAAATCCTCTCATAAAAAACCTCAGCACTCACGCGGTTTCCATAACGGCTCGGGTGGCTACCATCATCCACAAACAGCTTCCTGCCCCTACCCTCACGGAACTCCAGCTCCCACGCATCACCGACGGGCACGATCTCGACACCGCCGGCATTCTCTGCGGCGCGACGGTATCCTTCACGGACTCTGGCGTTCATTTTGAAAAAATCATCATCCACCACACCGGCTTGTCCGTCCCTGCGACCCCATGTCTGGTAGAGCATGGGTTTCGCACCGATTGCGCGAGCCTCGTTCACAAAAAACCTCACCGCGGGATACATCGACTTCCTGCGCCGCTCTTCCGAACGCGCGGGACTGAGACTGTGATCCTGAATCACCACGATGTCCCATTTTCTCTCGCGCAGCATTTCCAGAGTCGGCTGATGCTCGGCATGCATCGCCAAAGTCCAGCCGCCATTCGTGGATTGCGCGACATGGACTTTTTTGCCCATGCGTTTCGCTTTCTTTTCAAAGAGTTTCGGCACATCGAAACTGTAGCTGTTGCCGATGAAGAGAACCGAAAGTTCCCCTTCTTCTTTGATGGGCTTTTGGGTTTTCGGCGAAAACCAACCGCAACTCGACAAACCGAGAAATGCCAAAAGTTTTGCGAACATCTTGATGAATGGGAAAAGTCTAAGCTCTCGGATGTGCCTGATCATACGCGTCTTTCATTCGTTCACGGGTGACGTGGGTGTAAATCTGAGTGGTCGACAGCGAGGCGTGTCCGAGCAGTTCCTGGACACTTCTCAAATCCGCACCGGCATCCAGCATGTGGGTTGCAAAGCTGTGACGGAGTTTGTGCGGGCTCACGCCGAAGTGGATGTCGCTGAGCTTGAGGTATTTCTTCAGCATCAGATCCACCGCCTGCTGGGTGATCCGAGTGCCGCGTTTGCTGCGAAACAACGGACCATTGGTGATGACCGCTGCCTGACGATAGGTTTGGATCGCTCTCATCGCCATTCCGCCAATCGGAACGATGCGTTGCTTCCTGCCCTTTCCCGTGATTTTCACGACATCCTCAACAAAATCGACATCCTCGACATTGAGCCCGATCAACTCGGAGATCCGCAATCCCGATGAATAAAACAGCTCCAGGATCGCCACATCACGGAGTCGCAGCCATGCGGGCGATTTCGGATCCGCTTCGGTTTTGAGCGGGATTTCCAACAACGCCTCCATCTGCTTGAGGCTGAGCACCACCGGCAAGCTTCTCTCCAACTTCGGCATCTGGATTTCCGCGACCGGGCTTTTTTCCAATCCCCTGCGCAAAACCAGGTATTTGTAAAACGAACGCAGGGCCGCGAAACGAAGCCGGATCGTGGATCGCTTCATGCCCTTTTTCATCAGCTCAAAGAGGTAGTCGCGAAAATTCGCCGCCACTTCCTTTCGCCAACATACAAATCCCTCCTCGCGCCAGGAAACATACTCCCGCAGGGCCGCTTCATAATTCCTCAGCGTCAGAGCCGACGCATCCTTCTCCGTCGACTGAAACTCAAGGAAGTGCAGCACATCATCGTTCATGGATGGGGATAGAAATTAGGGTATTGGAAGATTAGGTAAGACAAAGTCGCTTAAACTCGAACTTCGAAGTTGCTGCAGCAATGTGTTTTTGAACCACGGATGAACACAGATGGACACGGATCTGAATCGTATTGAGTAGAATTCTTAGTTTTCCAAACGAACCATTGAAAATATTTTTAACCATTAGTTATCTGCGTCCATCCGTGTTCATCCGTGGTTCAATTTCTTTTTTGAGATTAAGCACTGGCGGAGCAACTTGAAATTTGAGATTTGAAACTTGAAACTTACTTCAGGAAAACTTCACGCGGTTTGGCACCATCACCCGGTCCGACGATGCCGCGTTGTTCTAAAATATCGACCATCCTCGCCGCGCGGGTGTAGCCCAATCTCAGGCGACGCTGAAGAAGCGAGGTGCTTGCCTTTTGCTCCTGCCTGACGACCTCGATGCGTTTAATGA
>CBFGOP010000036.1:0-18444 GCA_965650415.1 uncultured Prosthecobacter sp. | reverse complement strand
TTGATTTCAAACGGGCAATCCTGATATTTCCCCTGACCGATGAAACTGGCGGAGTGGTTGAAACCCGGGCGCTTTCCTTTTTGTTCACCCATGTGCCATTTTCCGAAGTAGGCGGTTTCATATCCAGCATTTCGCAGGAGAGTGGCATGGGTCGTGGCGGCTTCCGGAAACGGTTTGCTGTTGGTCATGATTCCGTTCACGTGGGTGTATTGACCTGTTAGAAATCCGGCTCTTCCAGGGGAGCAAATGGAATGGGTGATGAAGGCGTTGCGGAAACGAACGCCATCGGCGGCGAGCCGATCCATGTTCGGTGTTTCAAACCACGGGTAGCGGGCTTTTTCTCCGTGCTCTTTTTGCACTGCACCCATGGCGTCCCAGCGATGGTCATCGCTGATGATGAAGATGAAGTTGGGTTTGCGCTCGGCGGCGGTTGCGAGAGTGAAAACAAGGAAATAGAAAGACAGCAGGGCTTTTGTCATGTGGCGAATACTGGATGGAAAAGACGTATTTTTCAAACGGATGCTTCAAGATGAAATATTGCATTTTGCGTGGCGTAGATGGAGGCTCTAGAACCGATCCCATGAAAATCCATTCAAAAAAACCATCTCGCCGGATTCAAGTTCTGGCCTTGCTCACGGCTCTGCCATTGGCGGCCCAAGTGATTCCAGTGGATCTACCACCTCAGGATTCCAAACCTCCGGCAAAAGACAAACCTGTGAAAGTCTATATCCTTTCCGGTCAGTCCAATATGGTGGGCTTCGGTGCCGTCAAACCTGCCGCACCCCAGTATGGAAAAATCTTTTTCAGCGCGGACCCGACTGCAAAAGCCGCGCTGCTGCCGGTTGGAGGAAATATTGCGATGCTGACCCACGGAATCCACGACGCGAAGGCTGCGGTTTACAGTGGAGCCTATGATTCCAAAGCCGATTACACCAAACTGAAGCCAGCCAAGGAAGAAGCCGTCCAGCTTGGAAATACCAACGCCTCGCTTCCATCCATCGACGGAGCGCACACGGTGGTGGTCAATGCCTCCTTCGATGTCCCTTATGATGGAAACTACCTGTTCCATCCGGGATTCGAGTCCAGCACCTATGCGTTGGTAGAGGTCGACGGCAAGGAAGTTTACCGCAAAGGCGAAGAGGGTCAGGTTATTTCCAGCAAAGTTTCCCTGAAGAAAAACCAGCGTTACCCGATCCGCATTACGTATTTCAAAGGTGGATCCGCTGCCTTTCTTCTCGAGCAAGTCGATCTCAGGGGATACGGTGATCTTTCTTCGGTCATCAACGACTTCGGCCGATTCCGCTATCTGCGCGCCGATGACGGCTCTTGGGTGAAACGCACGGATGTCATGCTCAACGATGCCTACCTCGGAAAAGGTTCCAGCGCGCCACATGGGGTTGAGGCTTGTGGCCCGACCTTCGGTCCGGAACTCGGATTTGGTTTTGTGATGGGAACGTTCCACGATGAACCCGTCATCGTCATGAAAGCCGATATTGGCAACCGCAGCTTGGGTTGGGATATTTTGCCACCGGGCAGCGGTCGGGTCGAACACGATGGAAAAACCTATCCCGGCTACGGCGAGACCATGGATCCCGATGGAACCATTCGCAAACCCAAGGAAGGGGAATGGTATGCCGGAAAACAATATGACGACTACACGGCGTCACTGCGTGCGGTGTTGGACAAGTTCGGCGAGAAATATCCCGAATACAAAGACCAGGGCTACGAAGTCGCCGGCTTCCTCTGGTGGCAAGGTCACAAGGACGGCGGCAGTGAGGCACACATCGCCCACTACGAACAAAACCTCGCCAACCTGATCCGCGCATGGCGCAAGGAATTCAATGCGCCAAAAGCTCCATGGGCGATCGCTACTGTCGGTTTCCACGGAGAAAACATGCCGGAGAATTATGTTAGAATCGCGCAAGCCCAACTCAACGTGGCCGATCCGAAACGTCATCCCGAATTCGCCGGCAACGTCAAAACCATCGACGCCCGTCCGTTCTGGAGAGAGGTCAGCGTATCGCCCAAAAACCAGGACTATCACTACAACCACAACGCCGAAACCTACATGCTGTGCGGCGATGCGTTGGGTCGCGCGATCGTTGAGATGAAAGGCGGCAAGGTCGAATATCCCAATCCGAAGATGCTCAAAGAGCTGGACGCTCCACCGCATCTCAAAGCTCTTACCACCGAGGAATATCAGGGAATGATCCCGGCTATCAAACCTCTGGTTCTTGAGAAACTCATCCCGGTGTTGCTGAATCCGGATAACACCGTCGCGTTTCACCAACGCCGTGGTTTGCAGTTTGAAAACATTTTCGGTGGCAAGAAACCCGCCAAGGCATCCGAGAACATGGAAACCCAGCTCGACTCCGTGATCGATCACTACGAACTCGTCGGAATCAAGGATTACAGCTGGAAACCTTTCGGACCTGAAATGCAGAAGGCCGAATGGAATTATCTGACCTTCGATCCAGCGGAGAAGAAAACCGAACCGGAAGGGGATCGCTATCGCAAGGTCACGCTGCCTGCGGGATCTGAAAATTGGTTCGCGCTGGATTTCGATTCCACCAAAGCCGGTTGGAAAAAAGCCAAGGCTCCGTTCGGCCAGAAGAACGGCAAGCTCGAAGCGCTGATCGAGAGCTGCACGGTTCCGTACTGCGGTTGCAACATCACGCCCGCCACACTCTGGGACAAGGAAGTGCTTCTCATGCAACAGACCTTCGAAGTTCCGAAACTCGATGCCGATCATCTCTACCGCATCGTGGTCGGTGGTGGCGGACATGCCTGGTCGGGTGAAGGTTTCGCCCTTTATCTCAACGGCAAACTCGTCAACGAAGTCAAAGGCGGCTACTACAAAAGCGGCGGACAAGCACGCGGGGTTGTCATCCTCAATGATCTTCTCTCCGAATTCGAAAGCGGAAAAGTCACCATCGCCATCCAAGCCTTCCTCCGCCAAAACGGCCACCGCAACCGCCCAGCCGATCCCTCAGGTCACATGAGTGTCTGGATGGAATCCGCAAAGCTTTCCGAACCGACGCTTGAGCTGGCGAAGAAGATGAAAGGTGGTCAGTGAGCAGGAGTCAGATTGTTACAACTGGGAACCAAGAACTAAGAATCAGAAAGGACAAACGTCTTGTCTATCCTCCTTGCGTTGATTTAAAAATGATCGAATGAAGGAACAATCTAAAGCTACGCCTTTCCGAGTAGTATTTGTAGGTATTATACAACCCGTTGTATTTACCGGACAATTACAAGATGTTGTTCAATAACATTGTTCTGCGATGAAATCATATTCGGAGATTCTCGCGCAAGAGGATGCCGGTGCAGTCACACTCGATCTGTTCGATAGGGGCTTTCCGGATTCCGTTTACCGATACAATGAAGATAGAACTAACAACCCGGGCTTGGGGATGATGTTTTTGAATCTGAAGCGACTCGAAGACGCGATCGTCATGAACGGCTTTTGTTCGATTTTTGACCAGCACATCGTTCCGTGGGAGTTGAAGGCTCACGAGCACTTCTTGGAAGAGATAGGCGCGATTGCCTTCCTTGAGCACTTCCGTAAGTGTAGGATACTCTATTTCGGATCGGAGAGACTTCCCCAAAGCTACGAGGAGTGGGAAGCCCTTGAGCCCGCTGCTGCCATTTCAGACCCCGACAGCCCTGAAGCAACCCGATTCGTTGAAGAGGTTGAATTAGCGGAAGCAGCATTTTATGGGGTGGGTGTAGCCGCTGGGGAATATATTGATCTCCATGTGCGCTTGGGACGCCACATGCGCAACGTGCTCCCCAAGATACTCAAGCCAGAAGAGCTTCAGACGTGAACGCAGAACAAGTCGTCACTCCCAACGCCTGACCCGCCCCCAGTTTCAGCCGCCATGACCGCTACAACCCAACCCCGTGTTCCACCCTGGTCCCCCGGTCAGGGGTAGGAGGACTCGACCTTAGCTCGGTTTCCCATTAAGCCGATGGCAAATCTCGCAGGTTTTTCCGTTGCAGCCTCTGGCGGTGCAGTGTTCGCGGCCGTAGAAGATGATTTGAAGGTGGAGTTTGTTCCATGACTCGCGGGGAAAGACCTTTTTGAGATCGCGTTCGGTTTGGACGACGTTTTTTCCACTGCTTAGTTTCCAGCGTTTGGCGAGGCGGTGGATGTGGGTGTCCACGGGAAATGCGGGAACCCCGAAGGCTTGGGCCATGACGACCGATGCGGTTTTGTGGCCGACGCCGGGAAGTTTTTCGAGTTCCTCAAAGCTGCATGGAACTTCTCCTTGGTGTTCCTCGACGAGGATTTGGCTGAGTTTGGAAATGGCAGCGGCTTTGGTGGGTGATAAGCCGCAGGGTCGGATGATCTCGCGGATTTTTTCGACGGGGATGTGTCGCATTTTCTCCGGAGTGTCGGCGAGCTTGAACAATGCGGGTGTGACTTGATTGACGCGGATGTCGGTGCACTGGGCGGAGAGAAGAACGGCGATCAGCAGCGTGTAGGCGGAAGTGTGATCGAGCGGGACGGGAGTTTCCGGATAGAGTTCCTCAAGACGCTTGAGGATGTAGTCGGCTCGTTCTTGTTTGCGCATGGGCGGAAATTGAGCGGCCTAACAGTTTGGCTTGAGGTAGTAGAGGACGGCCATGCGGGCGGCGATTCCGTTTTCGACCTGGTCGTTGATCAGGGAGCGCTCGTATTCCATGACGGCGTCGCAGAGCTCGACTCCTCGGTTCACAGGGCCGGGGTGCATGAGGTAGAGGCCGCGTTTGCGGATTTCCTCAAGTCGACTATCGGTAACGCCGTAGAGTTTGTGATATTCGCGGACCGATGGGAAGAAGGGCGCGTCCTGGCGTTCCATCTGGACACGGAGGAGGTAGATGATGTCGGGATTCCATTTCATCGCATCCTCGTAGCTGGTGAAGCGGGTGATGCCTTCGGGACCGTTTTTGGGGACGAGGGAGCCGGGTCCGAGGAAGCCGACCTTGACTCCGATTTTTTTCAGGATGCAAGAGGTCGAGCGCGCGACGCGGGAGTGGAGGATATCGCCGATGATGAGGACTTTTTTGCCTGCGGGGTCGGGAAACTTTTCCTTGATAGTGAAGGCATCCAGCAGGGCTTGGGTGGGGTGGGCGTGTGCGCCGTCGCCGGCGTTGATGACCGAGGCGTTGGTTTGGGCGGCGATGGTGGCGGGAAGGCCAGAGCGTGAGTGGCGGACAATGATGTAGTCCGTGCGCATCGCCTGGAGGGTTTCGACCGTTTCGCGAACGGATTCGCCTTTGGTGATCGAGGAGTTGCGGACATCGAAGTTGGTGACGTCTGCAGAGAGGCGTTTGGCCGCTACCTCGAAGGAGGAGTGGGTGCGGGTGGAGGGCTCGTAAAAGAGGGTGAGGACGGATTTTCCTTTGAGTGCCGGGACTTTTTTCACGGAGCGGGTGAAGAGCTCTTTGAAGGGGATAGCTTGATCGAGAAGGAGGTCGATTTCCTCCCGCTCAAGCGATGCGATGTCCAGCAGGTCTTTACGTGGCATAGGAAAAATACGGTGCGAAGAAAGGTGCGTAGTGGATGGCTCCGAAGATGAGGGTCATGACGAGGATGATCATCAGGATGGCTGCGTGGTGGCGCGAGCGCTTCTTTTTCCAAAAAATATAGGCGGTCAGCAAGCCTGAAACGCAGAGCAGGGAGATTGGAGTGATGAAATAATTACGCTTCCAGACCGCCAATCCTGCGCTGAAAGCGATGATATAGGTGGGCGTGAGCAGGAGCGGATGGGCGGTGAGTTTTTTTAGATGGGCGATGGGATCGATGGCGGAACGGTTTTGGAACACCTCCATCGCTTCTTTGGCTTGGATTTTTTTGAGCTCCTGGACACTGTGGCGTTGGCGCGGGAGGGTGGTTTTGGATGTAACCAGTTCGGCTGGTAACAACGGGAGCTCAACCTTGCGGAGGGTGTGGTGTTTTTTTCTCCGCTCAGCCGCGGATTGCGGTGGCTGTGTTAGATCCGTCTCGGATTCATCTTCCTGTGAGGGTTCGATCAAAGGCTCGGGAAAAGCGAGTGCGTCGCGCAGGGCGGCGATTTCTTCCGGAGTCTTTTTTTGTGTTGGGATCATGGATGAGAGACCACTTTGACGGAATCCTCGCCGTCCGTTCCTTCCAGAGAGACATGAACATGGTCACGGCGATGGGTTTCCAGATGGATGCCCGTGTAGTCGGCGTGGATGGGGAGTTCGCGATGACCGCGATCGATAAGGACGGCGAGTTCGACTTTGGCGGGTCGGCCATAATCCGAAAGCGCATCCAGTGCGGCACGAATGGTGCGACCGGTGAAGAGCACGTCGTCCACGAGGATGATGTGGGCGCCATCGACCGTGAAAGGAATGTCGCTTTCCTGAAGTTTGGGGTTTTCCCGCAGGTGTTCGAAGTCGTCACGATAGAGCGAAATGTCGAGCACGCCGAAGTTCAGTTCGCGATCTTCTTCTGATAGATGGGTGAGCAGTCGTTCGGCCACTTCATCGCCGCGTGAGCGGATCCCGACGAGGCAGATGTCAGCAGTCGGGTTGGCGTTGCGGATGGAGTGGGCGAGGGCTTCGATGCCTTCGTTGATGCGATTCGCATCGAGGGTGAGTTTGACGTTCGCGGGATCGATGGATTTGGCTTCGGGAAAATTCATGATGCCGATGTCGGTGCGGCGTTGGAGGCCGTCGAAGGAAATCTTGTCAGCCGCGGAGTGGGCGGCATGGACGGCGGAGAGTCGATCTGCTCCCTGCGCGACGCAGGCGAGGACGCGGCCACCGTTGGTTTGCCATTCGTTGCCGACCTTTTTGGTTCCCGAGTGGAAAACTTGCTGACCTGTGGAATCAATCCCGTGGATGGTATCGCCAGAGCGTGAGGTTTCCGGATAACCGTGGGAAGCGAGGATGACGCAGACGGACCAATCATCGGAGAAAGAGATGAGATTTTTATCGAGCACGCCCTTGGCTCCGCTGAAGCAGAAGGCGGCGAGGTCGCCTTTGAGGAGGGGCATGACCGCCTGACATTCGGGGTCGCCGAAGCGGCAGTTGTATTCGATGACTTTCGGGCCATCTGGGGTGAGCATCAGTCCGAAGTAGAGGAAACCGCGGTAAGGGAGATTTTCCGAGCGGAGGGCGGCGACGGTTGGGGCGACGATGGATTCGTCGATGGTGTTGAGAAGTTCTTGGGAAATGAGTTTGCGGGAAGCGACCGCTCCCATGCCGCCGGTGTTCGGGCCGAGGTCGCCGTTTTGCAGGCGCTTGTAGTCGCGGGCCGGAGTGAGAATGAGGTATTGGTCGTCAACGATGGCGGCGAAGATGGAAACTTCCGGGCCGATGAGGCATTCCTCGACGAGAAGGCGGCCAGGACCGAAGCGTTTTTCGGTGAAAACCTCGTTGAGGAAATCGAGGGCGGATGTTTCATCCGGGCAGACGGCAACGCCTTTGCCGGCGGCGAGGCCATCGAATTTCAAGACTGTTGGGTATTGGCCTGCGATGGCGGCGACGGCGGATTCGAGTGAATCGCAGGCGGTCGCGTTGGCGGTGGGGATTTGGTTTCTGAGAAGGAATTCCTTGGCGAACTCCTTGCTGGCCTCGAGTTGCGCGGATTGTTTCGGTGGACCCCAACAAGGGATGGAGTTTTTCTCGCAGAGATTGGCGAGGCCGTCGCCGGTGACGAGGTAGGATTCCTCGCCAGCGACGCAGAGGTCGATCGCATTGGCTTTCATCCAATCGATGAGGGAGGGGAGATCGGTCGCGGTGGTGGGTTTGGCGATTTGAAAAATCGCGTCGCTTCCGGGGAAGGAAAACAGCTCGGGTTTCTGAGGCGAGAGGGAGAGGGTATGGAGGAGTGCGTGTTCGCGACCGCCTTTTCCAACAACAAGTATTTTCATCTGCGGTTGTTTTGTGAGAATTCCGGCTGATGGGCAAGGAGTTATCGGGGAAAAATGATGGGCTTTGTGAGTGATTCAGATGTGAGAAGGGTCAATTCCAACTCAAGCCCGACAAAGCAGCGGGTCACCATAGCAGCCCAAACAAAATTCGCTCTCAGTCCAGCGTCTTGTATCTTCCCTTTTTCCGTTTTCCTCACGACCTCGGAGGAAGCAGCCCTCCATCCATTTCCACTTCGCCCACATCCGGAAGGCTGGGTTCTTTGAAATTTGGTAGAGCGAAAGACCAGAAAGAACGCTTGCGCTGCTGATAGGCTACGGCTCGTTCCTTGCCGAAAGGCATGGTTTTCATGTCTTTTTCACGCGCTTCAACGACGGCGATCTGGGGTCTGCCCAATGCAAAATCGGTGATGTTTTTGGTGGTGTTCGATGCGGTGTATTTCACCGAATCCATCACGCCGCAAGAAGCGAGCATGAGGGGCAGAATGGTGAGCGCGAGGTAGGTTTTCAGCTTCATCGATTTGCGCAGTCTCGGTGAAGAAAGAGGATTTGTCGAGGAACCGTTTGGGGGCGGTTTTGTCACTTTTTGGGTTTCAGAATAAGGAAATTGCGGACCTGGCGGTTCATCAGGTGCTTTTTATGAAAATTCCCGCCGGGGATTTTGGAGGAGACAAAGAGATCGGTGGAGCGTCCGCCATCGAGGTTGAGGGCGTGGAAGATGTCCCAATCCGTTGGGGATTGGGATGAGAGGGTTTGGCTCAATTGGGCGAGCGTGCAGGGGGATGTTACGCCAATCCACCAGCGAGATCCGCCGTCGTGGAGCAGGATGGAACGCATCGCGAGCTTTGATGCTTCCAGTCCTCGGATGGGTTTGGAGTGCTCGACGAGCAGCGGGCCTGCCTGGAGGAGTTCGCTGGAGGTTGAAACTGCGGAAAATTTCGATCTGCGGGAAATGGAGGGGAGTTTCGAGGAAGAATCGATTCGATAAATGCCCGTGCCGAGCGACGACGCAGAATTCCATGAACCCGAGCGTTTTCCTTTCGAAATCACGAGGCCGAGCGGGTCTCCTTCCGGAGTGAAAAATCCCGCGTTGATGGCGAGCATGGCTTGGTGGTTGGATGCGACCTGTTTGGAGTCGAAAAACTCGCTGCCCGGGCCTTTGGCTTGGTCGATGACGAAAAGTGCATGGAGTCTGGAATCGAACGAAACTCCGTCGAAACGGATGTTTGAGAGTGTTTTTTGTGAGACCTTCGGTGTGGAGGCTGTTGAGGGTGCGGATGGAATGGAAACCGGATTGGCGACAGGTGTTGCTGTGGCTGGAACCATGCCGGCGGAAAAAGTCGGAGTGGTTGGCCGAGTGGTGGAGCAGGATGCGGCGCAGAGGCAGACGAACAGTAGGGTGGAGCGCATGTTGGAATATGGGATCGCACGCGTGGTGCGGACAAGCATTTGATGTCATTTTCAGGATTGCTAGATGGGTGCATCGTTCTCTAGCGTTCAGGGACGATGATATTGGCAACGATGTGGGAGGGATCTGGATTGATTGAAAAAGGCGGACCCTTGGTTTGGGTGATGCTGGCTTTGGGATTTTTCGGGACGATTTTCATCGTCGAGCGCTTGTTCTATTTTCACCGCGCCAGGATTAACGTCAGCGGTTTGCTGGTGGGTCTGAGTGTGCATGTGAAACGCAAAGCCTTTGCGGAGGCCTTGCATGAAGCGGCTCGCGCGCCGGGTCCGGTGGGTCGGGTCGCACATGTGGCTTTGTTGCGGTATTATTTGGAGCGCAGGGATTTGAGCGAAGTCGTCCGCGAGGCCGGGCAACTGGAAGTTCCTAAAATTGAGAAAAACATTCGTGGGATTCTGGCGGTGGCGTTGATCTGTCCGCTGATAGGGATGCTGGGAACCTTGTTGGGAATGATCGATGTCTTCCAGCGTATGACCGAACAAGGTGGTGCAACCGGACCGAACGAGTTGTTGGCCGGTGTGCTGACAGCGTTAATCACTTCGGTGATGGGGCTGACCGTCGCGGTTCCGATGTATATTTTCTATCTGTATTTCGTCGGCCGCTCCAAGCGACTGGTTTCGAGAATCGAGCGTGCCGGAATCGAAATCGTCCACATGATCGCCGATGCGCGCGAAGCCGAGGAGTTCGCTCCATTCAGGGATGAAACGTCCGCTGTGAAAAAAACCGCGGCAGCAAAAAAACCTAAGGTTTCCGATCACAAGTGAAGTTAGAAACCACATTGAACGAGCGTCCGGGCTTCCTGCATGTGTTGCCGCTGTTTGATTTGTTCATGACGGTGGCGTTGTTGCTTCTGATTGCTCCCGCATTTTTCATTCAGAGCGGGGTCAATGTGGAGCTTCCCGCATCGCAGTTCCAGATGCAGCGGTATCGGGAGGCGATCGTTATCACCCTGCATGCCGGAAAGTCGGAGCCGCAAATTTATCTGGGCAGGGAAGCGCTTGATTTGGTGCAATTGCGCGAGCGCCTGGAAGTGATGAAATTCGACGCCGATCTCTCCAGAGCGCTGGTTTTGTTGAAAACCGATCAAAGCACGCCATCCGGAATCCAGTCGGAGATCATGGAGTTGGTTTTGGGTTTGGGCTATCAATTGGCTTTGGTTGGAAAAAATGATGTCGAAGCCTCGGAAAGTCTCGCGCCGGATGAATAAACAGGAACTCATATTCGATTGGAGCCACGTCGAAGCCCATCGCGGCTGGAAAGGTTTGGCCGTGCTGATCGTCGCTGTGGGTGCGATTTTTTTCTTCAGTCTGATCAGTGTGCGTTTTGATTTCAAAGAGACGAGCTCCGTGAAAAGTGCATCGGTGTTGTATATCTCGGATCAGGACATGATGTCGGCTTGGATGAGAAAAGCCGAGGAGATGGGACCGTTTCCCGGGAGATTGGAAATCGATGGCCTGTATGAGCCAATCGATCTGTTGGCTGCGGATCCCTTGGATGAGGAACAAGGTTGGAACAGCTACGCATTTGAATTGAGATCCATGCAATCTCAACCAGCGAACTCGGCGGATCGGATCGCTGTTCAGGGGCAGAGATATTTTCCAAAGAATTTCGGGTCGGTTCATTCCGAAAAAACTGCTCCGGCCAAAGAATTGGTATTGAAGCCGGTGTTGATTCCCTACGCCAAGGATGCGGCGAAATGGATGCCTGCGGAGTTGCCGAAATTCGAGTCGGTTATGAATGAAAAAGTGGCCTCATCCGCATGGCGGTTTGTTCTGCTTTTGAGACCGGACGGAACGGTCGCCCAGTGTCTTTCCCTGAGCGGCGGGCGTGAGGAAAGTTTGTCTTCGTTGGTGAAATGGTTGGAGGGATTGCGTTTTGCGGAATCCGAAGAAGCGGAACGATGGATGGGCTTGAGGGTGGAATTTTTAAACGACAGGAAAGATGGAACTGAGTCTCAATGAGTTTGTGCAGGCGATTCTGTTCGGATCGTTGATTGCCGTGGCCCTGATCGGCTTGGTGTCGAGATTGTTGCATTGGAAGAGCGAGCGAAGGCTGCGTGCACGGGTGGTGGAGTGCCGCTTGTGTGGACATGTTTTTATGAATTCGGAGCGAAAAGAGCTGGTGATATGTGAGGTTTGCGACGCACCGAATCGGAAAAATGGGAATGGCAAGTTGAGTTGATTGTGTCTAAATCGTCACATCCAACCCGTTTCCAAGGTTATGACCCAAAAGCTAGACAGACCTTCGATGCAGAAAATTTTAGTGGTTGAGGACGAAGTGGATATTGCTGATTTGATTCGCTACAACTTGGAAAGGGCGGGTTATCAGGTTTTCAAGGCTCATGACGGGATCACAGGCACAGAATTGGCGTTCAAAGAGCGTCCGGATCTGGTGGTGTTGGATCTGATGTTGCCGGGAAGAAACGGAGTGGGGGTTTTCAAGGAGATCAAACGGGATTCGCGTACCGCGAACGTGCCGGTCATCATGCTGACCGCGAGGGCGCAGACCGAGGATCGGATCCAGGGCTTGGAAATGGGAGCGGATGATTATCTAACCAAACCTTTCAGCCCCAAAGAACTGGTGTTGCGGGTGAATGCCATCCTCAGACGTGCGGAGGGAGTTCCCGGTTTGGTGGAATTTCAATACGGACCGTTTCGCTTCGATAAAAATTCCGTCAGGTTCTATCTGGATGATGAACCGGCAGATCTCACCGCGACCGAGTTCAAGTTGCTGTTGTTTCTCTGCGAACGCGCGGGAAAACCACAGGACCGCAACGATCTGTTGAGGACGGTTTGGGGTTATTGCGATGAGGTGCACAGTCGCACGCTCGACACCCACATGAAACGTTTGAGACAAAAACTCGGTGAGCATGGAGGTTTGATTGAAACGGTGCGCGGGATCGGATATCAAGTGGCTGCCCTTCATTCATGAGTTTTCAAGATTTCATCATCATTTCGCTGGTTGTGGGCGTGTGTGCCGTTATCCACGTGATACGGATACGGAAGTTGAAACGGGCGAGCACGAAACGGATTGATGATCTGAAAGCGTCGATGAACCTGGAGTTGAAGCAGGCCAAGGACGAGAGAAACGTTCTGTTGGACGCGCTGGGTGATGCGTTTTTGATTGTTGATGCTGAGGAAAATATTCGTTTCGCCAACGCTGCGGCGCGGGATCTGTTTCGCGGAAGATTGCTGACAGGCAGACCTGTTAGAGAGGCGTTTTTAGATCCTAGATTGGCTGATGCCCTGCTGAAGTGTCTGGAAACCGGTGAGCCGGTGCAGTCGCGTGTGGTTCTGCCGCAGCAAACCTCTCCGCTCGGAGACCTCGAAACCCGTGGGATGAACGCATGGGTGATCGATGCCGCACAGTTGACCGATCTCTCCGGAAATGCCCCGGATACCCGAGTGGTGATCCGCGATGTCACCTCGGAATATCAATTGGAACAGATTCGCAAGGATTTCGTCGCCAACGCATCACATGAGCTCCGCACACCGCTCGCAATCATCAGCGGTTATCTGGAAAACCTGCTGGATGAGGGAATGTTGGATGAACCTGAGATGGCGAAACGGTTTTTATCGGTCATGCGAAAACACGCGGAGAGAATCTCGCGGATTGTCGAAGACATGCTGGTCATTTCGAAACTGGAATCCGGTGAAGCCTCAGCGATCAACATCGAGCCTTTCAAAATCCATTCCTGCTTCAAGGATGTGCTGGAACGTCTCGAGTCGGTCATCCAGAGCCAACAAGCGCTGGTTTCCATTCATCTCAACGATCCCGGGATGATGATTCAAGGAGATCGTTTCTACTGGACCCAAGTCTTGTTCAATCTGATTGAAAACGCATTGAAGCAAAATCCTTACAAGGATCTGAAAATCGAAGTGGGTGCGGAAGAAACCGAAACCTGCGTGCGCGTCTGGGTCAGCGACAACGGAGTGGGAATACCGAGTGCGGATCTGCCACATATTTTCCGGCGTTTTTATCGGGTGGAGAAACACCACTCGCAGGGAGAAATCAAGGGAACCGGTCTGGGACTGTCGATTGTGAAACGGGCGATCGAAGCGCATCATGGTACCATCAGTGTGACCTCCACTCCCGGACGCGAAACCAAGTTCTTGATTCGCATCCCGAAAGAAACGGTGTAACCTGTAACCATGGCAGACAACCATCATTCAGCTTCTGGGGAGGAAGAAGTGAGCAAAAGGGTCGGTATTTTCGGCGGTTCGTTCGATCCGGTGCATGAAGGTCATATTCATTTGGCGAAATTGGCAAAAGACGCCGCAGGTCTCGATGAAGTCTGGTTTCTTCCATGCCAGGTCTCTCCGCACAAACTCAACACCCCGCCATCCGCATCAGACCTGCGGGTCAGGGGATTGGAGATCGCGACACGGAACCTGGATTGGGCGAAGATCGACCGCACCGAGTTGGAGGTCGATGGTCCGTCGTATTCCTACGTGACCATGGAAAAACTTCAGCGGAAATATCCCGCGAACGAATGGTTCTGGATCATGGGTGGGGATCAGTGGGTGAAACTGACCCAATGGATGCACCCCGAGCGTCTGGCTAAAGTCGCCAGCTTCATTGTCATGGCTCGGCATGGTGAAAAAGTTTATCCGCGCGAGGGATATCGGATGCAGTCCGTTCAGGGAGAACATCCCGCATCATCCACCCGCATTCGCGAGGCTCTGGCGAAAAACGAGGCGGATATTCCGCATTTGGACCCGGAAGTCCGGCGCTGGATCGATTCCCAGCGGGCTTTCTTGTGAAAAATTTCACAAACGGTGAAAATCCCATTGGCGATCTGGTGATGAGTCGCCATATTTCGCGCGTCGGCCATGATATCCTATACCAAGCAACCTCACGCACGCGAGCACCGTCTGATTTTCAAAAACATCGATCGTGCAGGCTGGGATCCTTCGATTGAGACCTACATCTCCGATGGCGGTTATGAGGATCTGAAAAAAGCCATGAAAATGGCGCCCAAAGATATCACCGAAGAGGTCAAGAAATCCGGTTTGCGGGGCAGGGGCGGTGCGGGTTTCCCGACAGGCATGAAATGGACCTTCATTCCGCCAAACAACACCAAGCCGGTCTATCTCATTTGCAACGGCGATGAATCCGAGCCCGGAACGTTCAAAGACCGTTACATTGTCCATCAGGACCCGCACCAATTGATCGAAGGCATGGTCATTTCCTGCTATGCGGTCGGTGCCCACAAGGCCTTCATTTACCTCCGTGAGGAATTTCCAGCAGCGGCGATCCTGGTGGAAAAAGCGATCGAGGAGGCGCGCGCCAAGAACTTCGTTGGCAAAAACATTTTGGGTTCCGGTTTTGATCTGGAAATCTATGTCCATCGCGGTGCCGGCGCATACATCTGCGGTGAGGAAACCGGACTGATCGAATCTCTTGAAGGCAAGCGTCCATATCCACGCATCAAGCCACCCTATTTCCCAGCAGCTCTCGGACTCTACATGAGCCCGACCATCGTCAACAACGTCGAGTCCCTCTGCCACGTCAAACACATCATCCGCATGGGTGGAGATGAGTATGCCAAACTCGGTGTGGCCCGTAACACCGGCACACGCATTCTCTGCGTTTCCGGAGACGTGAAAAATCCCGGTTACTTCGAGGTCGAGGTCGGCAAAGTCACCATGCGCGAGCTGCTTTACGACATGTGCGGTGGCCCGAAAGACGGTCGGGAAATCAAAGCCGTCATTCCCGGTGGATCCTCCTCGAAAATTCTCAAAGCCGATGAGGTGTTCAAACTCAAGAACCCCGACGGCAGCGAACGCCAATTGGCTTTCTGGGATATCCCGATGGATTTCGATTCCCTAGCCGCTTGCGGATCGATGGCAGGCTCCGGTGGTGTGATCGTCTTGGACGACACCCGCAAAATGTCATGGGTCCTCAACAACCTGAACTCTTTCTACGCCCACGAATCCTGCGGCCAATGCACCCCTTGCCGTGAGGGTTCCACCTGGATGAAAAAAATCTCGGATCGTTTGGTGGATGGCAAAGCCTCCGCCAAGGACATCGAAACCCTCGAGAGTGTCGCTTACCAAATCGATGGTCGCACCATCTGCGCCTTCGGTGAAGCCTCCTCTTGGCCGGTTGAGGCTATCATCGCGAAATTCCGCGACGAACTCCTCGCCGACACCGTCGAGATCGAAGATCTGGCAGAAGTGAACCCGGAAACCAAAGCTCAGCTGAGCTTTATCACGCATTGATTCTGAAGAGGTTTTTGAACCAAGATTGTGGCTCAGTTTCTTCTGTAGAGATCGGGATTAGGTTGATTCCTTGATGGCGAGTAAGGATGATGCGGCAGAGATGATTTCGATTACGGAAAACGCGGGGGGGATGGATTTGGTGGAGGAGGTGCGTGGGGTGTTTTCCAGGACGGGTTTGTTGTCGGCTTCGAAAGATTTCGAATATCGGGCGGAGCAAGAGGATTTGGCCTGTGCGGTGACAGAGAGTTTTCTCACTTCCCATCCCTTGGTGGCGGAAGCGGGGACGGGGGTTGGCAAGTCGTTGGCCTATCTGGTGCCGGCGGCGAAGTTTGCGCTACAGACCGGCAGGAAAGCGGTCATCTCCACCCACACGATCAACTTGCAGGAACAGTTGGTTCGGAAAGATATTCCGTTGGTGAGGAAAATTCTCGGTGAGGATCTTCCGGCGGTGTTGCTCAAAGGACGGGGAAATTATTTGTGTCCGTCGCGTTTGAGGAGGGCTTGGGAGCAGGCGGGGGATTTGTTTACCTCAAGCGAAAGCGAGGAACTGGGTCGGATTCGTGCTTGGGCGGATGAGACACGTGACGGAACGCTGAGCGGGATGCCATTCCAACCATCGCCCAAAGTGTGGATGCAGGTTTGCAGTGAAGCGCATTCGTGCACGCAGCGGTATTGTGGACCGAGGGGCGATTGTTGGTTTCAGGAGGCCAGAAAAGCGGCGGCTGATGCGAAGTTGGTGGTGGTGAATCACACCCTGTTTTTCGCGTTGTTGAACACGGGTGAGATGGAAATGGAAGATGGGTCGGAAAAGATGCCGGGATTTTTGTTTCCGAACGATTTCGCAGTGATGGACGAAGCGCATACCATCGAGCAAGTGGCGGCGGTGCAGTTGGGCTTGCGGATTTCCCAAGCAGGTTTGCGATTCGATCTGCAACGCCTTTACAACCCGAAGACGCGCAAGGGGATTTTAAAAGCCTATCGCAAGGCCGCGCCGATGATGGCGGTGGAGCGGGGTCTGGTGGCGGTAGAGCAATTTTTCGGAGAGATCGGGCAAGTGGCGAAGTTTGGCGAGTGGTCGAAAGAGTTCCGGGTTCGAAAACCCGAGCTGGTATCGAATGCTTTGGCTGGGCCGCTGCGCGAATTGTCGGAGGAGTTGGTGGAACTCTCGGAGGATACCGATCATGAAGCATCGAAGAACGAGCTGATGGATCTCGCCAGAAAACTGCGCGACACCCAAACGGAGGTTGCGGAGTTTCTGGATCAACGCGATGAGGGCTGTGTGTATTGGGTGGAGAAGAGCGGTCGTGAGGAAACCCAGTTCAGTTGCCATGCCGCGCCGGTGAATGTCGCGGATCGTTTGAGGCCTCTGTTGTTTTCCGGAAAGAAATGTATGGTCATGACCAGCGCGACCCTTGGTGTCGGCGATCCTGAGCTGGGTTATTTCCGCAAACGCGTCGGCGCGGAGTCGGCCAGAGCACTCAGTATCGGCAGTCCGTTTGACTATCAGAAACAGATGAAGGTCAAAATTTACAAATCCATCCCGGATCCGAACACGCCGAAGTATGACGAGCTGATGGCGAAAGGAATCATGGATGCGGTGAGCGAAAGCGAAGGACGGGCCTTTGTGTTGTTCACCAGTTACCGCGCGATGCTGGATGCGGCCAAACGGTGCGAGGGGTATTTCAAGAAAAAGGGCTGGCGTCTGTTGAAACAAGGCGACGGCATGGCGCGGCACCGGATGTTAGAAGAATTTCGCGCGGATATTAGCAGCGTGTTGTTTGGGACGGACAGTTTCTGGACCGGAGTCGATGTCCCGGGCGAGGCGTTGTCGAATGTGGTGGTGACCCGTTTACCCTTCGCGGTGCCGGATCATCCGCTGACGGAATCGCGTTTGGAATCGATCCAGGAACAAGGCGGAAATTCGTTCATGGATTACTCGGTTCCCGAAGCGATCTTGAAATTGCGGCAGGGGGTGGGTCGGTTGATCCGGACGAAAAAAGACCGGGGCTTGGTGTGTATTTTGGACAACCGGATCGTGACCAAGCGCTATGGAAAGATGTTCATGAACGCCTTGCCGGATGCGCCGGTGGAAATCGTGACTTAAATTTCAAAATTCAAATCTCAAATTTCAAGGAAGAGGAAAGAAGTAACTTAGCATGAGACTGGTTTTTTTGATGATAGCTCTGGCGACTTTCTTCCTCCTCGGGTGGGGTTTGTTCGGACAGGGTTTGGAGGAAATCTGGAATGTGGAAAGGCTGGCTGCGCATTTTGAAAACGCCAAGGCTTGGGCGTGGGTGTTAGGGATCGTTTTGTTGATGGCGGATCTTTTGTTGCCGATTCCCGGAACGGTTGTGATGTCGGCTCTTGGGGTGGTGTATGGATTTTGGTTGGGAGGAATTCTGGCTGCCTTCGGCTCGATGCTGGCCGGGATCTTGGGTTATGGAGTGGGTCGGTTTTTTAACGAGAGGTTCGCCAGGAAATGGCTGGGCGATCAGGACTTCGAGAAAGGTAAAACCCTGTTCGAAAAAAGCGGTGCGTGGGTGGTGGCAATGAGCCGCGCCCTGCCGATTTTGCCCGAAGTGCTCGCCTGCATGGCGGGATTGTTGCGGATGTCATTCGGCAAGTTTGTCATCGCGCTCGCCTGCGGCGCCCTGCCGATGGGGTTTCTCTTCGCATGGATCGGGACCGTTGGCCGAGATCAGCCGGCATGGGGGTTGGCGTTTTCGCTTGGTGTTCCAGCGGTGTTGTGGGGAACAGCGGCGGTGATGAGGAGAGAAAAATTTGAATAGTGATCAGTGCCGAGTGATTTGAGGCGAATTTAGAAGAGGTTTGCGCCTCTATGTCGCTTAGCTCCATTGTGATCAGTGTAAGA